>NZ_JAHPPD010000062.1 GCF_019061365.1 Lentilactobacillus dabitei
AGGTCAAAACAAAAAGAGCCCTAATCACAAAGTGATTAGAACTCGAATTTAGTTTCACCAACAACAGTTGACGAAGAGCCCGAACTAGCCACGAACTTGTAATTCCATCTGTCCCTTCTGAGGAGCGAAATTAATCCTGATAAGCGGTTCTTCTAGGATCTTGCCATATTCCTCCAGAACATCATCTGGAAGCGGTGTGTGAGCTCGTAATAGCGTTAAAACGTCACCAGCATCTCTTGCTGACCGCAGATCAATAAACAAATTAATTTTGTTAACGACGTCTCTGTACAAGTCGGTTAAAATGCCATTCGGCTTTCCTTCCAAATCGGTAATGACCACCTGAGAAGCGTCAAACCCCATGTGATTGAAACTCACCATCTTCAATACATCGAATAAATTATCCATTGGTCTCAAATCCCTTCATGATTTTCTGATAACTTAAATTGGCGGATGGCATTTTTTGAAACTGACATCAGATGATCTACTAAGTTGGTTAGAGAAGTCTTTCTGGAAACAAATGCCTCTAACAAAATAGGTAAATTAACACCACCAATTAACGCAATATGCTCGGGATTATCCGCAACGATCCGACCAGCTGCCTCAAATGGAGAACCACCCCACATATCAGTGAAAATTAACACATCATGATGTTCAGTAAACACTGTCAACGCTTTATTATATTTAGCTTGAAGTGAATCAATGCCATCATTGGGATCCAAAGAAAGCCAACTAATCTGTGCCTGCTTGCCAGCAATCATTTCAGAAGTTTTGACAATCTCCTCTGAAAGCCTGCCATGACTTGCAACTAAAATCGAAATCATCCAATCACCTTTTCATTTGTCATTAATCTTATGTTCTACGTTTAGTTACCACCAATATATCACAAAAGAGCGGTTTCATCTTGGTTATCTTAAATCTTAAGTAAGTCGGCTGGTGTCTGAAGGTCGTAATCGGTTTTCTCAAATTCGGCTGTTTTTTCGGTTCGCCAGCCGGCTAATGCAAATTTGACATTTGCAGCGTGAGCAGCCTGCAGATCATAAATTGTATCGCCGATATAGATCGTTTCATCAGGATCTGCAGCTAATTTTTCGATTCCTTTTAGAACCATATCAGGAGCTGGTTTACCGCGTTTGATTTCATTTGAGAATACAAATTGATCAAAATATTTATCCAGACCAAATCGGGTGACGTCTCGGTGAAATTCGCTTTCCTGTTTTGACGTTGCAATTGCTAGACGAGTATTTTGCATGGCGTGGATTTTAGCCAACGCGTCAGTAATTCCAGGATAAACGTGGGCATAGTGCTTATAGTCCTTGATTTGACCAAACCACTTGGCAAGCATCCCCTCAACATCCTGAACGCCCAAAATTTTGAGAGCGTCAGTGGCGGTGATTCCAAACACCTTTTTTACGTCATCATATGTAACGTCATACCCGTTTTCGATGAGCGTTTTATGCAATGGTAAAAGGTACATTTTTTCTGTGTCAATTAAAGTTCCATCGACGTCAAATATCAAATACTTCATACAGTCAACTCCAATTATTGATTTGTGAATCAGGTCGCGCTATGTTGTTGCGCAAGGATCAATGATGTCCTGGTTGAACTACTTTCAGTCCCATACGCCTATAAATTTTCAGCGTCAAAATTTCGCTGCAGTCCAACCAAACAGTATTCATCAACCATGCTTCAACAAAAAAAGTCCCAATTACTACCAAAATGATAGTAACTCGGACTTTAATAATGCGGCCAAGAAGATTCGAACTTCCACCGAGATAATTCTCGACAAGATCCTTAATCTTGCGCGTCTGCCAATTCCGCCATGGCCGCATCAACAGATAAAATTATAGCAGAAATTAGCAGTCATGACAAATACTTTTTTTATTCGCCGCGAACCGTTGCGCCTTCTTGGTCTATTTGTAACAGTCGTAAACTACCATTCATATTTTTTTGTTGTAACTCAATTCTAAGTTCGGTCAAAGCTGCTTGTTTCCCCAGGGTTGAAACCGTTGGACCAGCACCACTCAAATAAGTACCGTAAATATTAAGCTTATGCGCCGTTTCCAAAATGGTATCCATCTCCGGCACAAGTTCTTTTCTGGCCGGCTCATGGATTTGGTCCCCTTCGATTAATTTAACCGCTTCATCCCACTTGCCTTGAGCTGCAAGGGCAACAAAGACATTCTCTTTGCTGCTGGCATGAATCGCCTTCTCAAAGCTGATTGTCTTAGGCAATTTCTTACGGCTTTCCGCTTCACTGATCCCATCAGGGCGAATATACATCAAAGCGTATACATCCGGTAATTCAATCCGGGTCGCAACTGCTTGTTGACCATCGAAAGTTGAAACGGTCAGCTGGCCCAACAATGCGGAAGCAACATTTTCTGAGTGTCCCTCAAATCGAGAGCCAAGGTTAATTTGATCTGCTACCGACAGATCCAAATCACCTAAGGCGTTGGCAATCTTGATCCCAGCTACCACGGCCGTTGTGCTCGAACCAAGCCCGTGGGCAATTGGGACATCTGAGATAACAGTCAGCTGTCTTGGATGAATGTCTGGATCCACTTTGAGAATTGTCTGGACGATTAAATTTTGCTCATCGGTTGGAACGTCAGCTCCTAAGGCATGATTAACCTTCCACTTATCGGTTTTTTCTTCAACAATCACCGTGTAGTACAAATGAAGGGCAACCCCAACAGAATCAAATCCAGAACCTACGTTGGCTGAAGTCGCCGGAACGCGAATAATTAGTTTTGCCATTGTCAAACTCCTTTCGTTATCAATGATCTATTGTTTCTCGAGACCGATATCGATTAACGTTAACCTGCTGTGGCATCGACCACAGACATATTTCGAAACATTGATCCTTCGTTTCCTATGATACTCCAGACCACAATGTGTGCACCGATAAAGATATTTAACATGAAATGAAGGCGTAGTTGATTCAATCCGTGGTGCATATCTGGATCCACCAACTGCCTGTAACAATTGTTTAAATTCAGGGGTGTTATGCCGACCACTGAATCCCGCAAGATTGAGATGATAATGACACAACTCATGTTTGATGATACCAATTAAAACGTCATGAGACTGGCCATCATCCATCTTAGGATTGATATCAATATCGTGACTGTCTAAATGATAACGGCCACCAGTTGTCCGCAATCTGGGATTGAAGTAGGCCCGATGCGTAAAGGGTCTGGAAAAAAATTGGATCGATATTTGTTCGACTAAGTGTTGTAATTCAGTATTTGTCATTAGCTTATCTCTTCTGTCCTGCTTCTGGTTCCACCATCGTTAATTGAATCCGGTGACGATCAGCATCCACTGAATCAATCCAAACGGTCACAATATCTCCAACAGAGGCCACTTTGCTTGGATCTTTGACAAAATGGTCACTCATTTTGGAAATATGCACCAAGCCATCCTGCTTAACCCCAATATCCACAAATATGCCGAAGTCAACAACGTTTCTGACGGTTCCTTGAAGCTTCATCCCCGGCTTTAGATCGGCCATTGTTAACACATCTTTTCTGAGTAATGGCGCGGGCATCTCATCTCGCAAGTCTCGGCCAGGAGTCTCAATTCCCTTAATGATATCCTGCAGCGTTTCACGCCCAATTTCTAGCGACTGAGCAGTTTGGTCTAAATCAATTTGACTGAGTTTTTTAGCAACAACCGGCTTGCCAAGGTCGGCTGCACTCAGATCGGATTGCTTGAGTAATTGGTAAGTCGCCGGATAACTTTCTGGATGAATGTCCGTATTATCAAGTGGATTATCGCCATCAATAATTCGGAGGAAACCAACGGACTGTTCAAACGCTTTTGGCCCCAATCTCGGTACCTGCTTCAAATCCGAGCGGTCATTAAATTGGCCGGCCTCATTGCGGTACTTAACGATGTTATTTGCAGTAGATTTGGTTAACCCAGAAATATGAACTAGCAAATCCGGACTAGCAGTATTTAAATTAACCCCCACCCGATTAACAGCCGTTTCAACCACTTGATCCAATTTTTCACTTAGCTGTTTTTGAGGCACATCATGTTGATATTGACCAACTCCGATAGCTTGGGGATCAATTTTGACCAATTCAGCCAAGGGATCTTGAATCCGTCGGCCAATACTAACGGCCGATCGTTGTTCAACACTGAAATCAGGGAATTCTTCTCTGGCAACCTTGCTGGCAGAATAAACAGATGCCCCGGCCTCGTTCACAATGACGTAATAAATTGGCGTCTCAATTTCTTTAATGGCATCGGCAACGAACTGTTCTGATTCCCGGCTGGCAGTCCCGTTACCTATCGCAATCATTTCCACGTGGTTTTGGTTAATGAAATCAATGAATTCCCCTTTGGCTGCTTTTCGTTTTGCTTCACCAGCAGGCTTGTGAGGATAAATCACCGTTTTGGCTAAATACTTCCCATTCTGATCAACCACTGCGAGCTTACAACCAGTCCGATAAGCCGGATCAAAGCCCATGACAACTTTACCCTTTAATGGCGCCTGCATGAGCAAGTTATACAGATTCTTGCCAAAAATATCGATTGCGTGGTTATACGCAACTTCACTCAAATCCTTACGAATTTCCCGTTCGATTGCGGGACCAATGAAGCGTGAATAGGCGTCTAACACGGCACTTTCCACAATTTTGGCCGCCAAACCAGTTTGGTTACCAACTGTATTGGCTTTTAAATGCCAATCAATCGGCGTTTCATTCACATCGATCTTCACCGATAAAATACCTTCCTTTTCACCACGATTGATTGCTAAGGTCCTAAATGAGGGAATTGATTTGACCGATTGAGAAAAATCATAGTACTGCTGATAAGTCCCTTCTTCGTCAGCCTCTTTAGCACCTCTTTTGATCTTGGTCACCAGGGCACCGTACTGATTAGTATTCTGGCGAACCCAATTTCGAAAATCGGCTCGATCACCAAATGTTTCAGCCAAAATTTCATGGATACCATCAAATACAGCAGCCTTATCAGGGAGTTGTTTTTCTGGATCAACGGCTTGTTCAACCAGGCTATCCAAATTAGGGGCAAACTTTAGCGCGGCATCTGCTAATGGCTGTAAGCCCTTCTCTTTGGCAATTGTGGCCTTTGTCCGCCGCTTTTGCTTGTACGGTAAGTATAAGTCTTCGACCTGTTGGAGGACGGTTGCCGCGTTGATTTCAGATTCGAGCTGAGGGGTTAGCTTTTGCTGCTCGGTGATGATTTTGATAACCTCAGCTTTGCGCTTATCCAACGTCTGAATTCGGTGAGCTGCCGCTTCAATATCTCGAATTTCAACTTCATCCAAGTTGCCGGTTCGCTCTTTTCGATATCGGGCAATAAAGGGAACCGTGTCGCCTTCATCGAACATTTTCAGTGTTTCAGAAATTTGCTTGATTCGTAATTTAGGTAAATCATGCCGAATCTTTTCGGCAAGTGTATCAGTCATTTATTCCACCTCATCAAATAATGTCACGGTTAATTATATCATGTTCAGTCAGTGAGAAAAATTATTGGGCAGAAGAAAGATTGGGACAAGCCACAATTGATCCCAGAATTTAAGTCAAAAAAGTAATGCATTCCAAAACCAGAATGCATTACTTTTTTGACTTAAATGGCGGGGATCAGCGGTTGGTCGCAAGTTTTATCAATATGAGCAGGGAAAGCCAAGTTGCATTTATAAACAATTTACCGCCTAACGTTCCCTTTTGTTTAGATCTGAAACAGTCGCTGTCGGTTACTTACATACCGCCCATAATTCTCGTCGTCACACTGGAAACCTTCGCAATGCTACCCTCCTGATCCTTCTCCGACTTATTGAACTGATCCACATTAATCGTCGTGACATCCGGATCAATGCTATCGGTCATTGCTTGGCAAGCATTAGTATAGTCCTCGTAATGGCGAACCAACAGCTTATGTTTGCCCAGAACTTTGACAGGCACCGGTGCCTGTTGAAGCTTGTTGACATTTTCCTTGTACTTATCAGTTCCTGACTGGAAATGGGCCTTAATTCTTGCTAATTCGTCCGTCGACAATTCTGAAACGGTATCGGCGTCAATTGCCTTTCGTAACGTTTCAAAATCATCATTGAGGTCCGTACCATTTGCGGATGTTGAATCGATCACATCCGATACGACCTTTGCATAATGTTGCATATCTTGTGGTTTCAAACTATCATTACCCCCATTTTTATTGTTTGTGGAAAAAGTGTCTCTGAATGTATTTTACTACTTCTGTGATCACAACGATCATAAAGCCACCAAATACCACCACGACCCATTGTGAAGCGGTCAAGTTAGACACATGGAACATTTCGTTGAAACCGGGAACTGCAATTGTCGCAATTAACAGAATAGTTGATCCCAACAATGCCCAGTTAAAGAATTTATTTCGGAACAGCCCCACTCTAAAGATCGATTGATGAATGGTCTTGGAGTTAAAGGCGTGGAAAAGTTGGATTAATCCCAAAGTGGCATAAGCCATCGTCAACGCATCTGCGTGAACCAACGCTTCTGATGAGTGCACCGGATTGATAATCGCGAAAGCATAAACCGCTAACGTAATGAAACCTTCAAAGAAGCCCTGATACAGGATATTACTCATGATCCCCCCAGAAAGGAAGTTTGACGATCTGCCCCGAGGCTTGCGTTTCATAATTCCCGGCTCGGCGGGTTCAACGCCCAATGCGATCGCTGGGAACGTATCGGTTACTAAGTTAATCCACAAAATCTGGACAGGTGCCAAAATTTCCCAGCCCATCATTGTCATCACAAATAAAGTTAAAACTTCTCCTAAGTTCGCTGATAACAGGTATTGTAGTGACTTTTGAATGTTTGAAAATACTTTTCGGCCAGCTCGAACGGCGGTTACAATCGTGGCAAAGTTATCATCTGCCAAAACCATATCGCTGGCTTCTTTAGACACTTCGGTCCCAGTAATTCCCATGCCAACACCGATGTCGGCAGTCTTGAGGGCGGGCGCATCGTTTACGCCATCACCGGTCATGGCAACGACCTTCCCCTTTTTCTGCCAAGCTTTCACAATTCGAACCTTGTGTTCTGGGGCAACTCGGGCATAAACGGCAATATTGCCAACGGCGTCATCGAATTGGGAATCAGACATTTCATCTAATTGCGCACCGTTAATGACTTTATCTGTATCCTGTGAATCTCCGTGGTCAATAATTCCCAGCCGTTTAGCAATTGCTTGGGCAGTGTCCTGGTGATCTCCTGTAATCATCACGGATTTGATCCCTGCTGATTTGGCTTCAGCAACCGCCTGAGCCACTTCTGGTCGTTCAGGGTCAATCATTCCGATCAAACCAACAAAGGTCACGTCACGTTCTTGAGCGTCACTCGTCAAGTCAGTGGGAACTGAGTCAACCATTCGGTAAGCAAACGCAAGAACTCGGAGTGCTTGGGTTGCCAAACTGTGATTGGTGTCACTGATGAGTTTCTTATCCCCATCAGTGATGTCTCGGACCTGATCACCATCTTTAATCTTTGTGACACGTTGTAGTAACTGGTCAGGGGCCCCTTTCATCGTCATCATGATCTGACCGTTATCCATTTGGTTAAAGGTCGACATGAGTTTTCGTTCCGAATCGAATGGGATCTCGGCTAACCGTTTGTGTTGGTTAACAAAATCTTGAACAGGTTGATCTTTGTTCAAATAAAAGGACACAAGCGCCGTCTCAGTTGGATCACCCGCCAATTGATCTTCTTGGAACTTGGTATCATTATTCAATACCATGATTTGGGCAAGCTGATCAGATAAATCCAGTTGGGTATCAGCAGAATCGGCCAATTTTTCATTCAGGAAAACCTTTTCGACGGTCATTTTGTTTTGCGTCAACGTTCCCGTTTTATCAGAACAAATGATATCCGTACTCCCAAGGGTTTCGACTGCTGGCAGCTTTCGGATCAACGCGCGATGCTTGGCCATTTGCTGAGTACCAAGCGCCAAGGTGACCGTCACAATTGCGGGTAAGCCTTCAGGAATTGCGGCAACGGCCAATGAAATCGCCGTTAACAGCATGTTAATCAAGCTCTCCTGGCCGCGAAGCATTCCCATGCCAAACACAATGACGGCAATCACCAAAATCAAAACCGTCAGCATCTTTCCAAGGGACTTCAAGTTGTCCTGAAGCGGTGTCGTTGACTCTTCAGTGGTGTTAAGCATGTGGGCAATTTTACCTACTTCGGTATTCATTCCGGTCCCGATCACAATCCCAACACCCCGTCCAGACGTGACATTACTGTTCATGAAGCCGAGATTTTTGCGATCCCCTAGGGGTAAGTCATTCTCCGAAATTGTTTCAACCTGCTTGTTAACAGGAACGGATTCACCCGTTAACGCAGCCTCTTCGATTTTGAGCGAGTTTGCCTCAGTCAGTCGCAAGTCGGCCGGAACAACATCCCCTGCTTCCAGCAAAACAATGTCTCCCGGGACAATCTCTTCACTTTTAATTGAGATCGACTCACCATTTCGCAAAACCGTTGCCATTGGTGCTGACATCTGTTTGAGCGAATCGATTGCATTTTCTGCTTTGGATTCTTGGAAAACCCCAAAGATCGCGTTGAGAATCACAACTGCCAGAATAATAATGGCATCGACATGTTCACCGGCAATTCCTGCAATAATGGCCGCAACAATCAAGATGATAATCATCAGATCTTTAAACTGGGCAATAAATTTCTCCAGTAGTGTGGTTCGCCGCTTGGCAGTCAACTTATTAGGGCCGAATTGCTGGCGACGTTCAGCCACCATGCTGGTCGTCAGCCCATTTGGATTGGACTTCATTTGTTGCATGATGTCGGCAACGGATCGCTGATAACTAAATTTTTTCTCCTGTGTCATTAACTTTCTCCTCTGAGTAAGCCCAACCGAGCATTGAAAAGTTGAACATGCGCTTCCTCGTATATCCATTCTTGGGAAAGCAATATGTGAGGGACTAATGTGCAGACTTCTGCTTGGATGAACTGTCCTAAATTTAAGTGAGTAACGAGCAACGAGCGCATCAACCCAGCTCTCATCTTCCCCAATGCTTCCAATAAATGCTTGGAAACTGACTGTAGCGGGTGGCATGTCTTAAAAAGAAAGAGACCTGCAGATTTCTTCCCATGAAGAATCCACAAGTCTCACCATTTAAGAGTTATCCCGGAAATACGAATATTTCACGTTGACGAGATAATCACAGCATACCGCTGCTGGTTACTCCCTTTATTTATCATTATTATACATAATCACTAATAAAATGTCACTCTTTAATTACTTCCAAAACGTATCATAGACATTAATTGGCGTGTGACGCTTGTGTTCAGTCTTGTTATACCAGCCTTCAATGGTCTCGGCAGCTTTTTCAGAAATATTTTTGCCTTCTAGGTAGGCATCAATATCTTGGTAGGTCACTCCCAAGGCAACTTCATCTGGCAAGGCCGGCCGGTTATCTTCAAGATCAGCAGTCGGTGTCTTTTCATAGAGATGCTTGGGTGCGCCAAGTTCATTTAAGAGCTGTTTACCCTGTCGTTTATCTAATCGCCAAAGGGGGGTGATATCAGCTGCCCCATCACCAAATTTGGTGTAGAAACCAGTGACAGCTTCGGCAGCATGATCAGTTCCCACTACGGCACCGCTAGTCTCACCCGCAATTGCATATTGCGCAATCATCCGTTGGCGGGCCTTGATATTCCCTTTATTAAAATCGCTAATCTGGATGCCATTTGCCTCAACAGATTCTGTAGCTGCATCCACAGCGGATTGAATATCCACCCGAAAAACCTTGTCGGCATTCATAAATTTGATTGCTTCAAGGGCATCAGACTCATCTGCTTGAACACCATAAGGGAGCCGGACGGCAATAAATTGATAACTGATATCACCAGTTTCGTCACGCAGTTCACTAATCGCCATTTCCGCCAATTTCCCTGCTAATGTTGAGTCCTGACCACCGGAGATGCCGAGTACCAAGGATTTTAAAAACGAAAACTTGCGAAGATAACGCTTCAAGAATTCGACACTGCGACGGATTTCCTCGTTTGGATCAATTTCCGGTTTGACTTTTAAAGCATTAATAATTTCCTGCTGCTTTGCTCTCATGTGCATCCCTCGTTAATATTTTATTTGTTGAACGTAATTACGGACTTTTTCAATAATGTCACGCTTATTATCCCAGCACTTTTGTGATAAATCGACCGGATACTTTTGTGGGTTGAGTTCCCGTCGGTATTCAGGCCACAACGCTGCCAATTCTTTTTCGGCATAATCGCTGATCTGAGATAAATTAGGACGATCATAAACCAATTTGCCATCTCTGTAAATAGTTTTCAGTAAAGGTTCCGCATCAAAATTTTCAACGGTCTTGTTGATATAAGTATAATTTGGGTGGAACATGTAAATTGATTTCTCTTCCCGGGGATCCTCAGTTGACAGCGTGATGTAATCACCTTCAGACTTGCCGTCCTTAGTATCGGTAATTCGCCAAACCTGCTTTTTGCCAGGGGTGGAAACTTTTTCCGCGTTCCCGGAAATCTTGATCCGATCGACCATTTGGCCGTCATCATCTTCAACTGACACCATCTTGTAAACTGCCCCGAGAGCTGGTTGATCAAACGCCGTAATTACTTTGGTGCCAACGCCCCAAACGTCAATCTTGGCGTGTTGCATCTTCAAGCTGGCAATCGTCGTTTCATCGAGATCGTTGGAGGCGTAAATCTTCGTATTGGGGTACCCAGCATGGTCAAGAACTTCTCGAACTCGTTTTGACAAGTAAGCCATATCTCCAGAGTCCAAGCGAACGCCCGCAAAGTTAATTTTGTCGCCCATTTCATTGGCAACTTTAATTGCACTGGGAACGCCACTTTTGAGCGTATCATAGGTATCCACAAGGAAGACACAGTCGTGATGGGTTTGGGCATAGGCATGAAACGCCCTGTAATCATTGCCAAACGACTCAACAAGTGAATGGGCGTGAGTTCCGCTAATCGGAATCCCAAATTTTTTACCGGCCAAAACGTTGGAAGTCGCATTAAAGCCACCAATAATGGCCGCCCGCGTTCCCCAAATTGCTGCCGAAACTTCTTGGGCCCGCCGACTGCCAAATTCCATCAGTTGATCGTCACCAACAACCGTCCTAATTCGGGATGCCTTGGTTGCGATTAAGGTTTGGTAATTGATCATATTTAAAATCGCGGTTTCAACCAATTGACATTCACACAGAGTTCCTTCAACTTGAAGGATCGGTTCATTTGCGAAGACAACATCCCCTTCATACGCTGAACGGACCGTGCCCTTAAATTTGAAATTTCGCAAGTAGTTTAAGAAGCTGTCCGGATAATCGGTCACTTCTTTAAGATAGTCAATATCCGAGTCAGTAAAGTGAAGGTTCTCGATATATTGAATAATATGCTCCAACCCAGCGAAAACAGCATACCCGTTTCCAAAAGGCAGTTTTCTGAAGAAGGCTTCAAAAACGGCATGACGATTCTCCATATGCTTCTCAAAATAAGTTGCCATCATGTTGATTTCGTAAAAATCGGTGTGAAGTGTCAAATTATTATTTTCTGACATATTGTTTCAATATCCTTCCCGATGAGATGTTATATAATTAAGTAATCATGTTAATTCTATCATTTATCGTCACATTGACCAGAAAAATGGCGGTTTTTGCTTCAAAATAATTATTGAAGGAGTCATTATGACCAAGCAATCAAAAGTATCGATTTTAGGAATTCCATTTATCAATACAACTCAAAGCGCATTTGAACAGACGCTTCAACAGCGAATCGACCAGCAACAAAATACGTTTGTGGTGACAGCTAATCCGGAGATTGTCATGTATGCCCGCAATCACCCGGAATACACCAAATTAATCAAGGGGGCCAATTTTATTGTCGCTGACGGTATCGGAATCGTGATTGGGGCTAAGCTGTTAAAAACACCGATTGAGGAACGGGTTACGGGCTACGACTTGTTTGAAAGTTTACTCAGCTGGGGCAATCAACATCAAAAGTCGGCCTACTTCGTTGGGGCAAAACCAGCCGTCATCCAGAAGCTACGAGAAGTTGTGAGCAGGCAATTTCCAGATCTTGTCATTGCCGGCACCCATGATGGGTATTTTTACAACGACACTCAAATCGTTAATGATATTCGCCAGACTAATCCGGATATGGTATTTGTTGCAACCGGGTACCCGAAACAAGAAGAATTTATCGAACGAAACCGAGCAGTTACAAATGGCCTTTGGATGGGAATTGGTGGGTCGTTTGATGTGCTTACTGGAACCGTGAAACGTGCCCCGGTTACTTGGCAAAAGATGCACTTAGAGTGGTTGTACCGCGTCATGAAAGAGCCTGCTCGAATCGGCAGACTAATGGTGCTGCCAAAGTACTTGCTGCAAGTCTTAAAACAGCGCTTTTCAAACTGAACTTAAGTCAGCGATCGTTGCGTCAGAAAATCTCACTGCCTGCTACATTCATTACATAAAGGCTCCAAAGTTAAACCCCTTCAGTTTGGGGGATTTTAACTTCGGAGCCTTTATGGATAGTCAAAACGCTTTTATTCAAGTGCCCTATTCTTTTTCCAAATAAAACTCAAATCGATCGCCAACATATTGCGTCCGAACATACTCAAATGGTCGACCGTCTTGTAAATATGTAATTTGGCGTAAACGTAAGATTGCCTCTCCTCGCTTAATATTGAGATATTCCGCAATCCGTTCGGAAGCCAACATTGCTGAAACCGTTTGTTGGGCTTTACCAATCTGAAGGTCTTTCTTTTGCTCTAGTGTCCGATACAACGAACTGGTTACCTCGGACTTTTCCAAGCCCTCGACAATATTCTCCGGCACCGTCGCAACCTCGAAGCAAATTGGCACATCGTCACCATATCGAATTCGCTCCATCCGCAAAACAGGTTGGTCTTGAGTAATATGCAACTTCTCCATTTCACTCAATGACGGTTCCATCGTATGATACGAAACCGTTTTGCTCGACGGCTTCTTGCCTTGGGCCAACATCAAATCCGTGAACCCAGTGACCCCGGACATCTTTTCCTGAACTTTCTGATTGGCAACGAACGTTCCAGAACCAACCCGTCGTTCCAAGATTCCTTCGTCAACAAGAGTCTGAATGGCCTGTCGCAAAGTCATCCGACTAACGCCAAATTCTGTAGACAGCTCGCGTTCAGAGGGGATTCGATCACCAATTTTCCATTTATCGGCTTCGATTTTTCGCTTTATATCATTATGAATCTGAATATAAATTGGCAAACCCACCATTACCAACTCCTTTGGTCTTCTTTATACTTTATTTTAACATAATAATTGAAATCTATGAGGTCTAGATCACTGCAAACCAAATTTGTCCGGATGATTATGCTGAGAAGCGCCGGTGAACAATCGTTTCAGGCCGTAGAAAAAGGATTATGCTTGCATTTCAAACTGACAATGCAATCATAACCCCTGCCCTTGCTGAATCAGAAACCATTAACCGGAAGTCACTTACTTCGTCTTCCCAGTTGACTTATCAATCGTTGCATCGATTCCTTTAACTACCGAACTCAAGAAACCAGCTTCTTCCATCGCTAAGATTCCGGCAATTGTATCGCCACCAGGAGAGCACACTTTATCGATCATTTCGGCAGGCGTCTTTCCAGATTGCATCAATGCGTCAGCGGAGCCAAAGGTTGTTTGTGCAGCAATCTTAGTAGCAGCCTCTTTGCTTAACCCGTATTTAACCCCTGCTCGGCTAAGAGCGTCAATGAAGAAATCAATGTAGGCAACTGCACTGCCAGAAATTGCACTGAACGCAGGGAAAAGCGTTTCGGGCAATTCACTGATTTCACCAGTTGCTTGAAAAATTGAAAGTGCCTGATCCTTTTGGTCACCAGCCAAATTTTCGTTGACAGCAACCGCGGTCATCCCCTGGCCAAATTCCGAATTGATATTTGGTAAAGTTCGGAGAATCGGCAAATCATAATTGGTCAGCTCGGCCAATCGTTCCAAGGAAACTCCTGACACGATTGACACAAGCACTTTATCTTTGGTGAGCGCCGAACGAATTTCAGCAAGCACAGCCTTGGCAATCGCTGGGACTACTGCCAACACCACAAAATCACTATTCTTAGCAACGTCCAGATTAGTTTCCTGCGGTGTCAATCCAAATTTATCAGCATAGTTCTCATAATGAGCCTGGTGCGCACTGTGAATCAAAATATTCTCTGTGGGCACCAATCTTGCTTTGAGTAGCCCCTGAATAATGGCCTGAGCCATCGCTCCGACACCGATAAAACCAATTTTCATGATGAGCCTCCTAATTTCAAGTAATAATCAATAATTTGACAATAGCGGATTGAAAAAGAAATTGCAATGAAAATTTCACGTTTACCGTTAAATAAATGATACCGTTCTTTTCATCATTGGTTATCTGTTGACAATGCTTAGGTGAGCCTGTAGGATAATCAGAGAGAATTGGGGTGCCAGCGTGCTGAGAATATACCCATTGAACCTGATCTGATTAACATCAGCGAAGGGATTTCTTCATCAGTTAACCAATTAATATTAAAGTATTTAACTAATATTTTTGTGTTCTTAACCCGATGGCCCCCAATTCTAACTGAATTGAGGACTTTTTTTATTTGGGAGGACTTGTATTTTGAAGGTATTAGCGAAATGGCATTTGCGTGATATTATCACGATTGCAATTATTTCTGTTTTGTTTGGATTCATTTTTGTTTTTTCAGACTGGCTGTACACGTTAGTTTACGGTATCTTGTCACCACTTGGTTTGGGGCCTTTTGTTGGTGAAGGGTTATTCGGGCTGTGGTGTATGGGCGGTCCAATCGCTTTTATGGTGGTTCGATTGCCAGGCTCATCTCTGATCAGTGAAATTCTTGGCGCCTTTTTGGAAAGCGGCATGGGTGGCCAGTTTGGAATTACGGCCTTATTTGCCGGATTCTTTCAAGGACTAGGGAGTGAACTGGGTTTTGCGAGCTTTAGATACAAGCGGTTTGATGTTAGGTCACTCCTGCTGGCCGCCGTTTTATCAACCGTTGTCACCTTTGGGTCTGCATTATTTATCCATGGCTACATCAAGTTAAAACTCTTGATGATGCTAGCCCTATTTCTCACTCGCTTAGTTTCCAACCTAATTTTCTCGGTTGGCCTTGTGAGTTTGATTCATAATTTATTTACCCGGGCCCATACTTTTGAAACCAGAAAATCATAATTGGAGGAACTTCACATGAACATTGACTGTAATATTGATGGCTCAGTAGACGTAACCGGCTGCAAGCTTAGTGTCTATCCCATGAGTGACCAATTCGCCACGATCATTACCGACGCCATTAAACAACTTAATTCGCTTGAATTACCTGTTTGGCAAAAAACGGATATGTTCAGTACAACATACCGGGGACGCCAAGAAAATGTCGTTAACATTGTGAAAGCTGCATGCCAACTTACCTACACGGATTCAACTCATACCGTATATGAATTGACCTTCTCAAAAGGATGTCCAGGCGATACCGACGCGGATCATTACCTAAATGAAGAAATCACCCCAATCAAGTTGGGCAAAGCGCTCCCCAATATGCATGTCGACTGTAAGTATTCCTTCTATGCATTTGGGGATGCCGACTACATGAAAGATATCGAAAAAATCGTTAATATGGCCGAAGTTAAGGGGCTCAATCCTGAAGGAATGCACTACGCAACTAAATTATCCGGTTCCGTGAATGATTTGTTTGATTACTTTAACGAAGCACTCAGCTATGCCCACGAGCACATTCGCCATTATGTGATGGAAGTGACGATTTCGGTTAATAGTCCATCGGTAAGCTCAAATTAGCAGGAGAATAGTTGACCTCGTGTCATTATTATTGACACTTCCCTAAGAAAGGGTCGATAATATTGTTTATGGTTCATCAATAATTTTTGACGTTGATTTAAATTTAGGAGGTTCACATAATGGCAACTTTAACTGAGGAACAGAAACAATTAGTTCAAGATGCGTTTGGCTTTATCGCAACCGTCGATGAAAATGGTAATCCACAAATTGGCCCTAAGGGTACTCTGCGGGTTCTTGATGATGAACATTTAATCTATAACGAGGAAACGGGTCATCAATCATGGCATAACGTCCAAGTGAATCCGAAGATTGCCGCTGCTTTTCATCCTTATCCCGGTATGAAGGGCTTCCGGGTCGAGGGCAAAGCAACCATTCACAAGGATGATCAAATATTTGATGATGCTGAAAAATATGCTGCCGCAAATCAACTCCCAAAGGCACTCGCCGCTGTCGTTATTTCTGTTGACCGAACGGTTAGTTTGGATGCTGGCAAGAATGCTGGGATTGAAATTGAGAATAACCCAGTGCATGACTGACTTTATAAAATCATTCTTTCTAAAAGGGCTTCAGATATTGGATTATCCGATATCTGAAGCCTTTTTGCTTGATAGTGCCTGATAAAAAAGTTGATAATAAATGTTTTATTTTTTCCAATGATCACGAAAGGTACGAAGTAGTTTGTAAGCAGTAGATAGGTTCTTTCCAATCCT
Organism: Lentilactobacillus dabitei; assembly: GCF_019061365.1. Lineage (GTDB taxonomy): Bacteria > Bacillota > Bacilli > Lactobacillales > Lactobacillaceae > Lentilactobacillus > Lentilactobacillus dabitei. Next base: position 16,550 of record NZ_JAHPPD010000062.1, read on the forward strand.
GTGTGATTCGTTACATTAAGATTCGCATGTCCTCCGTTTTATAAGGATCCAGCAACGAAATTTCAATTCTTTCACACGATACTGGAAAGAACCTTTTCACTGCTTACGAAAACTCAATCATGGACGAATATGATCAAAAGTCTTCGTACGAAAAATTTATTTTTTGGAGGAAAGAAATTCTTTATGGATATTGTTATTTTAATAGGGGCAGTTATTTTCGGCATCGTGTCATGATCTCAGCCTTTAATACCAAGATTCGCTATGGCTTTTTCACCCATTACGACAGTCGAAGCAAAGGACTGGGATGGCTTGCTATCCTACTAATCATTATTGGGTTAGGAATAGTTCTTTTAAAAGCTTATTTGAACGGACAACTAGGCTAAATACTTAGTCCAAAATGTAATAACTCGAAAAGCCCGCCATAGCAAAGTTCAGATGACACATCCCCATGTTGGTTGATCCAGTACAAAAACACCGTCAAGGAATCTTCCTGGGCAACCACCCAGCGAATCTTTCGGTTACATATCTTACCCGTGTTTGGAAATACCAGGTTGAAAAGATCACTGTACCAATGTGTCAGCAGGCTGTTAACGACTGGTTCAATGATAGGCTGCGTCAACACCATCGTTTTCTGAATTACGCCGGTAAAGTACTCAAATATGCCATTACCATGCAGCTAATTATGTACAATCCGGTAGATGGTATCATTATCCCTCGTCAAACTGATAATTGGACCCGGCAAAATATTGAGAATTATTACGATAAGCAAGAATTGGAACACCTCTTCGAATGTTTCAAAGATGATAGTCAAATTCCTCAAGCCTGTGTCTTTTTTAGACTAGCTGCTTTTTCGGGGATGCGAAAATCTGAAATGCTGGCACTTAAATGGAGTGATGTTAATTTCAAAGATTGTTCAATTGATATCAATAAAACGCAATCTCGTGGCGCTGATAATCGTTTAGTAGCCCAGTCGCCCAAAACTACCGAACCGTGTTTATAGCGCCTGAAGCCGCCTAAATTTTGCGACAGTGGAAAAAAAGCAAGCAAAGTATTTGCAGGCCTTAGGTTTTCCACTTGGTGACAATTTAGTTTTCTGTAACGAACGAAATAAAATGTTTCAACTAGTTAAACCCCAGCTATGGCTAAAATATGTCATTGATAACTATGATTTGAAGAAAGTTACTGTCCATGCTTTCAGCCATACTTATGCTACTTTATCCCATGATGCGGGTGCCAATCCGATTGCAGTAAAAGAACAACAACTAAGTCACTCGTCACTAAAGACTACTTTTGACGTCTATACCGCCACTACCTGCAAGGAACCTAATGAAGCTACAAAAAAGTTGGCAGCGTATTTAAAATTTTAATTACGGTATACCAATTCGGCCGGATTCGGTCAATTATTGTTGCCACTGATATTTTGGCTCCCCCTGGGGTGACAATCAGTGACAACGGATAACAATCGAAGGTAAAGAAAATCCCGTCCTCATAGGCTTTTGACGGTTCTACAATATCTGTTGTTGGTAATAGATTTTATCTATTACTGATGACAGATTTTTTGTTTCTCGTTAGAATAAAAA
>NZ_JAHPPD010000063.1 GCF_019061365.1 Lentilactobacillus dabitei
ACATTCGGCTTCCACAAGCTGCATCTAAAATGTACATATGCCATGCTCTGAATTTAATTTGTCTGTTCATTATCGTCACTCTCCTTTTATAAACTCTTTAGTCTTCGTTACTCTTTAACTTCAGTCTTACCGTGTTCAGCAACCCTTGCTTGCCACTCACCGTTAGGAAGTGTTTTGATATGTTTGATCAAATCACTAAACTCTTCATCGGTAAAAGTACCATCATCACAGGATAAATAAATTTGATTTGAAAAGCATAGTATATATGGAAATTCACTATCTGACTTTTCCCAGCAAACAACGTTACCGACTCCAGAGTTATCGTTACCGACAATCACATTCCACTTACGCTCATCTTTTCTCTTATCAAGAGGTGTCATTGCCAATTCTGCTAGAATCATCCATAGCTTATAACTATAAGGTAGCTTATCAAATTCGGAAGCTAAAGTATTAACATGACCAAAACTAAGCTGTTGTTGCTTATCAACCCATGCAATAGACTTACTTTTATAAATAATTTCAAAATAATACTTATCATTATTATAAATTGAATATTTTTTACTTAATCCTTTAATTAACTTGGTTGCTTCACTATATTTCATCGTTATTCTCCTCCACACTTTGAATGCTTGAATTATTTAACAAATCCTTCAAAAACTCGGCTTCATCACGTGTAAATTGCTGCGTAATTTCACCTCGATCGACGTGTGGGTTACGAATTCCACAGATGAAATACCCACCACGATTATCTATCCTCCGAGAAACGTACTGTTGCCCATCACTACCAACCATGCCATTCATTTTCAACCGATACATTGGTGCAGACAATTTCACTGTTTCATGATTTAAAATTGCATCTATAACACTGGCTAAATCATCGCGGTTAGAAATAGTCTCATCATTGGAATATTTATCAATGAATTTGGCGAATTTGGCTATTCGCTTCCAATCGGGAATATTTTCTGCCATTGCATTTTGGTACATTTTAAACAGTTCCTTATCAAGTATTTTTACTGTCATTTTATTTACCTCCAATAATTTTCAACGCATCATCTACAGAACGGCAAACACCATATAACACTGGATATTGCTTAATAAACTGCGCAAACCGCTTCTGATCTTCACGTAACTTGCCTCGTTCGTTTTTAACTTCAATTAAGATCATTTTTCCACTGTGATGTTCAAAACCGGTAATGTCCGGCCAACCTTTCGGAAATAATATAATTCGTCTGCCATCATCAGTTTTAATCTTTCCAGCATTACTGCGACAAACGGTGCAATCATGTCGCGATAATGCTAAAAGAATTTCTGTTTGAATTTCATGTTCTGATTTAATCTTTACACGCCTCCAAATAATTATTAATTAGATTCAAATATAAATATTGCCTTAATTATTTCTTAACAATTTATAAAGTCGCTTCTTTTGTTCTAGTAAAAGGATAAACTTATGTCTGAAAGGGATGATTAGATGTCGTATCTTACAACGAACGACAATGCCAAGATTTACTATACAGAATCTGGGCACGGCAAAAATTTATTAATGGTTCACGGATATGGTTGTTCAGGAAAGTATTTCCAAAAGAATACTCCTGAATTGAGCAAACACTTTCACGTAATTACTGTCGACCTACGCGGTCACGGAAAATCAAATGAAGCTGTTTCTGGAGAAAGAATTTCCCGCTTAGCAACTGATATTCACGAGTTGCTTGTCTCACTTGATTTAAAGGATGTTACCTATTTAGGTTGGTCAATGGGTTGCTCTATTGGTTGGTCATATTGGGACTTATTCCAGAATGATCGTTTGAGCAAATTTGTATTTGTTGATGAGCCAGCCTGGGCATTGGAAACCCCAGATAATCATGCAGGCTTGCTAGATTATCAACAAACTTTAGACTTTTGTAAATCTTTGTACACTGATAAAGAAAAGGCTCTTTCCAGTTTTATTAAGGGAATTGTCATCAACAAAGATTTGGATTTAACGGAATTAATTAATGATTCTGTTAAAGCAAATGAGAATTTCATTTCTCCGCTTTTCTATAATCATATGGCCAATGATTGGCACGATGTTATTAAAACAATAACTATCCCTAGTTTGGTCATTTCAGGTAAAAAGAGTTTCTTTAATTGGAAACTGGTCAAACAAGTTAGTGAAGATTTACCAAATGGTCAATTTGAAATCTTTAATGATGTGGGCCACATGTTATTCTTTGAAGAAGCCGACAAGTTCAATAAAATAGTTACCGAATTCGTAAAATAATAATCAGGAAACATCTTTTGCCAACCACAAGGGATGTTTCTTTTTTTTGGACGGATAAATGGACGGATAATTTAGTTGTTGTATCCATTGTGGCTGTAAGAATAAAGACTATTTTTTGCCATGTGGACGGATCTTTTCAACAAACCTTTATTTATATATCTTTTTACTCTTTTATCTTATATACTTTTATTAATTTATCCGTCCATAGTAATAAAAGGAGTAATAATACTTAGAGCCACAAGGATTTTGGCTTATAAATCATCCGTCCGTTATCTGTCCACTTATCCGTCCATCCGTCCAAAAAGATTATTTTGTCCAATTCAATCTAGGATCATCTCTAATTTTTAATCCTAAATAAAATCGACCATTGCTTTGCTTATATTCAAATTTCTGTTTCATTTCACGGCTAAACTTCTGTTTACTCATAGAATATTCGGAATTGTCTTTTGCCCAGGATTGATATTTCTTAAAAAGTTCTCCTGCAGGTGATCGGTAACTATCACCCACTTCACAGCAATCATCCACGAATAGACTAATAACATCCATTTCTTCACGATATTGCCGACTGGCACGAGTGACACTTATTGGTGGATTCAAGCCTTCTCGTTGCCATAATAAAGAACCTTCAACGACCCAATTAAGGATTCCCACGGATTCACGTTTTAATTTATCCTTTAGGTTTTTATCAACTTGGCCATCGGGAATTTTTACCTTAAATGGAATTAACATCAACCGTCGCCAAATTCCGTCATCAGTACCACGAATGATTGGTTTATGGTTAGTGGCTAACCACAGCTTAAACTGTGGTTTGAATTCGAATTCCTTACCATATAAGTACCGTGCGGTTACTTTATCGCCACCGGTTAATTGTTTAACCAATCCCTCGTCCAATCTCACACCCTCATTAGGTTCGCTTGAGGTAACTAATCGGGCGCTTTCCAACCGAGCAATATCCGAGTTGGCTCCCGATTTATTTTGCCGTACCATAATTGAATCGGCTTGCATTGATTTGGCATAAGTTCCCAAAATATCAGAAATAGTATCGATGAAAATTGATTTACCATTGCGGCCATTTCCATACAAAATGAACATCACTTGTTCCTTGATACTTCCTGTGGCAGAATACCCAACTGCTTTTTGAATGTAATGGATTAATTCCTGATCACCAGCAAAAATTTGATTTAAAAATTCATCCCATTCTGGACAATCGATTTTGTCGGTATATTCCACGCTTGTCTGATGACTGAACATTTTCTTAATATCGTGATCTTTTAAGATACCCGAAGTTAAATCAATATAACCATTAACCGTGTTCAATAAAGTTTTGTCTTGATCAAACTGCCCATGCAATACTGGAACCCGATGTTGCACTTCACTTATCATGGCTTGCTTGGCAGCATGACTACGCGACTTCTTCAAGAACTTTTCCCAAGCTACTTTGGCCTTTTCAGGATCCACGCCGGCAGCAACATGCAACTTCTCATTTTTCATATTATCCACGGTCATATCAACAAATTGAGCTGCTTTTCCCTGATCGTCCATTTCCCAATAACTGCCATTATAGAAATACCACGACTTATCAACATAGGAATATTTAACTAAATTTCCAAAAACATCAATAAATCGATCAGCATTCCCAGTGTCATCCCAACTTCTAGGTGGTAATTTCTTTTTAGGCTTAGATTGTAGGAATTTAAGATTATATTTATGCAAGGGATGTTGCTGTGGATTAAAGGTTTCCCGCGTTTCGTTAATCGATTTGTTAAGGAGTGAAACCCCATAAGTGGTTTTCCCATGTTTTTCATCATATTTCGGTCGCATAAGGCTAGACTTTCGAAATATTTCATCCATTTTATTAAAATCACGGCCCGTCCAAAAGGCCAAATCATTGGAAAAGGCTAGATCAGCTTCTGAATGTGAATTGTAGAAGCCCTCCCAACCACCGTGCATAAACATCTTGAAACGTTTACCGGTCCGTGAAAGTTCCGCGCGTTTAACAATCTCATCAACACTTAAATCATTGGGCCTGATTGGTGCCTGATTGGGAAGTTTTACCACATTACTTTCACCAAAATAGTGTTTATAAATAAGTTTCATCACTTGCGGTTGTGGTGTGTTTATTCGATCACTATATGGACCAATGGTTTTCCCAGTTAACGCGAAGAAACGTCCGGACTCATACATTTCAACGTTACCTTTGCGCCGACGATCACCAGGAATTTTGCCTTTAAAAATAGCATGAATCCCGGTACCGGATAAACTAATCTCCACATAGGATTTAGTCATCGTCAACACATCTTGAACTTCATTTTGTTGATAATCCTGTGCAGCGTATTTCTCCAACTCATCCCCAATGTGATCAATATCCAACCCAACATAACCATTAGCAAAGTAAAACGCGAGACCGTCCATTTGATACGTTTGGAGTGCTTCTAATGCTGTTTGGTAATCAGTCCAGCTACTAGGATCGTTGGTTTTTCCCGCCCCACCATCAAGCGCATTGTGTGGTATTTTGGTGTACTTATTTCGCTCAGGTTGCCAGATTTTCTGAAACAGTCCCCATTGTTTTAAGGCCCGTAATTCATTTGGAATGTTTTCATATGCCACTGTTTACCCTCCTAGAACGGTAAATCATCGTCTGAAATATCAATTGAATCTCCAGAATTGTCAAATGGATTATCTGTTGGGGCTGATGCTGGTTGATTACCAGCAAATGGGTTTTTACCGTCCTTTTGGTCTTTCCATACATGCTGCACTTGTGGATAATCACTCTTGCTAAAATTCCAAGGGGCAACCTGATTGATGTCTTTCTTTTCACCGCCATAATCATCAACCGTTTTTTTGACATACACTTTGGCTGGCTTGTTAGCAACTGCTTTAGTAAAATCATTAATTGTATTCAATGGTGTTCCTTCTGGAATTTGAACAGCTTCAAGAATGTATTGGAAACTATCCAAATCGTACTGATGAGTATCTCCTTTTTTCCAATTATCCATAAAGACATGGCGATTATGATACTTGGCATTGGTATTTTTTAATCCAGAAACCCCATCTAAATCATTTCGAACAACTAAATCTAATTGCAATGATTCTGCTCCCTTCTTAGTTGCTCTTTCCTGAGCTGACTTAATAATCATCTCGTAATTTCCACTTGGTAAAGCTGAAAAATCTTTGTGTTCGTTGTTCTTGTAATTTGCTTGCATAAATGCCATTTTTAAAATTCCTCCATTAGTTAACCATTTTTAGTCGTTTAGCTTGTACATAGGCCCAACCAGCTTTATACCCACGGGCTTTAGCGATTTCTAGTAACTCTTTGTAACTTTGTGCATCTTCCGGCTTTTTTCTTGCCGTCTGGATTTTTGAATAATCAGTAGTCAGTTTAAATTCCCCAACTTTTTCAATACTGGCCGTTTCATCAATTTCCATTTCATCAGCATCATATTTAATCTCATTACCACACTGTGGGCAAACACGGCATTGTGTCGGTACCACGGCAAAACAATTTGGACAAGTTTTGACCGGAATTGATTTTGTGTTATTCTGCCGTTTTTTCTTAGGTCGTCCTTCAAGGCTCCATTGTCGTGGAGTATCAGGCAGACCAAAACGGGTATAGTTAGCTGCATGATCAATGATAGTGGCCATTTTATTTGGCAAATATCGCATACAACGCATTGTTGCTTGAATATCAAATACCAAGCTTTCAGTTGGCCGTGCGATTACACAACACGTACACTCTTTGACGTCATATCCTTCATCAACCAATCCAAAGTTACATAGAACAGTGATCTTTCCCTTTCTAAAATCACTCATAATACGTTTTCTTTCGTCACTAGGAGTTTTAGAATCACAATGTTTTGCACTGATACCCGCTTTTCTAAATTCAGCCGCAATTTGTTTGCTATGTTGAGTATCATGAGCATAAACAATGGTTCGCTGTCCAAATGCTTTATCCATCCAAGTTTTAACAATATCGCCATACAGAGTGGGCTTTGCTGAATCACTAACAGATTGATTGGTATAATCGCCAGTGCTTGATTTCTTTAGCTTTTCGTCATTAAACAATGTCACACTGTAGTATTTATATGGGCTTAGTTTTTTGTGTTCAATTAACCACTTAACCGTGGGGCCTTTGACCATAGCAGAATAAATATCGTCAAACCCTGCTCCGTTCATTCGCCACGGACTGCCTGAGAATCCAAGCCTAGGAACATCCGAATAGTATTTAAAAATTTTTAAATACGTTTTTGCCCGACTATGCTGTGATTCATCACAAATGATTAAGTTTGGTTTAGGTAGTTTCCCCAGTCGGTTAACAATTTTACCCACAGTCATAATTGTGCAGTGCATCAAATCAACGTCTTGTTTCTGAAAAGATTGGGTTATTTGATTCACGAGTTCTTGCCTGTGGACGAAAAACATTACCTGCCCACCCTTAGCAACCGTTAACCTGGCAATTTCGGCAATAATAACCGACTTACCACTTCCTGGTGGCGAAACGATCAAGACTCCATGATTGCCTTCAGCAAGTTTTTGACGGGCTTCATCTACCAATCGTTGTTGATAATCAAATAATTTAAATGGCAATACTATTCACCGCCAAACCTAAATAAGTCCTTAGCAGCACACATGGTTCGATTGTCCAAACGATTTTTGGCATAAATCGAGTCATTTCCTTGCAGCATAACGCCACGACCGTTAGTCTTCGGATTAATAATCAACCGTCCGACTACATCACATAATCCCAACATTCCATCCATCACACTTTGACGAATTTCGGGTGCATATTGATTAAATTGCTGACCATTTTCAGTAGTAATTTGGCGTTGTGTCTCCCAAGCTGTAGTTAATACATTAACTGGCAACGCGTAGATAGCAGTCATTACTCTCGAAAAATAATTAGTCCACTGTGAATAATCCTGCAATTCATTTGAGATGCCGTTATGACTACCCTTCCCCTTTTCCACAAACCAATCTTTTTCAAAACTTGATACATTATCAATAACTAAATTGTCGTAACCAACAATCAATTCTGAAGCATGTTCAAGATACTGCTTCATGTCTTCTTCGGGGTGAGTTCGATCCATTTCATCGACTGTAACGTTGCTAATGCCAGCTAATACTTTAGCGGAGTTATCCAAATCAAAAATTCTAGTTTTACCAGGTAAATATTTAACACAAGTTGTTTTCCCAGTTCCGGGTTTAGCATATAGAATGACTCGCCAGTTCCGGGTTCGCTGTAAATCTTTAGCTTCAATCGTCTTCATGATTAAGCACCCACTCTTTGATAACGAATTTGGTTACTATCCATGAAAGCCCTCAACAGTTTCATCTGGGGAATTGTTGCCGTTATTTTTAAAGACACTGAATGGGAAACAACTTCGCCAGTATTGGTATCAATCGTTTTACCTTTCTGCTGAACTTGATGTGTTTGTGCTTCTGCTGCTTGTGCTTCCAGAGTCTGCTGTTTTTGTTTATTTAGTTTGACCTGATTATCAATTGCTTGAAGCAAATAATTAACATCTTGGCCTTGCTTTAATTGATCAATCCAACCAGCCGGATCAATGTGATAAGCTTGAGCATATTTGGTAATAGTACTGATACCGGTTTTTAAATCATCGTGTTGCTTTTTAATGTAACCCATCACATCAGCAATTCCTTCGGTTACTTTCTTCTTGGTGGTGGTTTTATTTAACCAAGTAGGATCAATTTCAACCTCGCCTGGTTCCACATGGTAATTAGGTGCCATTTCAGCAATCAGAGATTGAACATGTTTTAAGCGAAGCTGGCGTTGCTGATCTTCCAATTCCTTTAGCCCAGCATCGATTGGATTAATCGAACTATCCAGGGTCATTTCCAAATCTTTAATTTGAGCTGCAAACCGTTGATATGGTTCAGCATATTTTTTTCTAATTTCCTTACGTTTATCATCAAGAGCTTGCTTCAATTTCCGAAGCTCTGCCCGGCTAGACTTTGATTCTTTTTCTGTGGAAGCTGTTACTGCCATTCCTTGATATTTATTGGCATATGCTTCTACAGCTGTTTTTAATTGATCAAAATTATTAATTGTAATCACAGGTAGCTGATAGTCAATCGTGTATTCTGGTAGGGATAATTCATTTGCCATTTATATTTACCTCCATCTTTTAATGTAAATAGTGTCGTTGATCAATTGAATTCTTCATTTCTGCAATCTCTTTTCTTTTAGATTTTGTGATTCTACCGCAGATCAATCTAATTGGTTCGGGATAAATTGGGACTCGTTCTTTCCGCTTCTTCATAAAATCCTTGTCGGTCCCAGTTACGACGTAAGTCGGATACTTTATGCTGAGCTTTCGCATAACGTCGGCACGAGAGACACCAGTTTCTAATATTTGGGAATCCATTACACCAACTGCTTTCCAAAATTTAGTCATTATTCCACCTCGTGATGTAAAATATATTCAGATAGTCGTTGCTTTTCTTTATCTAGGACAAAGAAATATGCCAACAAGCTATGATCTTTTTCCACGGGTGTGCGTCCAATAATCATATTCAAACGTTTGATACGGTTCTGTATTGTTAATGTTTTCATTCTGATGACCCTCCAGGTGTTATAATATTAGTAGTTATAGTTGTTAGCTGGTCCACCCATTTGCGGTAGTGGGCTTTTTTATTACATAGAAACACCCCATCACTTCCTTTCTATTTTTAGTGACGCCCAGTTGGTATAAAGTATTCAATGACCAGGGCTGCTAAGAACACTAAAACTAGTACTTCCAATGATTCCATTAATCAAATCACTCCTTTTTAATATTTGTAGAATTTTGAATTCAACCCATTAAGGAGGCTAAGTCGTATGATTCATCAAATCGTCACGATCGATTATTAGATTTGCCAAGAATTTAATGTTTTTACCAATTGAATTCAGTCCAATGATCCTCCAGGAACTGCTGCATTTTGGTAGCTTTAAACAACCAGGGACTACCTTTACTGCCACGATGGACTAAATATCTATCATCCATTAAGGCTTGCATTTCCCGTGAATATTTTGGATTTTCCAAGAAATTTTCTTTTAACCATTGTGGTGATTTGTTCCCACACCATTTACGAAGATCGTTTAAATTCCAAGTCCGTCCGAAGGTTGATTCCCGTTTTAACTTTTGGTAATCTTCCTTATTTATCAATTCAAAATTATCAGGAATTTGAATTGATACTTTAGCACTAATGACTTGAGACATTTTGTCACTTCCTTTAGTTGTATAATTTATTTATTCCAATTAATCGAGGTGATAACTATTACTCCTGAATTAACAAAAGCCGAACGTAAACTATTAAAGGATCTTTTGAAAGAGTCAAAGAAGTTCCCTGATGGCTGTATTCCTATCAATCGTCAAGAAGAATAAGTGGAATCGTTTGGCCCATCATTGTTGCTACAATAACTTCTTTAATAGCAAACATGCCAAACTGGTTACCATGGCTGATAAAACTGCTGAAATGATTCTTGTGAACCGTGGATGCTTTTCAATGAAAAAAGCTAATCCATAGATTCGTATGATTTTTAAATCGCTGAATATTTTTTTCATAATCAACACCTCATTCAAGTAACAATTCGCCGTTTCCTCTTATTTGATTAGTCTCAATTTACTGCGTTACTATCATGAATGGCTGAACGCATAGTACTTATAATATCTTTAGAATTAATTTCAGCTTTACTGTTGACCCCTGTGTTACTTGCGATAACACGGAGGTCTTTTTCGATTGCCCATGAAACGTGGATTAATTGCTTTAATGTTTTAATCATCTTTCTCACTTCCTTTTGATAAGCTCTGACGTGGATTAATTAATCGTCGTTTTTGTTGTCTTCAATTTCTACATTCTTCACTCCATAAGCGATAAACTTATTAACTACCGCTGTGACAGTTAATCCAGTTTCGTGCTTAATGTCCATTAACTGGTTATACAAATCAGTGTTAATGCTAATCAATCGGGATACTCGTGGTTCTGGTGCTTTCTTTTCTAAAACTAAACGTGGTTTTGCCATTTTTTATTACTTCCTTCTATTATTTACTGACGTATAATTTAATTAATTCGAAAATTGTGACAAGCGATGAATTTGATGAAAAATACGCTGAATTTTAAACAAGTTTGACGACATGTTTGATGATGAAGAGAACATTGAGCGGATACGTGAAGATGTCAAAAACGGCAATCCCAACGACGACTGGACGAACAAAATGTTTAAATTTATTCAGCAGTATGAGAATGAACGAACTAATAATTTGGTTCGTATAGCTCTGAAAGAATTTTTGATAAAAGATTAAATGCTCTTTTACGCGATTCTTTTGTCATTGGCACGATTTTTTCCTTATTGCACTCCTTACTACCACAAATGGCTCGGGGTGTTTTTTCTGCGTCTTGGTTCACTTTATTCACCTCCTTTCATCATTCCCGCATTAGTTTCAATAGCTGTTAATGTTCTAATAAAAAGATGATTGCTGTGATCGTCACAATACCGACCACGATCAATTGCCAAAAATTAGTACAGCACCATATAGTGAATAAAATTGTTATATCTAGTGAATCTTCAATTTTAGCCAAACATTTTTTCGTTTAAACTCGCTCCTTTTTGACTAACTATTTTATAATTCGGAATTCCTGAATCACTTAAGAAGGCAATGGATGGTACACAAGGACTTCGTAATTTAGCACCTAAGTCTAAGTTGGCTGATCTCTACAAGAACCAAGGTGATGCTATGAAAGATATTCAAAGTTATGAAAAGGATCTTCGTGGCGCATGGAAGAACCGAAAGGGTAAATAAACAATGTTAGTCATTCTTCGGAATGGCTTTTTCATTCCAATCCACATCTGTTATTCCATCCATTTAACTCACCTCCTTTCTATGCTGGCTGTGTGGACGAATCTGGACTAAATAAAAGGTTGATCGTTACTCTGAAAAGTCTCTTTCTAAGCTCGTTCTCTTTTGGGAACGGTTATTGTAAAAAAAATTCCTAATTCATCATTAGAGAATCCGAGCACGCTCGCAATCTTTGCAAGTTCATCAGCTCCCAGACTAACTTTACCGGTTTCCCGCTTGGAATATGTTGCTCTGCTTTTCCAACCTAGCATTTTGGCCATGTCCTCTTGCGAATATCCTTTCGCAATTCTTTCAGCTTTGACTCTTCTTAAATCTACTGACATAATTTTCCATCTCCTTACGTTCTCATTTGGGAACACTTAAAGAATATCGTATTCGTTCCCAATTGTCAACATGATAATTAAAAAAATAGTCAAAAAGTTTTTTTAATATCTTGATTGTTTCCGATTGGGAACGGTGCTATAATGTGATGGTAAGCAAGGAGGGGTTCTATTGAAAACAAATGACGAAATAGTCGACACACTTATTGAATTAAAAAATGAGCAGAATTTAACACTTAGTGAACTGGCCAGACGTGTAAACATGGCCAAGTCAGCATTATCAAGGTATTTTAATAAAACTAGAGAATTTCCACTAAATAATGTGGATGCTTTTGCTAAAGCGTTACACACTACCCCAGAATATATTCTTGGATTCAAAGAGAATGAGATTGGTTCATTAACTGATAGTGATAGAAGAATTCTAAGGATTAATAAAAGGTTAAACTCTGATCGTCAAGAAAAAGTTTACAATTATGCCAGTAACCAATTAGACGAACAGAATAACGAAAAAGTAACTTCAATGTTTAACCACAAACCGCTGGTTGATATTCCTTACGGTCGTTCAACTGCTGCCGGTTCCCCTATTAATGGTGAGGATCAAGATACCCAATTAATCCACAAGCTTATTGCTGGTGAGAAGGTCCCCGCTGGTGCTGATGAATTAGTTACTGTGGATGGTGATTCTATGGAGCCCCTACTACAAAAGGGTAGTCAGGTGTTCATTCACTATCAACCAGAGGTTGAGAATGGTGAAATTGCGATCGTCCACATTCGTGATGTTGGTGTTACTTGTAAAAAGTTTTATGTAAATGAGGATAATACCGTTACCTTAAAATCAATTAATAAGGCATACGATGACATGGTGTTTGATTGTGATGAAGTTAATGTAATCGGTAAAGTGATTTTATGAGCTCCCAAACGTGGGGGCTTCATTTAAAGTTTTAAAAGAACATATGTTCCGACTAACCAGGTGGTTTGCTTAGGTTCGAGTCCTAAATAGTCAATATTTAACCGAAAAAAATAACCAACGTTCTCTGGATAAACGTTGGCCACAGGAAAGAATCGATCGTGAAGCAGCTAATATGTATTACAAATTTCTAGTAAATATCCACGATAAGATCAGCAGTAATTTTAAGGGACTTGCCAAACATGATCCGAATAAATGGCGACACTTTATTTCAGTTAATGAGATATTGGATCAACTAGAAGAATCTGTTGTTGAGCTAGATTTTGAATAGAAAATATAATTAGTGGTATAATTTAAACTAGAATTGTCCAAATACCGAAGACATTAAAAGCTGACTTATAAGGGAGATTATTTTAATATGAAAAAGACATTGTTGTGTGTTGGGTTATCACTTCCATTCTTATTTACTTCTATAACTAGTGCTCAGAAACTTAATCGTGGATTTATTCACAGCCGTTCATTAGTAATTTCCACAGCTCATAAAATTAGTGGCCGCACTGAAAAGGGAGCAACTATTCACGTACTACAAGATAAACATATAATTGCCACTGGAAAAGCAGATCATACGGGTAAGTTTAATATCCATATCAAAAAAACTTTGCCTCTTGACTATAAATATTTTGTAGTCTCCTCAAAACACGGCTATAAGGTTGCTAAGAAGGGATTTTTAGTTTATCGGACGAATGTTCCTTCCACAACAACTACGCCAGCTTCAGGTAGCAGCAATACACAAACTCCTGTGGCAAGCAGTAGTTCATCCTCATCTTCAGCATCGTCATCAAGTAGTTCTGTACAACCAACTAAGCAATCTTCACTTGATGGAAAAATTACAATTTCATCCATTGCACCAGACAACACTACTGATGTTTCCGGACATCAAAACGGTGATGTCTGGTATGTCCAAGATGGAAGCCATAATACAACAGCAATGTACAAGTTTAACAACGGTAGTTGGCAATTAGAGCTGTCGTTGAATTAATAAATGCAATAATTGATATAATAATTAGGGAACTCAAGATAGTGCATTCCCCACTAATCAAAACTAAATATATACGTTTAAGGTTGATACCGTAAGGCATCAACCTTTTTGAATACAATACTGAATTCTTACTATTATCGAAATTTTGGCCATTATTGGATTAATTCAATCAATGTAAAATAAAAAGCAAATCCATTCAGATTTGCTTTTTTATTACCAATTTTAAATTCAAAAACTAACTTCCGACAGATAATTTCTATTAAAACTGGGTAGCTAAAGTTTTAGATTTATTATAATTAACATTCTTTGTAATGTTCAAAGTAAATTGAGCATTCAAATTACTAGAATTAGGAATTGTATAAGAATTATTAACATTAGTTAATTGAGCCTTAACAATATTAATTTGTGAACCGGTAGGTAATGCGCTCAATTGATCCTTAGTATATACTTTACCACTATTATCAACTGCATAATAAATGGTATCTAAGTTAGCAGCCTTGATTGCAGCTAAAACTGAACTGCCCGAGAACGTTTGACTAGTTGATCCAGAAAGTGCCTTCAAATTAGCAATGCTAGATGCCAAGTCACTTGCTTGTTCAAATGAGCCGTTTACTTCTACACCATCTGTCGGTGCAAGAGCAGTCGTACCTTGATCACCGTCAGATGGATTATTACCAACTACCGTTGCAGTAAGACCTGGTTGAACTTCTGCACTTGTGAATAAACTGGCTCCATCTTGAGAAGAAACGTTAAATGTTACATTCTTACCATATTGAGCATCTTGGAATGCAGATTGGTTTGCGGCACGTTGTGCAGTTGTCAATCCGTTAATAGAATACCCTCGTACACCATGAGAAGCACCTAATTTAACTAAAGCAGTATTAATATCATCACTGCTAGTAATATTTGCAGCAGCACCGATAGTTACTGTAGCGTTAATATCACCTGTAGCTTTATTCAATAAGAATGAACCTAAATCTTTATTTGTGTAAATATCATGAATTGTAACCTTAACTTGGTTATCAGCAATAGGTTTAGTAGTAGGAGTAGTAGCTTGAGCAGTCAAGGCGCTGTACTTGATCCAGCCGTTAATCTTTTGACCGTTAGTAGCGTTAGTGTCAGCAATCTTTACCCAAAGGTCGCCTTCACGGGTACGGGTAGTTTGGTCCGTAACTTTGAAGGTATCGTTAGCATAAGGGGTAGCATCAGTAACGGTACGGCCCTTCTTGTATTCAGTCCATGCAGGATATGAATAAGTAGTCGCAGTACCATCGTTAGCAGTACCAGCCTTAGTAATCTTGTAAGTAGCATTCTTTTGAGCATCAGTCAAAGCAGTAGTTTGATTTGATGGAGTCTGGAATGAAGCAGAAGTTGCTGAAGCTGATGAGCTGTTAGAAGCAGTTGCTGAAGTAGTACCAGCAACGTCAGTAGTAGTGCTGTATTTAGCAATACCACCAGCGAATGAAGCAGTGCTCTTACCACCGTAGATCCAGCCACGGTAAGTCTTATCAAATGAAACAACCTTGTAGTAAACTGAGCCACGGTTAGTAGTAGCAACACGATATGCGCGCCAGTTCTTTTGACCTTGTTTAGAGTCCTTAAGGCCAACTAAAGTGGTCTTAGAAGCAACAGTTTTGGCACCTTTCAAAGTACCAGCCTTGGTGTACAATGCGTTTGTACCATTAACGTTAACGTTACGAGTAGTAGCGTCTGATGTCAAAGCTTTGTTTGATGTAACTTTGGCATATGATTTTGCACTAGCATTTGTGCTAGATACACCGGCAACAGCTACGAATGATAATGCAGCTACGCCAGCAAAAAGAGTCTTTTTCAATGACTTCTTCATGTATAAATTCCTCCCAAAAAAATTGTTTTTTCAAGCTACCTAGGCATGCAAAAACATGCCTCAACTAACTTGCTGTAAATAGTATAACATAATCAAGGTTGAATGCAAAAGAAAAAAGGAGTTGTAAAGGCTTTAACATTTTTCTGTAATCTATATGCCATGATCATTGATAAATGATCGATCTATTAAGGGGATTCCCTCCACTATGTGTTAGTATATTACCCAAAGGAGGGTAATAATGCCATCAATACGTAAACATGGTCATGGATACCAGGTAAGATACTACTATTATGATGCCAATGGTCAGGAACATGAGAAAACTAAGAGCGGCTTTAGAACTAAATCAGCTGCAAAGCTATTTGCGAGTCAATTGGAAATCGATATCCACAATGGTTTGGATCTCGTTCCTAAAGATCCTAAGTTTGCTGACTATTTTGACTATTTTTATCACACATACAAAGAACCCAAAATTGAGAATCAGACTAAGAATCGCTATAAAATAACTAGTCGAGTATTACATAATTATTTCGGTGATGTTACTTTAAAGAGTATTGACCGACCACAATATCAAGCATTTATTAACTTCTATGGTCATTCTCATGCAAAAGATACTGTTTATAAAGTTAATTCACTAATTAGAGCAACCGTTCAAAATGCCATTCTTGACGATGTGATTCATAAAGATTTCACCCAGCGAGTCAGTCTTATTTATGATAAGTCACGTGATAAGCATGTGGAATACCTCAACGTGGCTGAGATTAAGCGTCTCATCGCTTATTTGGAGAATCACTTAAACTATCACTTTACCTCCACTTTTATGATCCTGACGGCCGTTTTAACTGGTGCTCGCTTGGGGGAAATTCAAGCATTAACTTGGAATGACGTTAATTTTAATTTTAAAACGATTAGCATTACTAAATCTTGGAATTCATCCGAAGGCGGTGGATTCAAAGATACCAAGACGGCTGGTTCAAATCGAATCATTGCAGTTAATGACGAATTGCTGAAATCATTAAAGATCTTGAAGGATCACAATAATGGAGAACTAATTTTTGTTAATCAATATAAATCCATTCCATCATCCTCTGCCGTTAATAAAAAGTTGCGTTCTATACTAAAAGACTTAGGGATTCAAAAACAGGGCTTCCACTTTCATTCTTTACGACACTCACATGTAGCTTACCTACTATCTCGAGGAATTGACATTTACATCATTTCCAAGCGTTTAGGGCATGCTGATGTATCCACAACAACAAAGATTTATTCCTATTTAATGGATGAATATAAAGCAAAAAACGATCAACAGATTCGTGAAGAGTTAGATAACCTTTCCTCTCATGATGAAACTATACCAATCAAGCGGAACCTTTAATAAGGTTCCGTTTTTATTTTGTTATTTTACTCTGTATCAGGTTAAACTTCTTCTGCCCGTTTGGCCGTTATTTGCCCGTTATTATTTATATTTTAATACTTTCTAGTACGTTTTTATAAATTAAAAAAATTAGGAATGCCTATTTAACAGCATTCCTAATTTTAATATTTCTTCTAATTTGTATAATTATGCCGACTGCAGGAGTTGAACCTGTGACCCTCGGTTTACGATACCGATGCTCTACCAACTGAGCTAAGTCGGCATGATTTTGTACACAAAAGTGCTAACAATCGCGTTAGCACTTTTTGACAAAGCTCCGGCAGGCGGGCTCGAACCGTCGACAACCTGATTAACAGTCAGGTGCTCTACCAACTGAGCTATGCCGGAATATTGCGTGGCAACGTCCTACCCTCGCAGGGGGCGATCCCCCAACTACTCTCGGCGTGCAGAAGCTTAACTGCTGTGTTCGG
>NZ_JAHPPD010000064.1 GCF_019061365.1 Lentilactobacillus dabitei
ATGGTTCTATTAAGGCGGTCGCTAAGTACTTTAACTGATTTGTGAGTGTCGGCGTCAATGCAAATAAACGACATGGAGCCGCGCGTGGAACGGAATTCATCAAAGCATAGATTAATCGGTAACCGGCGGCTCGCGTGTGGATGAATATTAGCCGTCAAAATACGCTGAACTGAGTTTGTCGAAATACCGGTGAGACTGGCGATAGTCTTAGCCGGGAGTGATTTACTGGCTAGCTTCAGCACATGAGTCGCTAGTCCGTGACCGATGGCGTGGTTGGTTGATACCACTGGAGTGGTGGCCGTACAAGTGCTATGGCAGTTACTACAACGCCAGCGTTGCTTGTTTAGCTCTAGAATTACGGGCCGGTCCATGGGTCCTGCAATGTGGACATGAGTGAGCTTGTGTCCGTTAGGGTGCAACGTATTGTATCCACAGCTGGGACAGCGCCTGAGTGTGTAGGTAAGCTCTGCCTGGATGACCAAATACTTTTTGCGACCCGAGTCCCGACCATGAAATTCCTCACGAGTACCGAACACCTGAATATTTGTGTCTGTAATTCCCAGTAATTTAAGTGTATTATCTAGTTGAGACATCTATTCCTACCCCGCTTATCTTGAGTTTCGTCGCTTAAAGCATAGCACTAGGGAGGCTTAGATACCTTTTTTTGTTATCCAAAAGGGCCTAGTACTTTTGGAATGGAAATACTTTCCAACACCAAAAATTCTAGACCCATAAATTTGCGATCTACCACGTATGTTTAAATCAAATTTATTTTAAATATACCTTGTACAGTGAAGTTTATTGATTGTGTGATTTATGATAAAAGATTAATCTTTTATCATAAATCACACAATCAGTAATACCTAAGTTAAGCTCAATCTTATTTACGTTTGGCAAGGCCTTCACGAATAATTTTTTCTAAGACATCAACAATTTTTTCGTCATTCTCAAAAGCGATGCGTTTAACTTCTTTATATGTGCTCATGCGAAGTTGAACGGTTTTAGTTCTTTCTGTTTCGAATTGGTATGGACTTTTTAGATTTTTAAGTTGTTCAGATGCCTTTTTACTAACTTTGTTTAAAAAATCTTCTGCCATGATAAATTACTCCTCTAACTGTTGAATTCTAAGTAGTTGTTCATTAAGAACCATTTGGTACATTTGGATTGCTCTTTTATCCCAATGGTCTTTATTCCGTATTCCTTCATTAGCAAACGTTTTAACCCGTTCTTGAGTTCTAATTGAGTTTGAAAAGACCCCTTCGCCAAAAAAGTCTTTTGCTTGTGCAGAAATTTCAGTATCAACTTTTGCACGTGGCTTCATTAAGTACAATATGACACCAACTAACTGAAAACTTCCATTGTATTGTTCACGTAGTTCACCTAAATGCGTAGCTGTTTTTAAAGAACTTGTATATGACTGCTTTTGAGTTTGTAAGACAATTGAGATGAAATCTGAAGCCATGATTGCGTTATTAGTAAAGACATTTATTGTTGGTGGTACGTCAATAAAAATATAATCGTAATTTTGTTTTAACTTTGAAAGCATTTGTGGTAATAGAATATTACGTTTAACCCGACTAACTTTTTCTACAGCACCAATCCATAAAGACAATGTCCAATCTGTAGGAATCATATCAATTTGGTTTGTAACAGACACAATAGATTTAGACAAATTTCCTCCAAGAAGGCCTTCATATAATGAAAGTTCCGGCTTTAAATCGGCTTTATAAGTCTCCTTCATAATTTCAGTTGCATTTCCCTGGGGATCGAAATCTATCAGTAGTACTTTTTTCCCCTCTTGACCCAATAAATAGGTTTCCATTACAGTCAAGGTGGTCTTACCAACGCCACCTTTAAAGTTGAAGTTTAATAGTGTTTTCCCATTCATAGTAGCACCTACCTTTACATAAAGATTTTACCATGATTTATGATTAATCACAAATTTTATATGATTTATGATTAATCATAAATCATATCCATAAAACTATTTACTTAACCTTTGCAGAATGATATGCTTTGTTCATAAACAAAGAATCCCAATCCACTCGGGATTGGGATTCTTGCAGTATTGACAAGTAGCTATCTTGCAGCTACCTAGTCCAAGCAATTTTCACCGCCAAGTTAAAATTGCTTGAACAAATTGTAATCTTGTTTACGTGCTAATTATACCGCAAGCAAACCTTAAGGGGCAAGCAAAGGTAAAATAATTAAAACGAAGATAAGACCAATGGACTAAGTAGCTTCTAATAACTACTTAGTCCATTTTTAGTTCTTAAAAATTAAAAAAGTTGCCGAATTGCAACTCACAAACAAACACATGCTGGTGAATTTACAAAGTCCTCACTGCCAATGATGCTTTATAATTCAGTCAGAGCATATCAAATTTGTATTTTAGAACAAGTCTGATGTTTTAGCAACTCTCTTTGAAGACAGCATGTACAAGTCAATGAAGGGGAGTTTTATTATGGATCAAACAAATTTTAATTTTATTGAATCAAAAAAAGCTTATGAAACCCGTTTTTTTCAATTCCCACAAGTTTTACTATACGGAGAAAAATACAAAAAGCTAAGTGATAGTGCTAAGTTAGGATATATGATTTTACGTGATCGTCTAGATTACTCATTAAGAAACAACTGGATTGATGAGAAGAATCGAGTCTATTTCATTTTCACAAATCAAGAGCTTCATAATTTATTTGGCTGGGGCAATGCGAAAATTGTTAAAGTAAAAAAAGAATTAGAAAGGGCAAAGTTACTCTATCAAGTTAACTTAGGATTTGATCCGAAGAAAAAGAAGAATCTACCAAATCATCTTTATCTAGCTGACCTCGAAGTTACAACTAAAGACATTTACAAAAAAAAGATTACTAATGAAGAGCCGAAATCCCTTGATACAAGCGGAAGTTTCAAAATGGAACCCCGACAAAAAGAGCCGAAATCCCTTGATACAAGCGGAAGTTTCAAAATGGAACCCCGACAAAAAGAGCCGAAATCCCTTGATACAAGCGGAAGTTTCAAAATGAAACACAATCTAAACAATACTAGAGGTTTAGATACTAATAGATACAATATAGATACTCAAAAGTTAAACTTTTCCACAGCCAACTTTTCACCAGCAGAAATCAACAAGCAAAACCGCGATCTAGTCTCGCATGCTAACGACTTTTTAACTGATCCGGATAGTGGCTTGGAAGTCTTCTTAGAACCCGAAGCTGTTCAACTACTAAGTTTTTGGTGCCGCACCCCGCAACAAATGCACCGTTTTATCGGCATTATTCTGAATGCCAAATATGCCGTCGAAAAAGAACACCGGGACTTAGGGGTCTGGATCGCTTTGGATGATCCCGAACTAAAGCCCTTAATGACCAAGACGTTAAGACGTTACTTCAATGCCCTGAGAAGCAACGAGAACCATATCAAGAACGTGGAGAACTACTTATACGGTACTATGCAGAACCTGTTTGGCATTTGGTGGAATAAACAAGCGGCTAGAGAATATGCGGCCAAACACCCCGAAGAACAGAACACTGACAATGAGCGTTCTTGGAATTAAACGTCATATTAGCTCATTTAAGCCGTTTTAAGTGTTGCAGTGCATAATTATATTAAAACTGTTTTAAAATCGCTTAGAAGCAAAAATAGGCGCCTTAAGTGGCCGAATTGACAATAGCTGAGCTAGAAAAACGGGATAGGAGCTTTTTAAATGACCAAACCCAGCAAAGAAATCGAAACAATTGATCAATTGTTGGCTGACCCCTGGGCAGTCAATATTCAAGACATTTGGGAACAAGCGGCATATAATCCAGATCCTGATAAACGCAAGCTGTTTGACGCGTTACACACTTACCTCTTAGATAAACGCCAAGAGCAAATTATCAACGAAAAGCATTTTGTGATTTAACATGGACAGGTCAAATAATCAGTGACTGAAATAGAAAGGAGGCACAAAATATGGCTAAAACTCGAACATATATGGACAAGTATAAATTCACAGCTGCAGAAAACCAACGGTTTGCCCGAGCAAACTTTACCAAGTTAGTGCATACTAATGCTCGTTTTGAAGGCGTTAATACCACTTTGCCACAAACAAAACTATTATGGACGGTATGAGCGTAGCAGGAGTACCTGTTGAAGATGTTTTGACGATTGTTAATTTAAAGCGTGGGTGGCAATATATCACTGCTCAAAATTCCCCTTTAACGTTAACCATGGAAAAACAAATCAACAAGATTGTGGCAGCGGAAGACGCCTTAGTACCGGGAGAATTATGGCAAGGGAAAGGAGGAGTTGATTTAGGTAGTGAAGACTTTTTTGAACCACCTTTAATTAACGAAAAACAAGAACAATCCTTTTTACAAAAAATCTTGGCTGATCCACGAACAACGATTACTGATAAATCATTGACTGTCATGTATCATAATATGCGCCAACAAATCTTTTGGGACGGGAACAAAAGGACGGCGACTTTAAGTGCTAATAAAATTATGATTGACGGTGGTGCAGGCTTAATCAATGTGCCGTTAGATAAGTGGGATCAATGGAACGAACTAATTGCCAATTATTATCGAACTAATGACATGGCTAAAATTAAACGGTGGACATATGATAATGGCATTCAAGGATTACAAATTAGAGCAAACTTAGCGCTTAAATCAGTTAAAGACAAAACTAGTAAAAGAATTCAAAAACAGTTAAAAGATTTTGCGGATCAGAACCCAGAAATCAAGCCCAAAAATGATCCAGAAAATAAAAACGATCGGCCTAGTTATTAGGCTGATCGTCTTTAAATTTATTCGGTTTATGGGCATTAACGTAATTGGCAAATATTTTTAAAAGTTCTTCGGTTTGTTCGACCGAGAGATTATCAGCTTGAAAGTATTTTTCGAGCAAAGCACCTTTTTGAATTAGTCGGCGAGAACGGGCTTTGCGGGCTTGCCGATTTTCGTAGTATTTAGATTGCCGTAATTTAAAATCTTTCCGCTCAATTTTTTGTTTTAAACGCGCTTGCTGCTCAACTAATTTTTCATATTGATTAGGCATAGTCATTACCACCTAACTATTATTGGTTATTTTGAGATTGATTTAAAAAGGCGGCAACTTTTTTAGCAATCATTTTAATTTGCGGAGTGGTAAGTGTCCCATAATCCAAATTGGCTGATCTAATGATTTGCTTACCGAGGTTTTGTTCAATCTTATTTTTTTCAGCTTTAATCTTTTGATTAAGCTGTTTTAATTTAGCTTCTTGTTTTTCTAAGTTACTTTGAGACATAACGATCCCTCCAATCGTTTTAAAAATAATCACCGACACTATATCATACAGAGAACGTTAAGTCAAAGGATAAAAGTTGAAATAGCGAAGCGGAAGTCATACACTAAAAGTAAATTCAGGAGAATCAGCAGGCCGAGTGAAACGAGGTAAATGCGCACTTACACATAGAATGAATTCTATGTTGTACTAACCCCAAAATCCTGTATTAGAAGTCGCCGATGGCGACAACAAAGTCAAACCCATAGAATCAAAGCAAAGAGGTGACTAACATGGCAATTTTTCATATGAGTTTTAGTAATATTAGTGCTGGAAAAGGACGAAGTGCGATTGCCAGTTCGGCTTATCGAAGTGGTGAAAAATTATTTGATGATAAAGAAGGTCGCCGATATTTCTATGCCCGATCGGTAATTCCAGAAAGCTTTATTTTAACCCCTAAAAATGCACCAGAATGGGCCAGTGATCGAGAAAAATTATGGAATGAAGTTGAAAAGAACGATCGTAAATCAAACTCACGGTATGCGAAAGAATTTAACGTGGCTTTACCGGTAGAATTAAGTGAATCCGAACAGAAAGAATTACTGACACAATATGTGCAAGAAAATTTTGTCGATCAAGGTATGGTAGCTGACGTAGCAATTCATCGCGATCACCCAGACAATCCGCATGCACATGTGATGTTAACCAATCGCCCATTTAACCCCGATGGTAGTTGGGGATTAAAAGCAAAGACGCAGTACATTAAAGATGAAAATGGCAAGCAACTTTTAACCAAAAGCGGGTTTCCAAAACAAAGAAAAATTTGGTTGGTTGATTGGGATAAAAAGGAAAAAATTAATGAGTGGCGGCATAATTGGGCAACAAGTGTTAATCAGTCTTTAGCACAAAAAAATATTCCGGATCGGATTAGTGAAAAATCGTTTGTCGATCAAGGGATTCAAGAGACACCTACCCAACACGAAGGCATTAACAGCCAAAGAAAAAATCGAAAAGCATTTAATCAACAAGTTAGCGCACAAAGAAGCGCCCAAGCTAAATATCATAATCTTGACGAAAAGATTAGAAATCATGAACACTTTGACGCTTTAACTGACGAGCTATCCTTCTCTGAAAAACACACAATTAGTCATCTAAGTCAACAATTGAAAACCTATGTCGATTTAGAACATTTAGACGATAAACAGCGCATGCTATTTAATTGGAAGAACAGCTTATTAATCAAACACGCGGTTGGTGAAGATGTAACTAAACAACTGCTGACTATTGACCAGCAAACGACATCACTATCACAAGCTAACCAGTTGCTAAATAAAGTGGTGGAACGAGCAACGAAAAAGCTTTATCCGGAACTTGATTTTGAACAGACAACCGCCGCTGAACGACAGGAACTGATTAAAGAAACTAATAGCGAACAAACAATTTTCAAAGGTAGCGAATTAGCAGAACGGTTAGCGGATATTCGAAACGACTTACTGACCCAGCAATTATTGACGTTTACCAAGCGGCCGTATACCAGCTGGCAGTTAGTTAATCAGCAGGTCCAAACAATTGAGAAGCAATTAACCACGGTACTAGCCAAACATGGCCACCAGTTAGACGATTTGAAGCATACTGATCGGGGCATGCTAGCCGCTTATCAACCTAACGAACTCGAATTCATTTCTAAAGCGGTGAAAAATTTACGGGTCATGCGGGAAGTTAAAGCCGTAGTGCAAACTCAATACAACAGCATTCTAACGACTGCTTTTCCGGACAGTGACCTGGATAAGCTAGAGACGATTGATAAGGAGCAAATCTATACCGCTGTGGTTTACTATGACCCAGAATTAAAGCCATTAAGCGCCGATGATCTTAGTCAATTACAACAGCAGCCACCGGTAGTCTTTACTAGTCAGCAACACCAAGCCGGTTTAAATTACCTGTTAGGTAAAATGGAATTAAAAGATATTCAGGAGCATCGACTGCAACGGGTCTTAAAACATGATGGCACCCGGCAACTGTTTATCGGCGAATGTGGCCAAGATCCTAAGTTGGATCACAAACAAATTGAAATGGTGCAAGCCCGTTTGAAACAACAGACAACACGGTTTGATCAATATAAGCAAGACCAAATTAAGGACTATCAGGCCATTAATTACCACCCGACTAGCCCCCAAAATTACCTGATGAATATTTTGGACGAAGCCTTAGTGACCATTTTATATGCGAAAAATACAGACTATCTAAGAAAGCAGCAACTACGTGGCTTAAAAGAGACCGAGTGGGCAATGACGAAAAAGTAGCGGCAACACCAAACCCGTAATCGGCATGAAGATGGGGGTATGCACTTGTAATTTAAATGTAAAATAAAAAAGCTATCAGCCCGAGCGCTTAATCAGTCATATCAAAGCTTGCAACAACAAGTTCAGCAAGCAAGGAACCCACAACAAAAATCAGAACTAAAAAATAAACTAAATGATATACACCATGAAATCAGTAATCGAACACAAAAACAGCTGCAAGCATTTACTGAAGAAAATTCATCAATCAAACAACCCAAATCCGAATTTGATCAAAGTTTAAAGCGTTAGCCAGTTTTTAAAGGTCATGCTATAATATAAACAGAAAAAGGAAGTCCCGCCGAAAACAGGACTTCCCGTGCAAGCCGCTTCAAAGGCGGTGGCAAGTTGTTCAAACGATAATTTTGTCGTCCTGCAACCTACCAAAGTTGAGCAGGGCGGCTTTTTTATTTGTTCCTTTTGTCGATATAGCTGAGTAGCGCGATTAAAAACGTGCCAAACAGCAACATCAACGAGAGTGTCTGGAAGACGCTCATTGACTGTGAAACCTTCCTGAAGATTATTCCATGTTCCCATGGGCCTCACCTCACAAGGGAAAAGACAGCCACCGCCCTTAAAACTTCTTGCTCAATCCATTATACAGGGAAATTAAAAATCAACCAAGAGCAATAAAACCGCTCTTGACAGCAAAGGAAAGCTACAACACTAGCAAGGTCAGCAAGCAAGGCTAATAATACTGCTGCAATGGGAAATAACAAGCGTCCAGTAGGGCGGTCCAAGAGCGGGCGCAAACCCTACCAGACAGTACGATTATAAAAGTAAAGAAGGTCATAAAATCAGCTACTAGAGGGAAAACTGTGGTAAAAGACAAATAAGATGGTGAAATGATGACTATAAAGTCAAGTCAGATAAATAGGTAGATGAGCATATAAATTGCTTTTGACGCTTTACTTACTTATAATAAGTGCAATAACAAATGACTAGTAAAAGGCGGGTAAAACAATGGATAAATTTAAAAATATTATTATTGGATTTGGTAAGGCGGGTAAGACATTAGCTAAGTACTTGGCGCAGCATGATGAGACCGTGCTTCTGATCGAACGGTCAAAACAAATGTATGGAGGGACTTGCATCAATGTTGGCTGCCTACCATCTAAAAATTTAATTTTAAATGGTCAACGTGGCTTAGACTTTACTACGGCAGTTAATAAGCGTGGTGAGATGACTAGACAGTTGCGAGACAAAAACTATCACATGGTGGCTGATGAGCCACTAGCAACAATTTGGGATGGGTCAGCACGTTTTATCGACAATTATGTTTTGGCAGTCGTAATGAGTGATGGAACAACTAAGAAGGTGAGAGGTGAACGCATCTTCATTAATACTGGAGCGGTTCCAAATTGGCCATCAATCCCAGGGTTAGAATTCGGTCAGCGGATTTTTACGTCTAAAGAAGCTATGGAATTGGAGAAACAACCGAAACGACTAGCAATTATTGGTGGCGGTTATATTGGCCTTGAATTTGCTGGAATGTTTAATTCCTTTGGTACGCATGTAACGATTTTCGACCAACATACCAGATTGTTAGAGCGCGAAGATCCTGATATTGCGACCGAGGTCGTAGCAGATCTGACTGACGCAGGGATCGAGATTAAACCGGAGACTCAACTAACTCAAGTAAAAGATAATGGTGAGAAGGTTACATTATATTATCAACAAGGTGATCAAAGTAACACTGCGGAATTTGATGCGGTATTAGTTGCAGTCGGTCGGCGGCCTAATATAAGTAGTTTAGGACTAGAAAATACTGATATTGCTTTAACCAATCGCGGTGCTATTCAGGTCGATGATCATTTAAGAACTACAGTACAAAACATTTGGGCTTTAGGTGACGTTAATGGCGGTCCTATGTTCACTTATGTCTCATTGGATGATTTTCGTATTATTGTAGATCAATTGTTTGATAAGGGGGATCGCTCAACGGCCGATCGAATGGTGATACCGACTGCTTCGTTCCTAAATCCACCACTGGCTAACGTCGGCTTAAATGAACGTCAAGCTAAGAGTGCAGGTTATGATTTACAAACCTTCAAGCTATCAGTCAAGGCGATTCCAAAGGCCCGTGTCTTGGAGGATCAACGCGGGCTTTATAAGGTAATCGTTGATCAAAAAACACACCTTATTTTAGGGGCAACATTGTATGCCGCTGAGGCTCATGAAACCATCAATCTAATTGCATTGGCAATGAAGGCCAAATTACCTTACGAAAGATTACGCGACATGATCTATACTCATCCAACAATGTCTGAAGCCTTGAATGATCTTTTTAAGACCCCGGTTGTGAAAAGCCAACGCCCTAGAAACACAAAGCCGACTAGTGAATCGAGGAAACAATCAAGAAATCACCGTTAAAATTATTACGCAATGTGATTAACAATGCCCTTAATCTAAAGGACCGGGTTTACCAGATCTTTGAGCATTGTGATCTACCTTTACACAATAACCACGATGAGCAACAGATCCACTCTACCAAGCTGGTGCGAAAGAATAAGTCTGTTCACAAAACCAACGGCAGGCGCAAAGGCTAATACGATCTGGTTTGGTATTGTACAAATGGAAAAATTAAATAAACTGGACGTCTTTAAGTATTTTTAACCATTACTAACGGTTTACACGCAACGTAACACGCCAGATATTGAGGCTTATTTACCGGGGGCTCCAGAAATTCAGGCCACGTGTCGTGTTTAATAGAGAAACCAAAGCGGGCGACTAACGCAGAAAACTGCGTTGGTCGCCCGCTATTTTTGTTTGAACCCAGGGATCTGAGATACCATCAATGGTTAAGATTCAACCCGGTTCGTTGTGGAGTGCTTACGATCATTCAATCATGATCAAATAGTAAATCTACTTATAACTACTAAACCTAAGCTTAGCAATAACGTCACTAGTCCAATTAACATCATACCCATTGATGATCCATCACCTGTTTGAGGTAATCTACTTGTTTTATCGTACATTTTACCTTGAGTGAAATCCTTTGGTGTTACCTTATTCCCATTATTAGAAACTTGAGGTTCCTTAGGCGTTGTCGGGTTATTAGGAACCTGGGGCTTCTTAGGCGTTGTCGGATTATGGGTATTAGTAATATTGTAACCATCAACAGTACTGGTGTACCCCGCAACTGCATCTTCCGTAACTGTGTAGGTAATCTTCTGACCATTAGCATAAGCAGCTAAGTTGTCGAAACTGTACTGCCAGTTATCACTGGCACTAACTTTCTTGCTTGCAACTTGTTGACCATTGGCCAATAAGTTTACCGTGATTGAACTTGGACGGATTCCATCTTGATTGTTGTTATCCCTCCAAGTCTTCGTCCCTGAAACTGAGGTTTTCTCAATCTTATCGATAATTTTAATAACGGCCCCTTTTGAATCAAAATTTGTAGAAGTTACGATTACCGTATCTGCTAATTGATATCCCTTAGGTGCACTGACCTCTTTCAATTGGTAACTATCACGTAACAACCCATAGATAGTGCAAGGTGGTCGTGGCTTATCGATTGCGGATGCGTTACCAGGTGGCAAAGACCGATTTAAAATCGTTAGTCAATCAGATTTTGACTGGACGATCGATACAGATAAGTACACCTATCCAAACCATGAAGGTATTGATTTCTATCATCATTACAAAGAAGATATTGCACTGTTTGCCGAAATGGGTTTCAAGTGTTACCGTTTCTCAATTGCATGGTCACGAATTTTTCCAAATGGTGATGAAACGCAACCTAACGAAGCCGGATTAAGGTTTTATGATGATGTGATTGACGAATGCTTGGCCAATAATATTGAACCAGTGATTACAATCTCACATTATGAATTGCCATTGAACTTGGCCAAACGGTATAGTGGCTGGAAGAACCGGTATTTGATTGAATTCTACGAAACTTTCGCGCGGACCATCTTAACGCGTTATGCTTCAAAGGTTAAGTACTGGATGACCTTCAACGAAATCAACAGTGCGGCACATTTTCCGGTGATGGGCCAAGGATTAGTGCCATCGACGGGTGCTAATGTTAAAAAGAAGCTTGCCACAAACTTATGTCGAAGATGAGGATGAAGCCCAAACTTTGATTGTGACGTTGCGAGATGCCACATTAGTCGTGACACTCGAATTAGCCTACACGATTTATCGGGATCGGCCAGTTATCACGCGTAGCGCCCGGTTGATTAATCACAGTGAGCAAGCTGTCGACTTAGAAAAAGTGGCTTCGATGCAGATGGACCTGCCAACCCAACCATTAGATGCCATTTCGTTACCTGGAAGCTATGCGCGTTAGCGCCAGCTTAGTCGTGAACGGCTCCATCGAGGTGTAACTCAGTTTGAAAGTCGCCGGGGTGCTAGTTCTCATCATATGAATCCTTTTGTGGCGCTAGCTGATCCGAATACTAATGAATTTCAAGGCAATGTCCTTGGTGCATTGCTAATTTATTCAGGTAACCACCAGGTTAGTTTAGAACGGGACCCAATTGGTCAGACACGCTTGACTATGGGAATCAATGAATATAACTTCGACTGGCGATTGGCGGCCGGTGATAGTTTCCAAACGCCAGAGGTTGCAATGGTATACTCGACGACGGGGCTTAATGGTATGTCGCAAACCTACCATGATTTATTGCGTGATCGCGTGGCGCGCAGTCGTTACAAGCACGATCTCCGGCCGATCTTGATCAACAATTGGGAAGCTACTTACTTTGACTTTGATGCGGACAAGATTCAATCAATCTTGGATGCTGCAGCACCATTGGGTATCGAAATGTTTGTGCTGGATGACGGTTGGTTCGGTCATCGAAATGATGATAATAGTTCGCTAGGTGACTGGTTTGTTAATCGGAACAAGTTACCAGAGGGCTTAGCGGATATTAGTAAACGGACCCATGATAAAGGGATGCGGTTCGGACTTTGGTTCGAGCCAGAAAATATTTCAGCCGATTCCGAACTTTATCGGGCACATCCTGACTGGGTGTTAGGCGTACCAGATCGTGGCCGAACGTTATCGCGGAACGAATACGTGCTTGATTTCAGCCAACCGGATGTTGTCGACAATATTTTTGAACAAATGACCGCAGTTCTTGATAAGGTGCCCATTGATTATATCAAGTGGGATATGAACCGCAATTTAACGGAAGTCTATTCGCCACATAGCGATTCAGCTCATGAAGGTGAGACTAGCCACCGCTTTATCTTAGATGTATATGACTTGATGGAGCGTTTAACGAAACACTATCCACAGATTTTATTTGAAGGCTGCTCTGGCGGTGGTGGCCGCTTCGATGCTGGTTTAATGTATTATATGTCACAGAGTTGGCCATCTGATAATAATGACCCGATTGAACGGCTCAAAATTCAATATGGGACTTCACTCGTTTATCCAATTTCTGCAATTACCGCCCATGTTGGGACGAGCCCGGATGAATTGTTAGGACGGTCGACGTTGATGAAGATGCGTGGTGCTGTGGCAATGAGTGGTACCTTGGGCTATGAACTGGACGCGGCCCAACTAAGTGATGCGGACAAGCAGGCCGTTATAAGACAGGTTGCCTTCTATAAGCAGCACCGTGAGTTAGTTCAATACGGGACCTTTTATCGATTAGAGAGCCCGTTTGAATCTAATACGGTCGCGTGGATGTTTGTTAGTCCGGATCAGAAAGAAGCTTTGCTGTTCACCTTCGTTATTTTAGGTGCAGTTCAACCAGAACCGCATATTACGAAGTTAGCGGGATTAGACCCTCAGCAGACCTACGTTGAGACCGACACAAACAAAATGTACGATGGCGATGAATTGATGCAACTAGGACTCTACACGACTCCCGTTCAAACTAGTGACTTTACGGCGCAGGTACATTACTTCAAGGCTAAGGACTAAGCTCAGCCATTAAACATATTAAAACTTAATCATCGTTAATCTAAAAGAACGCTCTGGCAAATAACCTGTCGGAGCGTTCTTTTGAAATCAAATTAATTTTTAGAAATGAATGTTAAAGCTGAAGTCAATGTCTTGATCAGCGGGGATATGATATGGGGCTTCTACGTCCGTTCCCCAACTATCAATGCCACCGACCCCACGAACGGCACCGTAGATTGATAAGACCGTTCGCCGTGCTAATGGTAATTCTTCCATGTGTGTTGCGTTTTCTAGTTCAGCAGCGGTATAGGGAAGGCAGCTGAAGGCGAATGTTGCATCGGCTTGGCTAAATGTCAAACTGAATGGTGTGTTGTCGTGGTCAGCGTTATTTTGTGTTGTTGATCGCGTTACTGTCACTTGTTCAGTTTGCATGTGCATGCCGCATTCTTGTGGGACCAAGTATGGTGTGACTGGCAGACTGTCAACGTGGAATTGCCCGTGTGTTGCGCCAGCCAGCCGGTCAGGATAAGTCTCACCGGACAAACCGGTATAGTCGAAGCCGGTCGCGGTAGTTGGCATGATAAACCGCAGACCAAATGCGGGTAGCTCTGGCAAATCAGACTGACCGCTATAATGGGTGGCGATATTGATCTGACCGTCTGCTATCACCGTATAAGTCACTGTGACGATGGTACTAGGAACGGTCGTGGTAACGAAGTGGTAAGCCAGAGAGACTTTCGTGGCGATTTCGTGATCCGTGTATTTGTTATTGAGTGGCGCGATTGGTAACGGTGTGACTGGTTGGTCGTCAACCGTCAATTCGATATCTTGACAAGTTGAGAACTTATTGGCCGCGTACCACTGTGCGGATTTGACTGAAAAGCCGCTACCGTGATCATTATCGGTTGTCGCCCGCCAAAAGATGGGCGTGGGTGTACGATAGAGCCACTCTTTATCGTTGACGACGAGTGATTCAAGTCCGCCACGTTCGTAGCTAAAGAGGTAGTGGAAATTAGCCCCCTGTAGTCCTAAACTCCCGTCGCCGTAAATAACGTGTAGTTGATTATTTGTGTAAGCCATAATAATATTTCACCTCTTGCATTGCTGGTTTTGGTGTCCGGTCGGCAAACATTAAGCCGTCACCGGAGAATTCATAATCGGAGTGGCGGTCGTCGAAATCACCGCCATACCGGAGCACGTCTTGGTCGGTGATTGGGTCATGAACGAAGAGTGCTTGATCAATAAAGTCCCAAATAAAGCCACCTTGATACATTGGATACTTGTCGATCAAATCATTATATGATTGCATACCGCCCAGAGAATTCCCCATGTCATGCATATATTCACAATCTAGGAAAGGTTTGGTTGGGTTATCTTCCAAGTAAGCTACGATATTTTGGGGCTTTTCGTACATCCGACTTTCAACATCAGAAATGCGATCTTTTAATTCTGGTGTGTAGACAACGCCTTCGTAGTGGACGAGTCGTGAATCATCGTGTTCTTTATAAAAAGCCTGCATCGCCGCGATATCTTCGCCAGCATACGATTCATTGCCAAGTGACCAAAAAATGATCGATGGGTGGTTTTTAAACCATTCGTAGTTTGAACGGGCCCGGTCGATCACCGCTGCTAACCAGTGTGGATTATCGCCAGGAACATTGTAAGAAGGCTCGATAGCCCCCATCTTTTGCCATGACCCGTGCGATTCGAGGTTGTTTTCGGCCATTAGGTAGATACCGGCCTCGTCACATAATTGATACCAAGGTAATTGATCAGGATAATGGCAGGTCCGATCGGCATTAATATTGTTAGCTAACATGGTTTGGATATCAGCGCGCATATCAGCCATACTGATAACGCGACCGGTGTGGGCGTTCCATTCGTGCCGGTTAACCCCGTTGATCACCAACCGTTTATTGTTGACGTAAATGACTTTGTCATCGCGCAGCTCGACCGTCCGGAACCCAAACTGATATGGGACGACTTCCAAGAGTTGGTGATCAGCATCGTAAACTTCAATTGTCAATTGATAGAGATACGGCGTTTGTGGTGACCACAAGTGCAGTTGGTCGAATAACATGGTATCAAAGGTTACACTGCCACTACCGGTTTGCGTTTGACTCGTCAGTACTCGCCCGTCATGGTCTTTAACGGTCAGCGCTAAAGTGGCTGGTTCGCCGGTTACTTTAGTAGTGATGTTGAGCTCACCACTTTTGAGATTGGCATTTGGAACTGGTCGGATGTCCAAATCAGTAATATGGCTAGCAGGCTCCGCCAGTATATTGACGTCACGGAAAATACCAGAGAAACGGAACATATCTTGGTCTTCAATAAAGGCAGCAGTACTGCGTTTGTAGACCCGAACCGCTAAAACGTTACCTTGGTCCTGAATATACGGCGTCAAATCAAATTCTGAAGGGGTGAAACTATCTTCAGCGTAGCCAATAAAATGGCCATTTAACCAGACGTACAGGGCTTCTTCTACCCCTTGGAACTGAATGATAATACGTTGCCCTTTAAAAGCGTCGTCGAGATCGAAGGTTTTGAGGTACGAGCCGACGGTGTTGTCCGCAGCGTCGCTGAATAGGCCTGGTGTTAATTGATCTTGATTGAGGGTATACGGTGGGCGACGGTAAATTTTACCTTCCCATGGGTATAGCGTGTTAATGTATTGAATTTGACCATAGCCGGCTAGTTCAATGTGACCGGGAACTTGAATCGTATCAAAGTCAGTTGCATCGAAATCGGGTTGATAAAAATCAACTGGGCGTTCAGCCGGTGTCTTGGCGAAGTTAAAACGCCAAGCGCCATTGAGACTCTTGATGAAGCGACTACCCGTTTTGAATTCTGCTGTGTCGTGATAATAATGGTGATCACTATGTGCAGGTAATTGGTTGACCCGGAAGACTTCTGGGTCATCTAACCATTGAAGATTAGCTTGCATGAGGAAACTCCTTTCAAAGTTACATAAATAAAAAACGCTTACAATTATCATAAAACAAAATATTAAATTTTTATATGTCATTTTAGTTAAATTTTAACTAAATGACAACGACTACTGACAACGACAACGGGCGATAAGAAGAATTTGAATCGATAACGTGATAAATTTGTAAAGCGTTACCAAATCTTGTTCTAAAGGTCTTGTGGGGTGTTGACAACAATCAAAAAAAGCATTATAGTCAAACCTGATAAAATTTTAGTAAAACTATTTACGGAGGAATTTTTCATGAATACTAGCGACTTAAAACAGGAGTTTACCAAAGCCTTTGATACCAAGCCAGAACGGGTCTTTTTCTCACCTGGTTGAATCAACTTGATCGGTGAACATACTGATTATAACGGGGGCCATGTTTTCCCATGTGCGATTACAATCGGGACATATGGTGTTTATGCACCCCGGACAGATACGACAGTGCGGATGTACTCAGCTAATATTCCAGATGCTGGGATCGTCACGTTTGATGTCAACGACCTTTCATATGACAAAGCCGCTGGTTGGACAAATTATCCTAAGAAGCTGTCCAAGATCTATGATTTTTGATATACTTCTATGTAAAAAGCGAGTTTAAGCTATGAAAAATTATCCCA
>NZ_JAHPPD010000065.1 GCF_019061365.1 Lentilactobacillus dabitei
ACTAGGTTTTAAACGTCCTTCTCTCAAAGCCCTTTCCCATTCCCAAACGAGATTTGGTGTCCGCAAATTAAAATGCTTAGCGGTAGCTGTTAATGAGGCATGATTTGTTAGACGCCATTTGATAACTTCTATTTTAAACGAATAAGGATGATATGTCCTGGGTGATTTTAGATTACCTTGAAGTGCCTTAGCTCCGGAGGAGTTAAACAGTCTAACCCATTCATAGAGCGTCGCACTGCCTCGAATCCCATATTGACTCATAATACTGGAAATAGATACACCACCCAGCCACTGTTTAATAGCGGCCATTTTAACTTCATAAGGAAACATAATAAAACCCCTTGAATTAGATTTCTCCAATTCAAGGGGTTCAGTTCATTTTGGAATGATCGCATTTTTTCGTTAAATGGCAACAATCAGCCGTTTTTCACCGACTTTATAGGCAGTGACTGGTCTAGCATATAAGGGGATCCTGATTAACATTTAAGCTGCCAATTTTAACAACTACCGGCAACCTTATGAGCGTCAACCCAGCCGCGCACGTTGTGTTGAGTGCTGATGACATAAATATAGCTGCTCTGATGCTGGGATTCTTTGATAACTGCTCGTTTAATAGAAATTACTGGTAAATAGTCGGCGTTGTGATCGACATGATACACGATTTTGCTGAAGTGAAGGTTATTATAAATATTTGCGTCATTACTCACGAAGACGTTGCTCTTCTGAAGACGAGTTATCTGGATTGTTGAGCGACTGGCTGACTCAGCATCAACTGGAGTTGTTTTAAAAGCAACGGTGATCCCCATAGATATCATGAGGGTCACGATCATTAATTGAATACTGTTGCGATCTTTGTAGGTCATAGCAGTTCCGTCCTTTCTTAAAATCATTCCCAAAAATAGTATAACATCATGATATCCAACTGACTCAATAGACGAGAACCGATCAATCACTAACCCCATTTATCAGCTTAAGTCACTAATTAAAAATCATTTAGCATATATTCTCTCGAAAACATAATACATTTATCATATAATATAATCGAATTTAGGTTGTTTCGATTAAGGTGTAAAGGACTTGGGGAGGTATTGAGGGTGCTCAAAAGGATCATGGTAATGATGCAAGCATTTTTATTGATGATGGTAGGTTATTTTTGCTTATCGGTTTCTGCTGCAGCACCGATTACTCCCCACGGAACGGCTCGATTTCCAACCGCTA
Source organism: Lentilactobacillus dabitei (assembly GCF_019061365.1). Classification (GTDB taxonomy): domain Bacteria; phylum Bacillota; class Bacilli; order Lactobacillales; family Lactobacillaceae; genus Lentilactobacillus; species Lentilactobacillus dabitei. The sequence continues at coordinate 1,219 of NZ_JAHPPD010000065.1, forward strand.
CTGCTACTATCAATATCTCGCATAACTCGACTCAGTACAAACACATTTGGGAGCGGGCAGTTCAGGCATGGAACCGAACCGGTGCTTTCACTTTTGTGCTGACGAAGTCAAAAGCGATGGTGACATCCACAACTGACACCAAACTTAGTGCCGATTATGCAGGTATGGCGTATATCGTCGTCAACAAACAGGGATATCTCAGCTACGTCGACACAGAAATTAATCCGGTCACGTTTAAAGTTTTCAAGTATTCGACTAGTGAAATGGTCAACGTTGCTGAGCATGAATTGGGTCACGCGATTGGATTGAATCACAATTCAAATCGAGCTAGTGTCATGTATCCGACCAACCGCTATTATAGTATTCAGCGAGTAGATATTGAAGGGGTGAACCGGTTCTATGGTGCTCAATCCAAGATGGTTAAATTACCCAGTCGCAGCGGAACTTTCCTGGATCCGGCCATTGATATTCAATCGAAGACAGTGTTTGATCACTTTGATTCACTGTCGTTTTCGACTTTCGAATATACGCCATTGGAATCTGAAGCGGAGCTGAGCCTGGTGGAATGCTTACAGGGTGAACAAGCGCTATTGGAGAAATTAGCATCTATTAATAGTGTCTAAAAGACTGGAACAGCGAGAGCAATCAGACTTCCAGACAACTGTTAATTGCAGAAGCTATCCTGAGGCAATTTGATCTCAGAATTTAAGTAAAAAAGCAATGCTTGGTTTTGGAATGCATTGCTTTTTGGTCTGAATAGTGTGAAATCGGCTAAGTTCCAAATTTCTCTTTTCCAATCCAGCTGATCACTCACTTAACGTTTACTGGATCTCTAAAGATAATTTTCTTATTCCGCATCGAAACTTGATCCATTTGAGTTGCATATAGTTGTTGAACGCTTTGAGTATCGACTTTTTGAATACTATAATAACGATTGGCAGCAAACATCACGCTGGCCCGGTTGGGATTGTGGAGAAGGCCAAGTGCGTGACCTAGTTCGTGTTCGGCGACATTAACCTTTTCAGCCGTCGAGTAATCATATGCAGCCAACGTTTGGGGGTTCAGTTCACTGGTAACTGATTGCATATAACCATCGCTACCGGTTGTGATGTAGGTCATTCCCGTATAGCTGCCGCTCAAGCTTGTATTTGTAGAGGTGTTGATTTGAGCACTTGAATCGGATGTGAGGACAAATTCAAATACCCCGGTTTGATTCCACGCTGTAACGGCCTTATTCCAAATTTTTTGATATTTAGCCGAATTGTTCGAGGTGTTAATTGTGGCGGTTGCCGATTCCCAACGGGCAGTGCCATGGGGGGTTATTTCGGCAGCAGAAACGGCCAATGAAGTGACAATTAGTAATGTGGTTATGATGACGATTGAACCGCTAATTTTAATGAATTTTTTGAGCACAATGAGCACTTCCTTTGGCTAATCAAACCAATGAAAATAGCTTGATTGAGATAAATAGAAACTTATCAATATAACCATTTCATTCTATTGTTATTATAATCTGAAGAAGTTTGATAAACAATGAATTAGGTTTCTAGAAATCCGTAACCATGGAGAAGCTGATTTAATAAGTGATGCCGATTATAAACGGTATTGTAGGTAAAATGTTTTAATGTTGCTTGGTTATTTTGTGAAAGTGTTCTATATTTGTTATATATAATCTTTAATTAATGGAGGAAGAATTCCGGTGGCGACTACGAACGTTCTTGAACAACCCTATATCAATATCACTAATATCATCTGGAGCTTTGATCATGTAACCAATCAGGTGAACATTTTATTAGTCAAGCGGGATAATGCGCCATACAAAGATTTTTGGGCGTTGCCAGAAACATTTATGAGATTCCAAGAAAGTGCTGATGATGCGGCGTTACGATTGGTAAAAGAAAAAATTGGCATGGAATTATCGGACAGCCATACTGAGCAGCTGGCAACTTTTACTAATAAGCTGCGGACTCCGGGTTCCCGGGCATTGTCCTTGGCATATATGACTTTTTTACCCGATAAGCCAGAACTTAAGGCAGGTTACGGGGCCGCAGATGCCCGTTGGTTTGCGATGGGGTATACCGAACAGCGATACCGGTTTTCAAATGGTGATCGCTCCTTTGAAACCGCCAAAGATGTCAGCGAAACGACCTACTATGAACAATTTGCGGCCAACCAGGCGCATCCGGACCAGCATCTGGCCTACGATCATGAATGGATCCTCAAAATTGCTTGTGATCGAATCCGCAACAAGCTTGATTACCAGCCCAATATTTTGCTGGTGCTGGGGGCAACATTCACGTTGAAAGATGCCCGGCTTGTATATTCGCCATTTTTAAAAACCCCCGTTAATCAGATTGATAATTCGAATTTTAAGAAGAGCCATCGAAAGTTATTTACCGATATTGGCACAACGGCTGCGAAACGACCTGGTCGCCCAGCCCGTTTATACAAGCTGGCCTACATTGGGGCTTGAATTAATCGGCAAATGGCGTTAGGGTATAATAAAAGTTTTGAATACTTTTATTTAGGCTAATAAAAGTTAATTTTACTTAAATTTAGCGAATTAAAAAGAAGGATGACTTATGGATAATTTATCAATGTTAACCGACTTGTATGAACTTTCGATGGCAAATGGTTACCAACAAACGATTCCTGACGAAGAAGGGGTCTTTGATGTCTTCTTTCGCAAGGTACCAGATAAGGGGAGTTTTGTCGTGGTCGCCGGCCTCCAACAGGTTGTCGAAGGGTTGCGCAACTTCCATTTTGACCAAAGTGATATCAATTACCTACGTTCCTTGGGATTGTTCAAAGAAGACTTCTTGGAGTATTTGAAGAATTTTCATTTTGACTGTCAGGTATCGGCTATCCCTGAAGGCACGCCAGTTTTTCCGCGAGAACCACTACTGACAATCCGCGGACCGCTGCTGCAGACTCAGTTGTTTGAAACGATGGTTCTCAACTTGATGAACCATCAATCACTGATTGCCACTAAAGCTCGTCGAATCACGTATGCTGCTGGCAAACGACCGGTGATGGAGTTCGGTGCCCGTAGAGCTCAGGGCCCAAGCAGTGCAACGTATGGTGCCCGGGCAGCTGTGATTGGCGGCTGCTCCAGCACGTCCAACGTTTTGGCCGCTAAGAAGTTTGGCATTCCAGCTGCCGGCACCATGGCCCATGCCTGGATTGAAGCTTTCCCGGATGAGTTGACCGCCTTTGAAAAATGGGCTGACGTTTATCCGGATACCGCGGCACTATTGGTTGATACCTACGACGTCTTGAAGTCCGGGGTTCCAAATGCGATTAAAGTATTTAAAAAGCTCAAAGCAAGTGGTCACAAACCGGTTGGCATCCGAATTGATTCAGGTGATATTACCCAACTAGCTCGTGGTGCCCGCAAGCTCCTCGATGATGCCGGTCTCCCAGAAGTGAAGATTACCGCTTCAAACGCGTTGGACGAACACGTTGTGATGTCCTTGCTGAATGAAGGGGCGCCACTGGATAATTTCGGAATTGGGGAAAATTTGATCACTAGTGCGTCATCGCCTGTTTTAAGTGGGGTTTATAAATTGGCTGCCGTTTCAGATGGCGGCAAACTCGTTCCGAAGATTAAAGTGAGTGCCAGTCGCGAAAAGGTGACCCTGCCAGGCTTGAAACAGGTTTATCGATTATATCACCATGGGACTAAGCAGGCCTTTGCCGATGTGATTGCATTGAAAGATGAAAAGTTGAATGACCAATTGGATGTCGTGAAGGCTAATCCATTGGTCACAAAACGAGATCAGTTCCTCACGGATTTTGATGCGGTCCCTCTTCAAGAAGCCGTCTTAGAGGGTGAAAAACTCAAGGCAGAATTACCGGACGTTTTCGAGATTCAAAAGCATAGTAAAGTGTTATTAAGTGAATTGCCTTCCGCCACTCAACGATTGGTTAATCCCGATGAATTCCCTGTGTATGTAACCCATGCATTGGATCAGATGCAGGAGAAGTTGTTGGAGGCAGAGGGAAAGTAGACTAGCGATTGTTTGAGCCACTGACTTTGGGTTGGTGGTTTTTTTTGTTACACTCCGGTTATTAACCGCTTGGTTCCGCGCACTTTTTCTAGGACCGCTCCTCCAAGCAGCAATCTGCACATAAGCACCTAATCCAAAAATCCCCAGAACCGGGATTTCTGGATTAGGAGACTTATGCTTCGATTGCTAACCGCTTGGACTCGCGCACTTTTTAAGGAACATTTAAGTTTATCTTGATATTCTGATTTGCATTGGGAAAACGGCGGCTACACAGTATAATTACCAGTAAGTTGTCCTTTAATGAAAATTAAGGCAGAAATCTCCTGAATTTATTCAGGCAGATGAATGCCTCTGCTGGTCACCTGCGGTGACCAATTTAGTGGATTGATTATCGATAGATTTTCAATCACTTTGCAGCTCAGATTCCCTAAAGTATTCATGTAAACCCTATTTGACCAAAGGTGCGTCCCAGCGGATCATACTTGATTACGGGCTATCTGGCACCACGCTCACGTTTGCGCATGATATAATCGTAGTATGGAAATATGAAGCGAGGTGAGAACCGTCGTATCGATGGCCAAGCTGGACTATCATTATGGGTTGAAGATTCGAATTTACCCCAGTGATCGACAGAAGCAAATCATCAAGGTGAATAGTGATGCTAGCCGGTTTATCTACAATCAGATGGTGGCCAGTAACCGCGAACTTTATCAACTAAAACGAGTTAAATTACCTGTTGAGTTGGTGCAAAATCGCATTCAGCAGCTGGAAGCTCGCCAAAATGCCAAACAGCTATCTAACCACTATCAGTTTTTAGCCGACCCCCGGATTGATAGCTTGACCAAGACCAATGCCATTCAGAATTATCGAAAAGCCTGGCAGGCTTTTCGTCAAGTGCACACCGCCGGGGTGCCCAACTTTCACCGTAAAAGTTATGCATGGAAATACCAAACCAATTGTCAGTACCCTGGGCAAAAATCGGCTCAGATGACCAATGGAACCGTGCGGTTCTTGGATGCAAAACATGTTCAGGTACCAAAGCTTGGCCGGTTGCGGATAAGCGGCGCTCATCAGCGACTATTGAAGCGCGATGAGACGCAAGCAATTCGGATTGGGACGGTGACGATCGCTAAAGATGCGGCTGACCGCTTCTTTTTATCCATGCAATTAGGCTCAAAAAAACCATTTGTTGAACCGGTGCTAATTCCACATCAGGCCGTGGGGATTGACTTAAATACCGAAAATTTTCTGACAACGAGTGACGGTGACGTCATTGCCAACCCGCGGTATTACCGGACGATTAAAGCTAAATTAGCCCGAGAACAGCGGAAGCTGTCCCGCCGTCAAATGCGCGCTAAGAAAGAACACCGGTCATTGTGGACAGCCAAAAATTATCAACAGCAACGGCAATTAGTCGCAAAACTCCATAATCAAGTTCGCCGCCAACGGCAGCACTTTCTCCAGCAACTTTCAACGACACTCATCAAAAGCCACGATCTGGTCGTTGCCGAGGAGCTCCGGAGTAAAAATCTGTTACGCAATCATGCCTTAGCCATGAGCATTGCCGATGTCGGCTGGCGGACTTTTCTTGGGATGCTGAGTTATAAAGCGGATCTGTATGGAATAACGTTTGTGACCGTGAATCCGAAAAACACGACGCAGATGTGTAATCAATGTCGCTTCGTGATGGGGACGCAAGGTACCGAAAAGTTAACCCTCGCGGATCGTCAATGGCAATGTCCCCGCTGTGGCACTCACCATATTCGGGATCATAATGCCGCTCGGAACGTTTTAGCCAAAGGTCAAGCTCAATTAGTCTAAACTAGACCGTTCCTCTGGCAACCTGGGAACGTAAACGGCATTGGTAATTAGCCGGTCCCTGCTTAGATCACTGCGGTGGTCTAAGTAAGCTGGCTGTATCTATGCAAATTGTGGTCGTGAAGCCGTTAGGTTTCAATGCTCACAAGCTCTTGACTTTAGTCAGGAGTGGTTGACTCTAAAAAGTGTAAAATCTATGGTGAATTATTAACGTTCATCAATTGCTTATCAATTATGTGAAATTGGAATTTAAATCAGAATGAGGTATAACAAACCATGAAAATTTTAGTTGTCGATGATGATAAAGAAATTGCTCAATTGCTTGAAATCTACATCCGAAATGAAGGCTACGAGCCAGTTTCTGCTTATAGTGGTAAAGAGGCTTTGACCCGGCTACGGACCGAATCTGACATTGGATTGATGATTTTGGATATTATGATGCCCGGCATGAGCGGAATTGAAGTCATCAAAGAGGTTCGTAAGGATTCTCAAATTCCGATTATCATCTTGTCAGCCAAAACCGAAGACATGGATAAAATCCAGGGCTTGATCAGCGGCGCTGACGATTACGTCACCAAGCCATTCAATCCACTGGAAGTCATGGCTCGGGTGAAGTCGTTATTGCGGCGGACCGAGGAACACGTTACCAATGATGCCCCAGACGTTTTGGACATTGGACCTTTGACTATTAATAAGGACTCCCATGAAGTTAAAACGATTACCGGCACGTTGATTCAATTGACTGCCTTGGAATTTGGAATTTTGTACTTGTTGGCCAGCCATCCCAACCGGGTCTTTTCGGCTGACGAAATTTTTGAACGCGTTTGGCGACAGGAAAGTATCGTTTCCGCTAAGACAGTCATGGTCCATGTGAGTCATTTACGAGATAAGATTGAAGAAGCGACTAACGGTGAAAAAGTTATCCAAACTGTTTGGGGCGTTGGCTACAAGATCGAATCACACTAATTTTAAAGAGGGATTACGTTGAAGCTAACCGGCCGTGAGAAAACTGAATTATTTTTGGAAGGGATCGTAACGGTCATTCTCCTTCTGTTATTAAACTTATCGATTGTGATTTTGATTAATCAATCTATTATGACCAACCCTGGCCTGCGGGATGGGATTTTTATCATTAAACGATCGATTTTAATTGGTCCGAATCATTACCATCTCTGGAGCTGGGAGAACATTTTCATCGCGCTGATGTTGGTGTTCGATGCGGCCGTCGTTTATTGGCGATTGATTCGGCGCTACCATCAAATGCAGTTGCGTCACATCATTACCGAGCTTCATTATATTGCCAACGGCCATTTGGATCATCGAATTAATTTTAAATTCAAAGACAATACGCAATCAGTTGTTGAAAGCATTAATGCGCTGGTTGATAGTGTTATCCACTCCATGGACGAGGAGCGGGCGATTGAGAGTTCCAAAGATGAGCTGATCACCAATGTCAGCCATGATTTGCGAACGCCGTTAACCTCGATTTTGGGGTATCTTGGCCTGATTCAAGATAAGCAGTACCATAGTGAAGAAGACCTGCTCAAGTATACTGAGATTGCTTATTTGAAAGCCAAACAAATGAAGTCCTTGGTGGATAATTTATTTGAGTATACCAAAGTCAAACAGACCGGGACGCCACTATCGATCAATAAGATTGACCTTAATCAGATGATGGAACAACTGGTCGCCAGCTTTGAGCTGGAAGCCAAAAAGAGTGGTCTGGCAATCTCTGCCAAAAATACCGAAAAGCCCCTCTACATTGAAGCGGATGCCGAAAAACTGGGGCGAGTCTTTAACAACCTGATTTCAAATGCGATTAAGTATGGCAAGGGTGGCCGCAACATCTTTTTGAGTGCCAGAATCGGCAAACCCGGTGAAGCGGTCATTGATGTTGCCAACGATGGGCCACAAATTCCCCAGAAGTCCCTTGACCAAATTTTTGAGCGCTTTTATCGAGTTGAGGAGTCCAGAAACAAAGATACCGGTGGCTCTGGCTTGGGCCTGGCAATTGCGCAGAGCATCATTGATCTGCACGGCGGCTACATTAATGTAACTTCGAGCCCTGAAATTACAACGTTTGCGATTCACGTTCCAATTAATCATGGTGATCATCTTTCAAAACCCAGCGACAAATTAAAAGGAACGCGGTAGAAGGGATGAAAATGAACTTACGATTTAAAGCGATCATTGCCTTAATAGGCACTTTTTTGCTGTCTGCAGGATTTGCGACCGGCGTTCAAGCGAGCTCCGTCACTGATCAACCGGCGATTGCTGCCAAAGCCGCGATTGCCGTTGATGCCAGAACCGGACAGATCTTGTATCAGAAAAACGCCCACCAAGCACTGCCGATTGCCTCAGTATCCAAGCTAATGACAATTTACATTGTTCATCAGCAAATCAAACAAAAGAAGTTAGCTTGGGATGACCAGGTGACCATTTCGCCAGCGCTTGCTAAATTGAGCACCGCTAGTGGGCTGACCAATGTGCCATTGACTGCCGGCAAGTCATACTCTGTGCGTCAGTTAGTCAATGCAACGTTGGTGGCCTCGGCCAATGCGGCTGCGTTGGCGTTGGGCCAGAAAGTTGCGGGAACGCCGGTGAAATTTGCGAAATTGATGAATCAAACGGCCAAGCAGATCGGAATCAAGGATGCTAAATTTTATAATGCCTCCGGGCTGACTAACAAGCTAACTGGGGGACTGGCATTGGCAAACGTGAGCGGGGATGCCGAAAATGAGCTATCCGCCAGCGATGTTGCCTTATTAGCCAGCAAACTAATCAAGGCTTTTCCGAGGGTGACTGAAATTACCAAAAAGACGGTCTCGACTTTTTACGGCACAGCAATTACCGGTCACAACCAGCTGCTTAACGATCACCAAATTGCCAAGGGCGTTGTGGTGGACGGCTTGAAGACTGGGACGTCCGATAAAGCCGGTGCTTGTTTCGTGGGATCAGCCACCCGCAAACATCACCGAATTATTACGGTGGTGCTTGGCAGTCGTAACAAGAGCGCGACCGATCCGGCAAGATTTATTCAAACCGCTAAGTTAATGCGGTACGTATTCACTGATCAGCATCCCATTACGTTAAGCAAAGGAAGCCAAATTAAAGGTGTTGGCAAAGCGGCTGTTCCGGATGGGAAACAGGTCGATGTTCAACCGGTTGTCAAGCAGACGACGTGGGTCTGGACGCCGAAAAATATTTCCAAGCAGCAAGTTCAGGGAAAATATGTCCATTTGAATCAAAAAATTGCTGCCCCGGCCAAGAAGGGGACGGCTGCCGGCAAGACTCAATTGACTTACGGGCAGGTTTTACCGAAATATTTGCAAGCTGATGAGGCTAAGGTTCAATTGGTTACCAACAAATCGATAAAAAAAGCCAACCCGTTCATTCTCCTATGGCGCGCGATTTTGCGACTGTTTTAGCAAAACATTTGGTTAAAAGTGTTTATTAATTTGGTGATATCCAATATAATTGTATCTGGATTGTGTTTACATGATTTTTACACGGGCTTACAGTCCTGAGTGCTTAATGATGGAGGAATCCTTTTGGGTAAAGACATAGCGAAATCTAGAGAGAAGCTTCCATATTGGCGTCGAATCCTTGATGCTTCGCTACCGGTAGATTTGAGTTACATTCCAATCGGCTTGGCGTGTGGAATTTTGCTGAACGCTTCTGGATTCAACGTGTGGACAACTTTAATGGTTTCAGTAATGGTGTTCTCAGGCGGGGCGCAATTTTTGATTGCGTCACTGCTGGCAACGAGTGCACCAATGTATTCAGTTATTTTGATGATGTTTTTCCTCGAACTGCGTTATGCCTTGCTGGGATCGAGTCTTTCCAAGTATTTGCATGGCCAGTCGCTTGGATTTACCGCTTTATTTGCGGCTTCAATGAATGATGAAAACTACGCACTTAATTATTTAAAATTTTCAACGGATAAGAAGTTTACGCCCAGGGAAGCCTTACACGTCGAACATATGACGTTGGTGTTTTGGACCATTAGTAATCTGATTGGCAGCCTGATTGGTAGTGCGATTCACATCGATTTAACCATTGTTCACTTTGCGCTAACAGCGTTATTCCTTTATATGATCGTTGTTCAACTCAAGAATGGGTTGATTATTCTGATCTGCATTCTGTCCGGGTTATTGGCCGCTTACTTCATGGTACTGACCAAATCAACCCTCGGCCTGGTCATCTCAACCTTGGTCGCTTCGTTTATTGGTTTTATGGTGGAAGCATCAATCAGAAAATATTTACCGAACAGTGGCCTGCTGCGGCACCTCAAGAACCCGGCTGGCTCACCTGATGACGTTGATGAGTAGGAGTTAGAACGTATGGAATGGAACACGACACAACATGTTTGGTTGGTATTAGGGTGTTTTTGCGTGGCTTTTGCGCCGCGATTAATTCCCCTACTATTTTTTCGTACCCGAAAAATTCCCGTTTGGTTTAACGAATGGATGAGATATGTCCCGGTTTCACTATTTACTGCACTGGTCGTAAAGGACATTTTTATCACCCCGGACTACGTGGTTTCAATCGCTGGTCGGGCCCCGGAAATGATTGCGGCGGTTATCGTGATTGGAATTGCTTATTGGACGCGTTCAATGGCCATTTCGGTTGTGCTTGGATTGGGCGCCGTATTTTTGCTGGCGATGGTCGTGTGAAAATTTGACGAAATAAGATACATAGATCAATCAATAAGCCTGTGTCTTTACTCAGTTGGAATTCAACGGAGTGAAGGCACAGGCTTATTTGATTTTTCAACTAAAAGTGACAATATGAAATTCTTATTTCTGGTGAAAATTAATTGCCGATTCCAAACAATCCCAAAATTGTTCTGAAGCCAGCGTAAGCCATGAAAATGACTACGATCCAACCCGTCCAGGTCAACCATGCCGGATGATGATATTTCACACCCATGATCGGTTGTCGGTGAGAAGCCAGCAGCAAGATTGCCAAGGCGATTGGCAACACAAATCCGTTGAGGGCCCCCACAACAACTAAGACTTTAGCAGGGCTGCCGATAAAGTAGAAAATAGCGGTTGAGATAATGATGAAGCCGATGATAAAGCTGCTTCGGTAACGTTTGAACATCACCCCGGCCCGATCACTCACCGCGTAATCCAAGAATGAGGTAGAAGTAAAGGTGGAGCCTAAAGTTGATGACATCCCGGAAGCAAATAACAGCAGGCCAAAGAATTTATAGCCAAAGTTACCAGCCGCATACTTGAAAATTGAAGCCGCTGGGTTGGTTGGGTCCAGTTTATAACCTGCGGTAACCACTGCAAGGCCAGCGAGGAAAAGCATTACCCGAATGACTGAGGCAATTCCAATTCCAGTCAGGGCACCTTCGTTGACATATTTAATGGCGCCAGGACCCTTTGCGCCACCTTCAAGCAATCGATGACCACCTGAGAATGAAATATAGCCACCAACGGTTCCACCAACGATCGTTACGATGGAGTAAAAGTTGACGTTTGAGGGATCAAATGCATGTGCTGCAGCGGTGCCGTATGGAACGGTCATCACCGATAGAATATAGAGCAAAATACCAATTTTGATAACAGCGAGAATCTGGACAGTGATGTCCATGGCTTTTAACGCATTTTTGATAATCAACACAATGATGGCGATTGCCGCGGCGATCAGGGCACCGTTTTCCGGTGAGATTCCGAACAACACGTTGAGGCCTAAGCCGGCACCGCCGATATTGCCGATGTTAAAGAACAAGCCACCCATCGCCACTAGGAAGGAGAGGACGTATCCTAAGCCTGGAAACACCTCATTGGCAATCACCTGGGCTCGTTTTCCTGAAACGATAATAATTCGCCAGATGTTTAACTGAACGACGATGTCAACAATAATACAAATCAAAATTGCGAATCCAAAGTTGGCACCCAACTGGCCGGTAAACGTGGCGGTCTGGGTTAAGAATCCAGGACCAACGGCGGCCATCGCCATTAAGAAGGCGGCACCTAACGCAGCACTCCGTAGTCGTTTGTTCTTTGCGGGTGTTTCAATTTGAGGCTCTTTCATAAGCATCTTCCTTTCGAATTAACGGGTCTTAATGGCAATTCCTTCTTGTTTCAATGCTTGTGTCAAGTGCTTGACGATTTCAAGAGCTGCACTGTTGTCACCGTGGACACAGATGGAGTCGACCTTGATTGGGACGGTTTCTCCAGTCACCGCGACAACGGATTGGGTCTTGATCATGGAGATGGTTCGTTTGGCAATTTCGTCGGGATCGTGCAACACGGCGTTATCCTGACTTCTTGGAACTAAGCTGCCGTCTACTTGATAGTTTCGGTCGGCGAAGACTTCTTGCGCAACGGGAAGGCCAAGATTCTGAGCGGCAGTAACTAAGGCACTGTTGGAAAGGGCATAGACCATTAAATGAGGATCTTCAGCCTTGATACCCTGACAAATGGCAGTGGCCAGTGCCAGGTCTTTACCAGCGGCGTTGTAAAGTGCCCCATGAGGTTTGACATGATGCAGTCGGTGGGTCTTTGTAAAGCCGGCCAGTGCGGCAATTTGGTAGGTCACCATGTGGGTTACCGCCGCTGCGGAGAGATCCATTTTCCGGCGGCCAAAGCCATCAAGGTCAGGGAAGCCAGGATGGGCACCGACACCGATTCCCGCCTTCTCAGCCATTTCAACTGTTTGATACATCACGTCAGGATCGCCAGCGTGAAAGCCACACGCAATGTTAGCTGAACTAATGAGTGGAATCACTTGGTCGTCGTTGCCTAAATGGTAGCGGCCATAACTTTCGCCAAGATCACTATTGAGATCAATTGTTGTCATTGGAAATTCCTCCTAAAAATAAGTGAGCGGAGCAAAGCGGTTAGAAACTGGAATATAAGTCTCCTTCTACGGAAATCCCCGATTCTGGGATTTTTGTAGAAGGCGCTTAGGTGGAAGTTTCTGCTTTACACAGCTGTCCTAGTATTTTAATGTTGCATTGACAACGTCGGTCACCAGCATGTGGCCCGGCGCGTGGGTAATGACCAGCGGCGGCTTGGTCTGCATAATCACGTTTTGGGGCGTGACGCCACATGGCCAGAAAACAGGTTGTTCGCCAGCTTTAATTGTCACCGGATCGCCATAATCGGGATGTGCCAAATCAGAAATGCCGATGGTTTCGGGATCCCCGATTTGGATTGGGGCACCGTGAACTTTTGGCATTGCGCCGGTTACCTGGACTGCTGTTGGAATCTGGGTTTCTGGGATGGGACGCATGCTGACGACCATGTTGCCGTGGAATGGGCCAGCAGATTTTAGCGGGATGTTCGTATTAAACATTGGCACATTCACTTTTTCGGTGATGTTTCGAACTTCAATCCCGGCAGCGAGTAGTTCCGATTCAAATGAGAAGCTGCAGCCAATGATGAAGCTGACAAAATCATTTTGCCAAATGTCTGCAACCGATGTGACTTCGGCATCGACTTTGCCATTGCGGTAAATCCGGTATTTTGGAAAATCGTTGGCCAAATCAATATCGTCAGCGAACTCATGTAGCTTGCGGCTACCGGTGTCGCTCACCTCAAGCACTGGACAGGGGCGGGGATTTCGTTGTGTAAACAATAGGAAATCATACGCGAGATCTTTGGGAAGAATTGCCAGGTTTGCCTGGGTATAGCCTGGACACAGGCCGCTTGTCTGTCCGAAAAAGTCACCACTGCGAATTAAATGCCGCAGTTCAACTGGAGATAGAGTTGTCATATCAGTCGTCATAAGAATCTTCCTCCTTCTCAGCCAGTTGTTTGTCGAGCCAGTTGACATCGGTTTTCTCCTCAATCAAGTCTGGTTCGGCCAGCAACTGGGATAGCATTTCCAGATTGGTCGAAATGCCGACAATGACCGTTTCATCGATCATCGTTCTCATTTCATTTAAGACAACGTTGCGATTGGGGCCGAAAACGATCAGTTTGGCGATCATGGCGTCGTAGTTCGGGGGCACCGTATAGCCTTGATAAAGGGCGGTGTCAACGCGGACACCCAGTCCACCAGGAAAATGTAAGCCAGTGATGGTTCCCGGTGTCAGCGCCGTGATGCGGCACTCTAGGGCGTAGTTGGAAACGGTTGGCCGGTCGTCAACCAACGTTTCACCAGCCGCGACCCGAAATTGGGCATCAATGAGGTCCAAGCCGGTGGTTTGTTCGGTAATTGGATGTTCAACCTGAATCCGGGTGTTCATTTCCATGAAGTAAAATGCACCGGGGCCGTTGTAGAGAAATTCGACGGTACCAACGCCTTCGTAATGAATCTTGGAAACGGCCTGTTCGCTGGTGGAAAACATTTGTTGGCGGGTGGCGTCGTCCAAAGCCGGTGCTGGGGCTTCTTCCATGACCTTCTGGTGATTGGCTTGAATTGTACAATCCCGCTCACCGATTGCCAGCACCTTGCCAGCTTGATCGGCAATCAACTGAATTTCAATGTGCCGGGGGTGCGTTAGGTATTGCTCCAGATACATATGGTCGTCATCGAATGCTGACCTGGCTTCATCTTGGCAGAGTTCAAACGTGCTTTCGAATTGCTCAGGATATTCCACAACTCGCATCCCTTTGCCGCCACCGCCAGCGCTTGCCTTAATCATGATTGGAAAGCCGATCTTTTTGGCTTCAGTCAAAGCTTCCTTTGAATCGGTCAGGACGGTTGGACTGCCCTTTACGAGGGGCATGCCGGCCTGTTTCATCGTTTCTCTGGCCTGTTCCTTATTGCCCAGCAATGAAATCGCATCGGCGCTTGGCCCAATAAAAATCAGATTGTTTTCTTCACAGGCGCGGGCAAAATCGGCGTTTTCTGAAAGAAAGCCATAACCTGGGTGAATGGCGTCGGCGCCGGTTAATTGCGCGGCAGTGATAATGTTATTGATATTTAAATAACTGTTGGCAGCGTTGGCCGGGCCGATACAGATGGCTGAATCGGCTAGTTTGGTATGCAAGGCATTTCTGTCGGCTGTGGAATAGATTGCAACCGTCTGCAGCCCCAACTGGCGGCAGGCGCGAATGATCCGCACGGCAATTTCACCACGGTTGGCAACGAGGACCTTATGAAATGGCCATTGTTCAATTGGTTTATGCGAGTTGAATAAGTGGTTCATCGAACTCAACTCCTTGGCCGTCCGTGGCAAGAATTTGGGTAACGATTCCCGCCTTGTCGGCTTTGATTTCATTCATCACTTTCATTGCTTCAATAATGCCAATCGTGTCTCCGATCTCGATATGATCGCCAATCGAAACAAATGGCGGATCGTCAGGGGACTTGGATGAATAAAAGGTCCCGATGGTCGTGGCATTGATGGTGTTTTGTTCGTCAGAGGCGGCCGGTTCAGGAGCCGCTGGAGACGTTGACCCGACTGGCTGGTTCAACGCACGTTTCAGCTTTACCCGGTCGTTTCCGGATTGATACGTTAACTCGGATAACTGATTCTCTTTTAAAATCTTGGCTAATTCATGAACCGTTTCAATGTTCATGGTGGCACCTCCTAAAAATGAGTGAGCGGATCCAAGCGGTTAGAAGTCGGAGTGTAAGTCTCCTTTGGCAGGAATCCCTGATTCTGGGATTTTTGCCAAAGGTGCTTACGTGCAGGTTGCTGCCTGGAGGAGCTGTCCTAAGAAGCTGTCTAAAATCTCTTAAGTAATAGTGCTAAAAACGCTAAAACGACCATTTGCAGACTGGTGGTTAATTGACG
>NZ_JAHPPD010000066.1 GCF_019061365.1 Lentilactobacillus dabitei
CACCTCATACTTAATTAATAATTCTATGGTACTCAAAAAGACGTCTACGAAGTAGACGTCCAGTTATTTAGTGCTTACGTTTGTCGCAAGTTTTATCAATATAGGTGAGAAAACCAAGTTACATTTATACACAATCTGCAGCCTAATCTTCCAGACACTTAATTTGGATAGCAATATTTTAGCGACCAATCTTTGTATCTGTACCACTCAAGCGCTCAAAGAAGAGCCGGTGCTTTTGTGAAAATGTATCAATTAATAAGTCAACCAAAATTAAAAGGAGGATAAATGAGAGGGCCAAGACAGCTTTTTGAATGGTGACTAATTGTGAAACTGGCGCATATGCTGTCATATCCAGCAGGCGTCCTTGGATGCCAAAGGTGCCACCGATAATCCCATAGGCGATAATATTTCGCAGGATAATTTGTAGCCAGGTGGCATCTTGGCCAAATCGATTGGTGAGTCGCATGCCAACGATCCGCATGCCAAGCGTTTTTTGATGGGTAACTTCAGATCCAAAGATATAAATTGCGCCCACGATGAAGGTGATTAGCCAGTGGGGCTTGAGAAAGATGGTTAAAATGTCACTCAGGATGTAAATAATGATCCAATCTACTGTCAACGCGGTTCCCCGGCGAATGACCGAAATATTTTGACTTCTAGCAACGGCTGATTTTTCCACCTTCTGTTTATTCGGTAGGAAGCGCCCTAACCAGATGGCCAGACTACCACCCAGAAAGCCACCGAGGGTATTCAACATTAAATCATCGACATCGAATAGTCGATAGGGCCGTGGGTAAATTCCGTATAAGCCGGAAAATTGGGTTAATTCATAAAATAGTGATAGACAAAAGCTTAACAGGACGATTTGCTTCCAATTACGATTAAAGTAATACCGGAGATAAAAGCCAAACGGCAGGGTTAACAGCAGGTTGAAGGCCGGTTGGATCACCGTTGGCGCCTTCAGAGCAGCAATCCAAGTGCTTGGATGGGTCAAAGAAAAGGGATTATATTTCAAAAAGTAAGTCACAAATGTAAAAGGAATAAAATTGTGAGTCGGGGTGGTCAAATGAGCCACAAAACTTTTTGATGGCAAGGGTAGAATCGTCAAAAAATAAGCACAAAGCATATAGAATACAAATGTGTAAAGAATAAAAATATTCCATTTTGGTAATGCCCCGTAACGATGATAGTTAAACAGTAGAATTGGCAAGGTAATCATCAAGGCGATGATTGGGAAAAAATGGCAGCGGTGTAAATAACGTTGATATATTGTGACATGAAGTTCTCCTCAGTTGATGTTGAATGATTAATGGTTTGGAACGACCAATGCGCCGATGGCCAACGTGATTGACAAGGCGAGTATTAGAACCAATACGGTTATGTGGAATTTCTTGTGCATCACGAACAGCGCAAGGTACTCACGAATGACAGCGTTGGGCAGGAAATAAAGTGGTGTTGGAGCACCCAACCCGTAAGCCGCAATTTTTAATTGGTGAGCGAGAATGCCCGCCCGTAGAGTGTGGTAGTTGTTGGTGACAAAAACTTTCTTACTGGCGTCAGAGCCGCCATCATTTCTAATGACTTGTTCAGAAAATTGCATATTCTGTTTGGTGTTGACCGATCGATCCTCAACGAGGGTGTCAGCTTCAGGGATACCATGATCGATGGCATATTGCTGCATGGCTTTTCCTTCAGGGAGCTTTTCATCAGCCCCTTGGCCTCCGGAAAAGATCAGCTTGGCGCGTTTATGAGTTGTCTGGAGTTGAGTGTGATAGAAGTCAATTGCTGTGTTGATGCGATTGCCCAGTAGGCGACCAACTTTGTAGCCATCAATTAGACCACTTCCTAGAACAATAATGTAGTCCTTATCTTTTTTGGGAAAATACCAATGATACAGCAACATTGAGGTGATAGTATTCCAGACGGTGAGCAACACATAAAAGATGACATAGGTTAAAAACGACATCACACCTAATTGAATTGGTTCAGGAGCGTGAATTGGGTTGAAGAAGAGTAAAATATCGGCTAAGACAACCCCGATACCCACAATTAAGGTCAATGAGCTGCTGAGGCTGTGACCCTCACGTTTCCAAACGATAATGGCATTCCAAAATAAAAAAATAAAGCTCAGAACTAACCCCACAAAAACAATGGCCCCAATCAAAGCAACCAATAAGCCAAAAATGATTCCCAAGGCTTGGTTATTAAAGACTGAGATGAGCTGGACAAGTAAGACCAGCAGAGCCAAAAGTGAAAAGTTGGCTAACCACCCCAGCATGGATGTGTTTCGATTACGAATTAAATATGTACATAACGTTCCCGTGAGGATCAGGAAAATGATCAGAGTAGGAATTAGTACGACAGCCAAGGCAAACACCCCTTTCCGTTATTATATTTCAGTGATAGTGGTTAAGCAAAGAATTTTAAAGGTCGTCATAAAGCAGTGACCTGGTGTGAGTGTCATCAGATCAATGAGGCGGCTTAACTTAAAAAGTCATCCTAATTGCGTAGGATGACACTTATGTTGACAATTATACAGGAATTTGACCCTTAATGGTAATGGTCATGATCCCTAGCCAAAAATAAGACCTGGGCTGAAATAGACCAGGGTCCGTCGCTGCTTCAGTAATTTATAATTGTTGGCCCATTAAAAACCGTAAATCAATAATTTTGATTGTTTTTTTGAGCAATTCCAACTATTATACAGGTGGACGTGAAAGGAGGTGATTTCATGACCAAGATTTACGTCCGACCAGTTAACAAGGATCAAGACGTCAAGCTGTCGGATGGCCGCGAAGGTTATCTGCATATCGAGCGAGAGAACCACAGTTATCGATATGTCTTTAAATTTTCGGCTCACGCTCATCATAGTTTCTGGTATGAGGGTGTTCAGTTGCCAAACGGCTTGGAGGTCGAGGTTCACACGATTGACGGTCCGGAACGTTACAAGATTCTCGTTGGTTGATAAATTTATATATTATCGCATTGAACAATGCAGTCATATATAAGTTCATCAATGTCGATGACTTCAGCTTGCATGTTCAGATGAAGTCACCAGCTTATCGGTTTTGTCCTTGGTTTACGATTGAGCATCGCAAGCTGTCATTGGTTTGAGGACGATCGTAGGCCAAAAACTTGGTAACCCCCATAGCTGCACGTGGGGGTTACCGCCATTTGTAATTATTCATCCTCTGAAACGGCTAAGGCAAATCCAGATTTGTTTTAGCCGTTTCTTTTGGTTTGGGAAATGTTAGATTGTTAACACGTCTGGCTCAACACTAATCCTGCTTTCAAAGGTAGTCACTACCACTCAATTTCTTCAACCGGTTTCGGCTGATCATTTAGCTTATCTTGTTTAACCTGACCGTCACCAATTTCAATGATATGGTCGGCCATTGGCTTAATCATGCCATTATGGGTCACAATGATGACGTTTTTGTCAGTTTGATGGCTAAAATCCTGTAACAATTTCAAAATACTTTTGCCGGTTTTGTAATCAAGGGCGCCAGTGGGTTCATCACACAGTAATAATTCGGGGTTCTTGGCGATAGCCCGGGCAATGGCAACCCGTTGTTGTTCACCGCCGGAGAGTTGAGCTGGAAAATTATTCATTCGTTTGCCGAGGCCAACTTCCTGCATCACTTCGGCAACATCTAATGCGTCTGGAGAAATCTGTGAGGCCAGTTCAACATTTTCCAGCGCCGTTAAATTCGGGATCAGGTTATAGAATTGAAAGACAAAGCCAATTGAGTGGCGGCGATAGGTTGTTAATTGCTTACTGGTATCCGTTGAAATATCTTTGCCATTGACAATGATCTGGCCTTTAGTTGGCGTGTCCATGCCACCTAAGATATTGAGTAAGGTGGATTTGCCGGCCCCTGATGCCCCAACGATAATCGTCAACTCACCCTTAGCAATTTTGAAGTTAATATCATCGTTTGCCCGCACTTCTTGCTCACCACTGCCGTAAATTTTTGAAACGTGTTTGACGTCAATGTATGCCATTCTAGTTCCTCCTGCCTTATTTCTATACAGTAACTATAGCCTGTTTTTGAAATGAAAGACAACTACTTCTGAAATAAAGTTGGCTGAAAGCTTTTGCCAATTCCGTTATACTGATGAAATAAGTTTTCATCGAGGAGGAGGTCATAATGCCTGTGAAATGTGATAGTTTTCGGATTGTGGTTAGGAATGCTCATTCGGTAAGTGAGATATAATGAAATTGTTAGGGAGCGTGAAAACTATTATTAACAATATACTCTAATATGTTTTTATATGATATAATATATACGAGGTGAGTATACATGAAACCAAAAGAATTGGCTGAACGTATAGGGGTATCGGTTAAGACCTTGCAAAAATGGGATCGTCAAGGAAAACTCCCCGCTAAACGCACCGTCACGAACCGTCGTTATTATACTGAGGCCGATTATTTAAAAGCAATTGGAAAACCTACAGCCAACCGCCAAAATGTTATTTATGCTCGGGTATCAACCGCAGCGCAGAAGGATGATTTACGCGATCAGGTTAAGTTTCTTAGACAATATGTAAATGCAAAAGGGATCATCGTTGATCAAGTAATCACTGACGTCGGGAGTGGCCTAAATTATAAGCGCAAAAAGTGGAACCAATTGCTTGATGAAGTGATGCAATCCAAAGTCAACCAAATCTATATTGCCTATCCAGATCGCTTTACCCGGTTTGGCTTTGATTGGTTCCAACAGTTTTGTGCAAAATTTGGCACCGAAATTGTGGTGGTCAATAATGAGCAACTATCCCCCGAAGCCGAAGTTGTTCAGGATTTAATTTCAATTATTCATGTATTTTCCAGCCGTGTTTACGGACTGCGAAAATACCAAAAGAAAGTGAGTGACGATGATGACGTTAATCACTTACAAAATTGAAATTAAACCGACCAAGGAACAAACCTATCTAATTGATCGTCACATTGGCGTCAGTCGCTGGGCCTACAATTTTTTCTTAGAAATGAATCAACAACGCTACCAAGATGGCTATTGGTATATGGGAGCATATGAATTCTCCAAGTGGTTCAACAATGAGTATTTACCCATTAACCCAGATGATTTATGGATCAAAGATTACTATGCAAAATCAACTAAACAAGCGTTTATTGATGCCGATACAGCGATGAAACGTTTCTTTAAACACCAAAGTGAGTATCCTAAGTGGCGATCATATAAACGACATCAAGGGTCCTATTATTTCGTAAAAAACGGTGCCAAACAAGTTATTGCTTGTGAACGTCACCGCATTAAACTCCCAAAACTCGGTTGGGTGCGGTTCAAAGAAGATGGTTATTTACCAACGGACTTTGAGCATTACGTGATTAAATCTGGCCGGATTAAAGAACAATCTGGGCGTTATTATCTAACGTGTTTGGTTGAACAACCAGAACAACTCCATGAACTCTTGTTAGGTGATCCAATTGGGATTGATCTCGGGGTTAAAGAATTTGCCGTTATCGATGATGGCACTATTTATCGCAACCGGAACAAGGATCGTCAAGTTAAACGAATTCGAAAACGATTAAGACGCACACAACGAAAATTATCCCGTCAGTATATTGCATATAAAGCTCGCAAAATGAAAGAAGGAAGATCTGCTACTGATCTTAACCTAGCCAAAACAGAGCGGAAAGTGCAACGTCTGTATCAACGACTACACAACATTCAAGCCGATTATCAAAATCAAATTGTCGCTAACTTGGTGAGAACCAAACCGAATTGGGTGTCAATTGAGGATTTGAATGTTAAAGGCATGATCAAAAATCGCCATTTAGCCAAAGCAGTTAACCAACAAGGGTTCTATAATTTCAGAACTAAGCTGATTAACAAGTGCCAACAATTGGGAATCGCGGTCCATCTCGTGAATCGCTTTGAGCCCACATCAAAGATATGTCACCAATGTGGATACAAAAAAGTTAATTTATCATTGAGTGAACGCATTTATAGATGCCCTAATTGTGGCAACGTGACCGATCGCGATATTAATGCTGCGTTGAATATTAGAGATACTGACAACTTTGTTTTAGCCTACTAACCAGGCGACGAAGAATGTACCGGTGGCTAGCCGGGAATTTACGCTTGTGGACTATCATATCAACCATAGTAGAGAGCTTGTGTCGAGGTGGGATAGGATGAAGCAAGAAAAATCTGGATATACATTCAGGTATATTTTCAGTAGCAGGTGGGTTCGATTAAGTTAAGGACAAGGCAGATGGTGAAAAATGGTCTCCAGATCATGATTGGCGCATTGATTTATGCGATTGCTATCAACGATTTTTTAATTCCTCATCAAATTGGTGAGGGTGGCGTGACCGGTTTGACAACAATTGGATATTACGCATTACATATTTCCCCAGCTTATACAAACTTTGTTTTGAACGGTATTTTGATGCTGGTCGGGTTTCGGTATCTGGAAAAACACACGGTGTGGTATTCACTTTGGGCAGTGCTATGGATTTCGATTTTCTTAAAATTACCACCGTTGTTGAACTATCATACAAATCAAACCCTGATCCCGGCGATTGCTGGCGGTGTCTTGATGGGAATCGCGATGGGGATCATTTTTCGCGGTGAAGGAACCATTGCCGGCAGTACCATTCTCGCCAAAATTGTTAATCGCTACTTTGGCATGCAAAACGGCTCGGCGATGCTGATGTTTGATTTGTTGGTCGCGATTCCTTCCGGATTAATTATCGGTTTTCAAAATATGCTTTTGACCATTATTGAGTTGTCCGTTTCAGCCATTGTGCTGAACAAGCTCCTGGCGAGATTTGGTGCCCGTAAGGCGGTGACAATTATTTCGGCCCAGACTGATGAAGTGACCGCAGAGTTGTCAGCCGTTCTTCACCAGGGAATGACGTTGATTAAGGCCAAAGGGTATTACCATCAAGAAAAGCGACCGATGATTTACGTGATTTGCACGGATAAACAAGTGGCTCAAATTGTGCCATTGGTGTCAAGCGTGGATCCTGAAGCTTTCGTAGTAGTGGATAATGTTCATAGCGTCAAAGGTGAGGCTCTGGGGAAACTTTTATGATTCAATAAATAAGCTAAGATGACGTCTAGTTTGAGTTGGTTGTGCATCAACCTCTAACTGGAAGTGATCTTAGCTTGTTTTAGTATTTGGATTATGATGGGGAGATGTCATTTGTTATCTTGAAAAATATTTTCAAGATAACTCACTAATTGATCATAATGTGCTAGAATGATAAATTGTGAGCAAACGTCAAGAGACATAATGCTTTCATTCAGTGGTGAGGGCGTTAGAAAGATTCTTAAAAAGTCACGTGAATTCGCTTACATAATCGTGTATACTATCGGTATAGTTTCTGCATTTTCCTGTGGATACTATTAATATACCAATTAAGGGGGTGACTTCCAAAAAAGCGGTTCATTGGTATATAATCTTTATTTCTTAGGAGGCATAAATAGTGGGAACGTTAATTTTACCTTGGTGGGCAGCTTTACTAGGCTTAGCCCTTGCAATTATTTTGATTTTATGGAAGCTCAATCCGGTTTATTCATTGATGTTAGGGGCCATTATCGGCTGTCTGATTGGTGGCGATAATCTTGTTCAGACAATTAATGTCCTCATTCAAGGCTCTCAAAGTGTCATTGGGACGATCCTGCGAGTTATTGCTGCAGGGATGCTGGCTGGCGTCATGATGGAATCCGGTGCCGCGGATACGATTGCTCGGGCGATCGTTAATAAGCTTGGCGATCGACTGGCACTATTCAGTCTTGCCTTTGCGACAATGGTGATTACTGGGGTGGGTGTCTTCATCCCAGTTGCAGTTTTAATCGTTGCCCCAATTGCGCTTGAAGTTGGTGAACGGATGCACATTTCAAAGCTGGCCTTGTTAGTCGCTCTATCTGGTGGTGGAAAGGCTGGAAATGTGATTTCACCTAATCCCAATACGATTGCTGCGGCAAAGGGCTTTGGCTTGGAATTAAGCCAAGTGATGATTGCCGACTTTATTCCAGCAGTCGTTGGTTTGATTGTGGCGGTCTTGGTTGCCTCACTATTACGAAACAAGGGATCTAAAGTCTTGGACACCGATTTGGCAAATCTGACTCAAGAGACCAATGTCAAAGATCTGCCATCCTTGGGATCTTCGTTGGTTACACCAGTTCTGGCAATTATTTTACTTTTGCTCAATCCAATTGGCTCCATTTTTCACGTTGGCTTTTTAACAAAATTAAACTTGGATGCGATGTACGTCCTACCGATCGCCGCAATTATCGGCGCCTTGGCAATGAAAAAGGGGACGCATCTCAAGTCATACGCCCAATCAGGAATTACTCGAATGACTGACGTGGTAATGATTCTGTTGGGTGCCGGAATGATTGGTGCCTTGATTACGTCATCTAGTTTACCAACCGAGATTATCAGCCTGATTAAGGTGAGTCACGTTTCGGGTGTCTTTCTTGCCCCAATTTCAGGAATCCTAATGGCCGCAGCAGCCGCCTCGACTTCAACTGGGGTTATCCTGGCAACTGGCTCATTTAGTAAAGCAATTCTCGGCTTCGGAGTGAGTCCACTGGCCGCCGCAGCAATGGTTCACACCGGAGCGACGGTGATTGATCATTTACCACATGGAAATTATTTCCACGTTACGGCTAACGCGATGCACATGGAAATCAAAGAACGTTCTCGTTCGATCGTATACGAATCAATGGTTGGACTTTCAATGACGATTGTCGCAACGGTGATGTATGGCTTCTTCTAAAACTGCTGACATACAAGCAGTTTTGACGAGGTCATTCTGATTCAGGAAGAACCAGCTTTAGATGAATGAGTTTAAGAACTTGCAGGAGGAAAAGTATGAAATTTGTGATCGCACCTGATTCATTTAAGGGCGGCTTAACTGCTAAACAAGCTGCTGAAGCAATGAAAACCGGCCTTGCCCGCGTGTATCCCAATGCAGATTACACGCTGGTGCCAATGGCTGATGGTGGTGAGGGAACCGTTCAATCCTTAGTTGATGCTACTCACGGCAAGCTGTTTACGGAAAAAGTGACTGGGCCATTGAAAAATCAAGTTGATGCCAAATTTGGCATTCTTGGTGACGGCAAGACCGGGGTCATCGAAATGTCCCAAGCCAGTGGGATTCAATTTGTTGATGAGAAGACTCACAATCCGTTAATTGCAACGACTTTTGGAACTGGAGAATTAATTTTAAAGGCGCTCGACCATGGAATCACTAAGTTGATTTTAGGGATTGGCGGCAGTGCAACCAATGATGGCGGCGCTGGCATGGCCCAAGCGATTGGGGTTCGTCTGCTTGATCAACAAGATAATGAGATTGAAGTCGGCGGTGGCAGCCTTGATCAGCTGGCAAGAATTGACACGACAAAAGTTGACCCACGGATTAAAAATTTAGAAATTTTGATTGCTTCTGATGTGACCAACCCATTAGTTGGTGATAATGGGGCTTCTGCCGTGTTTGGACCGCAAAAGGGTGCCACCCCAGAGATGGTGAAAATACTTGATCACAATCTGCGACATTATGCAGCTATTATTCAGCGAGACCTTGATAAGGATTTGGCCAATTATCCTGGTGCTGGTGCTGCTGGTGGTTTAGGGGCAGGTCTGTTGGCATTTACGAATTCCACGATGGAAAAAGGCGTGGACATTGTGGTTGAATATAGTGGCCTTAAAGAAAAAGCTCAAGGGGCGGATTTTGTCTTCACCGGTGAAGGCGGGATTGATTTCCAAACCAAATTCGGTAAAACCCCATATGGCGTCGCCTTAGCAACTAAACAGGTGGCGCCTCAAGCACCCGTTGTAGTGATTGCCGGCAGTGTCGGGGATGGCATCAATGAACTGTATGCTGATAAATCAATCGACGCAATTTTTACCAGCGTGGCGGGGGTTAAAACCTTGCAGGATGCCTTGGATACTGCAACCCACGATGTTGCTCAGGTGACGGAAAATATTGCAAGGTTGATTAAGAAGACGTTGGCGAAGTAGTCAATCGTTCACTAATTGAATGGATGTTACACGTGAAACAACAATAAAACTAAATCATCGTACAAAAGTAAAAATCTGACAATAAAAAGACGGCCTTTTGATAAAAGGCCGCCTTTTTGTGTGGACAGTTGTGCTAATCACGCTAATATGTTCAACTATCTACCGCATTGAAAATGATTATCAATAGTTTCAATCAAATCATGTCAGATCGTGGGTCAGACCTGCAATTAATCTGGTCGTAATCGACCAGCTAAGTGGTATTTCGGTGGTTGGAGATCCCGATCAGGCCGCCGTTTGAGTGAAAGTCGATTATTTCAACTCAATGTACGATGATTGATTTAATTGAACTCCCGCGTTAAATATTGCTAACCATCAGCGCGGATAGTTGATTCGAACAAGTTCCCTCAGAACTTTGAGACTATAGGACCCCCGCTTTAAAGCTGAATATGATAAGTGTATGCAGTACAGCAAGATTCAAAGTGCGATTAGCTGGATACCTAAATCTCCACCCTCTCATTATAAACTATTGTGAAATAGTAAACAATGTCCATTTTTGGCATAACTTGAGAGTATTCAAACATCAGATTAATTGTGGCCGGATTATTCTATAGGATTCCAAGTCTTAAAGTTGGATTCTCACCTACTACGTTAAGAGCAAAACAAAAAAGTTGGAAATGCATAAAGAAACGTCACCTCCGTTATCTATTTATAACAGAAGTGACGTTTGCTTTATTTATTAGGTAAATGTGATTCATTACCGGCTCCAACGCCAAGCCATCACGATATCCAGGATCGACATGACCACTAAGGTTGCCCCGAAGAATTGGAGAACCACCAACACAGTGCCGAATGGGTTAAACATCAGCATGATGCCCACTAAGACCAACAAAATCCCATACAGGCTATTCGGAAAAGGCGAAACATTCACGTATTCACGATGCTGTTGAATGCCGTCAACTGTTTTGGAGATGCCCATGATAACCAGCGTCAGGCCAACAATAAATGGCAAAAAGGCAAGCAATGGTTTCGCAAATATCCAAATGATCAAGGCGATAATTAGTTGCGAGACGCCCACTGTCAGGCTGTAGCTGGTGATATCATCGTGGGATCGCTGCCACCAGCCAGAGATCAAGTTGATAATGCCAAACACCGCGAAAAAGACTGCTAATATGATAATAAAAATGTTCAAAGTTTCATGTGGTTCAAACAGGAACAGTAGGCCAAAAATGATATAAGCCAAACTTTTGAGCCAAACATAATTTCTAATTTGATTGATAAATGAGTACATACGATCTCCCCCAACTTATTACTGTCTTCATGATACGAGAAATGTGATCAAAACAACAGTAATTAGTAACAGGTTATCAGATTTTTTGGTGGGTCTTAAAATCGAATATTGGAATCACAAGCAGGGACAGAAATGGTAACCAAATTAAGTTGGCATAAACACTTAGGAAAGCGTGGTTTAAATGAGCCTTCAATTGCTGTTTAATCCGAGCAATGAGCGTTTTTAACTGGTGATCCAAGTCATTTTCTTTTCTAGTAATCGTTTGGTTAACTGTGGCCGAGACATTCTTTAAAACTTGTGATTTCAGTTTGGCCGGAATTGCTTTTACCGGTAACTTTTCCTTTGTAGCGATTAGCGCTAATTCATGACCGTTACTTTGACTAATAAGGGCCGACCGCTTAGCCTGTGATATTTTGGCACCTTTGAATTTCAAGCTCCCCTTTACTTTTGTGACGTTAGTACTGTTGGGATTGAGCTTTGAATGAATTTTACGTTGCAATTTTGATTTCAGGGCTGCTGTAGAATTGAGCATGCTAATTTGTGACTCACCATAGTTTAGCGTTCGTTGCTTAGCTGTATCAATGTTAGTTGATAAGACAGTCATAAAGACTGCAATCGCCAGGACCATTCCCACTTGACGTAAGACGTTAGCGACACTTTGCGAGGCCGTTAAAATTGAGCCATGGAAGTCGGCGACTGCGAGAATGTTGGCAGTGGCAGCAACTAGGCCATAACCAACCCCGAGCAAAATTGCGGCGATGATCAGCTGATTGTAATTTTGACTTAAATCCATATTGGCGAGTAAATAATAACTAATCCCAATTAGTGTAAACCCTAAGCCAATCAGCAATTTATTATTGATTTTCTTGACTAATAATGACGTGATGATAACCGAGAACATCACGGCCACTGAATAAGGGGTAATGAGTAATGCAGCCCCGAGTTCACTTTGCCCATGTACCCTGGTTAGAAAAGTTGGGATGAGGACTGCCATACCGCCTAAGAAGAAATTACAGAGTACTAGTGAGATGCTGGCACCATTGAAATTTCGGCTGTGAAATAAATTCATGTTAATCATTGGCAGCTTTAGTTTGCGTTCCAATAAGATAAAGAGTGGAAGTGAGACAAATGCAGTTGCAAATAAGCCTAAAATGATTGGCGAGTCCCAGCCCCATGTGTTTCCTTTGATCAAACCAAGTGAAAGCGAAAATAACATGACAACACTTAACAAGGCACCAGTCCAATCAATTGGTGCTGATTGGGTTTGCTCGTGGCGCAGTGATAGGACCATTGGAAAAACAATCAAATCGATGACGATCAATGGCACATTGATGAAGAAAACCCAACGCCAGCCCCAATATTGAGCTACAAAGCCGCCGATACTTGGTCCTAAGGCGACCGCCAGTCCTTGAACACCCGCCAAAGCCGCCACAATCTTATTGCGATTTTGTTGGTTACTGAGTTCGAGGCCGATGACCATACTGGTCGGGATGATCATGGCGGCACCGATACTTTGGATTCCTCGGGCAACTAACATGAAAGAAAGATTGGTGGAAATACCAGACAATAAGGAGCCGCCAGCGAAGATAATCAAGCCGGTAAAGACAAACTTATTGCGACCAAACTTTTCCGCAAGTCGACCAAATGGGATGATAAATGAAGCAAAAACGATTGTATAAACGTTTAACGTCCAAGATAAATTTGTCAGACTTTCATTAAAAGCGGTTTGAATTTCGGGCAGCACGATTGTCATAATGGAAACATCCATCATACACAAGAGGTTACCGATTAATAATACTGGTAATACATATTTAATTTTATTCATTGTTATAATTGCCTCCTGAATTGAATAGGCAATTATATTTGCGCAAATATAATTTGTCACACAAGTAGCTTATGTTCACACGTGTGACATTCAACCTGGTTTTTAGTATACTGGCATTGATACGAAAACACTAGGGTATTTGACAAAGTGCTACAAAACTCAAAATCTGTGACAGGAGAAGACGAATGAACGGTAAGCAAAGAATTGCGAAACAATCAAAAGAATGGCTCACAACTGCTTTTTTTGAATTATTGAAAAGGCAACCATATGGGGAAATTACCGTTAAAGATATCTCAGAGCAGGCCCAATTATCCCGGCGAACTTTTTATCGTTCGTTTAAGGACAAAGAGGACCTACTGGACGATTATGGCAATCGAATGATTCACGCCTACTTGGCAAGGTTAACCAATTTATCAAGGGCTAATATGGATTTTGAGCAGGTATTAACAACTTTCTTTTCGTTTTGGTATGAACAGCGAAATGAAATTCGACTGTTAATTAAGCAGAACTTATTTATGGTTCTGCTGGCCAAATTAAGTCCGCAAGCAACGAAACTTTACGACGTTTTTCAAGCTCCCTGGCATATTGAAGGAACTAAACGGGAAATTTCCTACGTCATGAGCTTTTCATTTGGTGGGTTCTGGAACATCTTGAATATGTGGTTAATTGAAGAGAATCCAGATTCCCCCAAAGAGGTTGCCCATACCTTATTAATCGCATTGAAAAAAATGAACTACGAGGAGTAGTAGATAATGAAATATCCGAATACACACCTAGCTCGCTTCATCGATCGGCCAAATCGATTTATTTCCCATTGTCGTTTGGCAACCACCGGTGAAGTTGTGGTCGCCCATGTTAAAAATACTGGCCGGACAACCATTCTGCAGCCAGGAGTGACAGTTGCGTTAGTTGAGAATCATAACCCTGCTCGAAAAACTCAGTATGATTTGGTGGCCGCCAAGAAATATGACCTGGAATGGATTAATATTGATTCTCAAGCACCCAATAAGTTGGTTAAAATAGGCCTTGAAAGCAATGATATTCAATTGCCTGATATTAAGCGAATCACCAGCGTTACGCCAGAAGTCACTTATTTGGATTCACGATTGGATTTTTCTGGGATGGCGGCTGGCAATTGTCCGTTCTTTCTTGAAGTTAAAGGCGTTACCTTAGCCAATCAAGGGATTGCCGCCTTCCCAGATGCCCCAACCACTCGGGGGTTGAAGCACGTGCAAACTTTGGAGCGGGCAATTAACGATGGTTATCTGGCCTATTTATTGTTTGTCATCCAAATGGAAAAGATCAAAGTTGTCACGATTGAGCGGGCTATTTTTGAACCACTAGCATTGGAAATTGGTCGGGCTCAGAAAAAGGGCGTTCACGTGGTGGCCTATGACTGCAATGTCCAACCAGGTGAATTAACGTTAAATCAGCCGGTTCCCTTTGATCTTAATCAGCAATTTGTCAGTGATGGGCTGCCATCGTCGATTGGTCTAAGAGGGAATCTAGCCGATAGTTGATGGTAGTTCCTTTAAAGGAAACAATTTGAAAATCATTTAATCGAGCGTTGCTAGCCAGTCATTATATTTATTCACATCAAATTCAGAAAACTCATTGACGGCAGGAAACGTTGGCGAGCCTTCACCAGCTTCTTTCTGTGCAAAAAAATCAGGGCAATCATTTTGGCTGAACGGTATAAATAGGCGTTACAACATCTGTCATGAGTGATCGATGTTGTAACGCCGTTTTGCTAGTTATTAATTTCAAAAACTCTTTCTGCTAGTTTGTAGAACGTATAATTCAGCCAATACTTGAAACGAGGCTCTTAATCTAATTCGAAAACCAGCCTAATCCGTTATATAATGAAAGCGGTAACTAATCCGAAAAATCAAATCAATTATGTAGAAATGGAAGGAATTCATAATGGCTCACGCATCAGAACAAAAGTTAATCAACTTATTTCAAGGTAGAACAGAAAATGATGTCATTCCGCTCATCAAGGAAGCCGCAGTTGCACCAGCTGACGGCAATCGGTTGGCAATCGACGTCGTCCCAGTTTTGAAACGGTTAGGATTTCATGTCTTTAAAGAGCTGGGTGGCGCGACCATTTACTCAAAGCCCGAATGGGATTTAACCTGTATTGTCACCCATGCCGGCTACACACTAACATATCCGGAAAAAATGAATGAGATGGTTAAGACGTTTGAAGTTCCTGGCTTCAAAATGTTGGCGAAACAAATTCAAATTGATCATCTCTGCCACTATTGTTGGGTGGGCGAACCGGAGGACGTGCGAATTGTCGACCGGTTCTTTAACCATAATTCGGTGACGGCACGCTATCGAGTCGTTAATAGGGAATTGTTTAAATAAACGAGGGTGGGACATTAGTCATTTTCAGTTTGTAATGACAACTTTGATCACCACTTTTATATTGTAGAAAGCTGCGACAAACGGCAGATCTCTGCCATTTAACGAAAAAATGCGATCATTCCAAAATGAACTGAACCCCTTGAATTGGAGAAATCTAATTCAAGGGGTTTTAT
>NZ_JAHPPD010000067.1 GCF_019061365.1 Lentilactobacillus dabitei
TGGGATAATTTTTCATAGCTTAAACTCGCTTTTTACATAGAAGTATATCAAAAATCATAGATCTTGGACAGCTTCTTAGATGCCTTGAATTTGGCGATGTATAAATACGCCCAAAGAATTGTCAATAAGCAAACTGCCTTCAACAGGTGAGCTAAGAAAAGGCCATTGACTAAAAATTTCGAATACAGTATTCTTAAATAGTACAACACTAGGGGTGCCGCTGATGAACGGCTGAGATAAGTCTGAGAGATTTGGACCCTTGGAACCTGTGAGCTAGGACTTGCGTAGGAAAGGTGTAGAGTGCGAAAAGCAACGGGTTGGCGCGGTTGCCTAAGGAACTTCTGGTTAAAATCCTGGTTCTGGGTTTTAACCAGAAGTTCCTTAGGCAGTTAGCGTCAGTTGCTTTGAGCACGTTTCCACTAGGTGAAAGCAAAGCCACCAATCACCCAGTGGAAAGCAATATTTTTAAATTCTGAAAAATATTCACATCATACCGACCCAACGAGGAGCTCCAGGCAATTTCAATGTCTGCGCTCCTCTTTTTTGGACAATTGTGCTGTACTTACTTATCTTAGGACAGCTGCGCCGGGCAGAAACTTCCACATAAGCACCTTCTGCAAAAATTCCAAAAGCGGAAATTTCCGCTGAAGGAGACTTATGTTCCAGTTTCTAAGCGCCCAGCTCCGCTCACTTATCTTAGGACAGCTCTTCCAAGCAGAGATCTGCATGTAAGCACCTCGAACAAAAATTCCCACAACCGGAATTTCTGTTCGAGGAGACTTACACTCCGATCTCTAACCGCTTTGGTGCACTCACTTTACCTTAAAGGAGCGTGAAAACTGTTATTAACAATATACTCTAATATGTTTCTATATGTTTTCATGTATACGAGGCGAGTATACATGAAACCAAAAGAATTGGCTGAACGTTTAGGGGTATCGGTTAAGACCTTGCAAAAATGGGATAGTCAAGGAAAACTCCCCGCTAAACGCACTGTCACGAACCGTCGTTATTATACTGAGGCCGATTATTTAAAAGCAATTGGTCAACCCAAGGCTAACCGCAAAAATGTTATTTATGCTCGGGTATCAACCGCAGCGCAGCAGGATGATTTACGTGATCAAGTTGAGTTCCTTAGACAATATGTAAATGCAAAAGGGATCATCGTTGATCAAGTAATCACTGACGTCGGGAGTGGCTTAAATTATAAGCGCAAAAAGTGGAACCAATTGCTTGATGAAGTGATGCAATCCAAAGTCAACCAAATTTATATCGCCTATCCTGATCGTTTTATCCGATTTGGCTTTGACTGGTTCCAGCAATTTTGTGCAAAATTTGGCACCGAAATTGTGGTGGTCAATAATGAACAATTTTCCCCTGAAGCGGAAGTTGTTCAAGACTTAATTTCAATTATTCATATGTTTTCCAGTCGGGTAGACGGACTGCGAAAGTACAAAAAGAAAGTGAGTGACGATCATGACGTTAGCCACCTACAAAGTTGAAATTAAACCAACCAATGAACAAGCCTATCTAATTGATCGCCATATTGGCGGTAGCCGTTGGGCATATAACCTTTTTCTGGAAATAAATCAAAAACGATACCAAGACGGCTATTGGTATATGGGAGCTTACGAGTTCGCCAAATGGTTTAATAATGAATATTTACCTGCCAATCCGGACGATTTATGGATCAAAGACTATTACGCCAAATCAACTAAACAGGCGTTTATCGACGCTGATACGGCGATGAAGCGGTTTTTTAAGCACCAAAGTGGCTACCCCAAATGGCGTTCCTATAAGCGTCATCAAGGATCGTATTACTTTGTTAAAAATAGTTCCAAGCAAACGATCGTTTCTGAACGTCACCGCATTAAACTCCCAAAGCTCGGTTGGGTACGATTCAAAGAAGATGGTTATTTACCAACGGACTTTGAGCATTATGTGGTTAAATCCGGTCGGATTAAAGAACAAGCGGGACGTTATTATCTTACGTGTCTGGTTGAACAACCAGAACAACTTCATGAACTCTTGTTAGGTGATCCAATTGGGATTGATCTCGGGGTTAAAGAATTTGCCGTTATCGATGATGGCACTATTTATCGCAACCGGAACAAGGATCATCAAGTTAAACGAATTCGAAAACGATTAAGACGCACACAAAGAAAATTATCCCGTCAGTATATTGCATATAAAGCTCGTAAAACGAAAGAAGGAAAATCTGCTACTGACCTCAACCTGGCCAAAACAGAGCGGAAATTGCAACGTCTATACCAACACTTACACAACATTCAGACTGATTACCAAAATCAAATTGTCGCTAACTTGGTGAGAACCAAACCGAATTGGGTGTCAATTGAGGATTTGAATGTTAAAGGCATGATCAAAAATCGCCATTTAGCCAAAGCAGTTAACCAACAAGGGTTCTATAATTTCAGAACTAAGCTGATTAACAAGTGCCAACAATTGGGAATCGCGGTCCATCTCGTGAATCGCTTTGAGCCCACATCAAAGATATGTCACCAATGTGGATACAAAAAAGTTGATTTATCATTGAGTGAACGCATTTATAGATGCCCTAATTGTGGCAACGTGACCGATCGCGATATTAATGCTGCGTTGAATATTAGAGATACTGACAACTTTGTTTTAGCCTACTAACCAGGCGACAAAGAATGTACCGGTGGCTAGCCGGGAATTTACGCTTGTGGACTATCATATCAACCATAGTAGAGAGCTTGTGTCGAGGTGGGATAGGATGAAGCAAGAAAAATCTGGATATACATTCAGGTATATTTTCAGTAGCAGAAAATCATGAAAATAGATTTGCTGGATACATTGCGAGAAAAGAACCCGATTGCTTTTAATATTTCTAACTTTGTTACGGTTCAAGACGTTGCCAACGGGATTAATGCCTTGGGAGCCTCACCGATCATGTCAGAAGAACAAAATGAAGCAGAAGCCATGGTTAAGATGTGCAACTCAGTCACCATCAACCTGGGCGCCTTTACAGAACCTCAGTTGGAGCAAATTGCCACGGTCTGTGCATTTGCCAACAAAGAAAAGAAACCGATTGTGGTTGATCCGGTCGCAGTTGGTGCCGTTGAATACCGAACCGAGCGTTGCAATGAGTTATTGGATCAAATTGATGTGGCCGTTATTCGGGGAAACGCGGGTGAAATTGCAGCTCTGGCAGATGTTGAATGGAACTCAAAGGGAATTGATGCTGGTGAAGGATCCGGTGACCTTGAAGAAATTGCCAAAAAACTAGCCAACAAACGAAGCTGTGTCGTCGTGGAAAGTGGCAAGACTGATATTATCACGGATGGCGAGGCAGTGGTTCGAGTTTTCAATGAAACGGATCTCTTCAAACTGCATGTAGGTTCGGGTGATATGTTGTCCAGTACGATTGGCTGTTTCTGTGGTGTTGAAAGTGATGCGTTTGAAGCAGCCCAAACGGCAACGGCAGTGTTTGACGTGGCCGGTGAATTGGTTGCCAAGTCAATGAAACAACCACTAGCAGGTTCGTTTGGCCCCCAGTTGATCGATGAGCTGCATTTGATAGACGTAAAGACGGTGGAGAAGTGGGCGGAATATGAATAGAAAAGAGTGCGAAACCAAGCGGGAATAACCGGAGCATAAGTCTCCGCCAACGAAAATCCTGGTTTTGGATTTTTGTTGGTGGTGCTTATGTGCAGGTTATTGCTTGGTTGTGCACGTTTCCACTATGTAGCCAAGTAATGGTAATCCTGGGTTTTGGATTTTTGAGTAAGGTGCTTATGTGCAGATTCCTGCTTGATTTCGCACGTTTCCGCTATGTAGCCAAGCAGTGGAAATTCTGGTTTTGAATTTTGATCAGAAGTTCCTTAGGCAGTTAGCGTCAGTTGCTTTGAGCACGTTTCCACCATGTAGCCTAAAACAACATAAATCCTGGTTTTGGATTTATGGATGAGGAGGCTTAGGTGCAAGTTTCTGCTTGGTTTCGCACGTTTCCACTATAATAAATCATTTCAAATCAATAAGGACCAAAAAGAGGAGCACTTAACATGATTAATCAAACGATTCAAACGTTGACAATTGCTGGCACAGATAGTGGCGGTGGTGCTGGCGTGATGGCGGATATTAAAACGATGCAGGAGCGGCATGTGTTTGCTGCTGCGGTGGTGGTTGCCGTGACCGCCCAAAATACGATTGGCGTTCAAGATTTTATGGCAATGCCAAAGAAAATGATCGACGAACAATTTGCCTCTGTAGCGGGCGATTTGAAGATTCGCGCATGTAAGACGGGGATGCTTGCAGACGTTGCCACAGTAGAAGCTGTTGTCGAAAATCTGAAGAAGTATGACTTGGGTCCCTTAACGGTAGATCCTGTGATGATTGCGAAAGGCGGTGCCCGACTGCTGTCTGAAGATGCAATCGCAACGGTTCGAAATGACTTATTGCCATTAGCGGATTTGTTGACACCGAATCTGCCTGAAGCTGAAGAATTGACTGGAGCTAAAATCGAAACCAAAGATCAAATGATCACGGCTGCCAAGAAGCTTCAAGCCCTTGGCGTCAAAAACGTCATCATCAAGGGCGGCCACCAGACAAGCTCAAAAGAATCTTCAGATTTTGTGCTCCTTGAAAGTGGCAAGTCTTTTTGGGTCAGCTCCCCGAGAATCGATACGGTCCGTACCCATGGAACTGGTGATACTCTATCGTCTTGTATCACAGCTGAAATTGCGAAGGGTAAGGACATGGAGACAGCAATTCGAATTGGTAAGAAATATGTCCAGGCAACCATTGCCAATGGAATTGAAGTTGGCCATGGTCATGGCCCGCTAAATCACTGGGCGAAAATTTCTGACGAGGAGGGTAACGATTAAAATGGGAATGAAATTTGATCTGTCAATGTTGCGAAGCTATTTCATTGCCGGTACTCAGGATATCAAGGACGACCGGACCCTCGAAGAAGTTTTGAAGCAAGCACTGGAAGCCGGTATCACGGCATTTCAATATCGTGAAAAGGGGCCAACGTCACTGACTGGCGATGCGAAGCTGAAATTAGGCCAAAATCTGCGGGCATTATGTACTGACTATCAAGTGCCGTTTATTGTTGATGACGATGTGAAACTAGCGCTTAAAACCAACGCGGATGGCATTCACGTTGGTCAAAAAGATGAACGGGTGACCAAGGTGATCGATCAGGTGGGTGGTCGGCTATTCGTTGGCTTGTCGTGTGATACTGCTGCGCAAGTTCAGGTTGCCAATGAAACGGCCGGCATCAGCTACATCGGCAGTGGCCCAGTATTTCCGACTGGTTCTAAATCCGATGCAGATCCGGTTATTGGCGTTGATGGGTTGGTCAAACTCGTGATCGTCAACCAGTTGCCAGTTGTCGCGATCGGCGGAATTACCGAGGATAATCTCAAAGCGCTACCAGCTACTGGGGTTGCCGGAACATCAGTGATTTCAATGATTGCCCAGAGTGATGACATTTTTCGAACGGTTAAAGCGATGAACGCTGTCTTTGACAAATAAAGCGAAATTTCGGTTATTTGTGAAGAACATGATAGAATATCAAGTATCAGATTTGGCTAGTCTAATTGACTAGTCTTTTTTAAATGATTGGTGGTCTCTCGATGACAAATAATAAAGCAAAGCAAAACTTGTCGGCAAAATTAGCAAACATTCAAAACCAAATTGACCTCAGCAAAGCTCATAAGATTACGCCAACTCAATTAGATCATAATCCCCGCCGTTTCCGAGTTCAGCCGCAGAATAATGTGACCGACCCAAATTGGCTGACCAACAATTTGGAACAGACGCAGGCTCGCGTGAAACAGCTTGAGGATAAGTATCCACTTCATAAAGTGTATTTTAATCGAATTTCGCACATGGGCTGGACTTGGATCGATCAGATGCCACTAGACTCAAAGCAAATTGGCGAGCTGATGAAATTGAATGTGCATGATCTGAATAAAACGTTCGAGGACGCTTTGACGGCTCATTCATTTGAATTGTTAAACGCTAATTTTGATGACTTGGCAGATTCGCTGGATAAAGGGCACGCCAAGCAAGTCAGGATGATTAAAGACCTGATTAATTTGGATCCTAAATACCATCTGGTTTTGTTCAACACCTTGTTTGCGATTCTGGAAGAAACGACCATTAAAAAATATGGTCAGCCGCACACTGCAACGTGGAATTATAATCCAGCCTTGAACGTTGTGAAACGGATCACCCACCAGATGCACAGCGATCAACAGCGGCGATTTGGCAGATTACTGGAATTAAACGAGTTGAATGTCGTAATGGGATTATACAAGTACGCTGATTTTAATGATTATACGTTAAAAACGATGCCGTATTCTCGCCACACCGTTGAGCACGGCAGATTTGACCCAAGCAATTTAACCTTTACCCAGTTCATGCAGCTGGTGTTGATTTGCAGAAACATTGCCTGGTCGCTGAAAAATTGACGGAAAAATAATGCAAATATCTTGAAAAAAGAAAAAGCCACGAAAAAATGAGCCATATCCCAAACCGCAATACTAACCTTGGGATATGGCTCATTTTCCATTATTTGGGGTCACTCCATATTAAATCCTTCAACATGAGCTTGGGGGACCTTGGCAATAGTTCCCGTCATCGATTTCATGACGTCCGTATTGTTACGAGTGTAATAGTAAACCTTGTGAGGAGTAAAATCTGGCGACTTCACTTTATATTCTTCTAGGACTGGTTGCGTAAAACCTGCCACGTTTTTTTCGGTAATTCGAGCAATTGTGACATCTTGGGTATTCGGCGTTCCAAATGCTTTCCAGCCTTGGGTGTTTGTGGGGCCAAACACAAAATAGTTTCCTGAACGGGTGTAGTTGGTCGTGGGCGACGCGGTTCTGACACCATCTTTGTAAAAGGTAAATTCAGTTTCATTGCCGTACCAGTTACCGCGAAATGCTTTTGAAACGGCATTGGGGTTGGCCGCGGCGGCATTGTCGCGTTCGTTTGAATTGACACCGGAAACAACGACTATGGTGCAGAAGATTAACGTCAATAAAATAGTTATTGTTGATCTTTTCATGATGAATCACTTCTTTCACACCCTGAGTGTACCAATCTTATGTAAATAACGTGTAAATTTCTTGTATCAAGTCTGTACAGTTTTTTTGATAGGCGGAAAAATAACCCAACCGCGTTAATCATGTTACACTGGAATTACTTACTCGTTACATATATTAGGTTTAGATAAAATTCCACGGATTTGCTTGCGAAAGGGCAACAAACCGTTAATATGGAACTTGAGTAATAAATCATATATTGAATTAAGGTGGGATAGTTATGAAGGGACATTTTAAGCTAGCCGTTTCAGTGGCTTTCTTATTTGCTTCGGTCGGCATCTTTGGTGTTGGCTCAAGTGTCCAGGCGGATGTGATTGATAATCCGGGTACGGCCGGATCGATCAGCCAGGTTAATTCTGGTAATGTCTTAAAGGACTATGATGAGAATTCCCTCAACAAGGTTGATAATTCGACTCCTGAGGGGAATATGAGTAAAAAGTACACCAAATATAGCCTTGATCCAACGGGCTATAATTATGGTAATAGTTATTCAACCATTGCTGGGAGTTCACAGAGTACATCTTTTAAGACAAAATGGTTCTTACCAGATGGTTTCAACGTTTCTGATTATCAACATGGTAATTTTCAGAGTGTAACTTTGGATGATGAAGGTAACATTTACTTCATCGAATCAAATGGAACGAACACTAATAAAGGGGCCATCGTTAAATTTAACCTTGCTAAGCTTCAACAGTTGGGGGTTAATTCCGATATCCTGTTACTGTGGAAGGCCTTTGATTACTTTAACCCATTCTCTGATGAGGGACTGCAACACAACCAAGAATATGATCAGATCAACAGCCAATTACAAGGGGCATTTGATCAGGTTAAATCTTTGACGAAGACCTTGAACCAGAATCAGTCATGGCAGAATAACCAGGTGAACTACCAAAAGAACGCCCAAAAGTGGTATAAGAGCTGGAAAGCCAAGAAGGCTAAGAATACTAAGATTGCCAAATCATACAGGTATTCTTATGCAAGCCGAAATAAGGCCAAGAAGGTTGTTAAACAAGCAACTGCTAAGATGGCTAAGTGGATGAAGTCCTATCAGATGCACAAAGCTAAGGTTGCTAAGTATGACACGAAGATTTCTGGTATTCAAAATCAATTGAATACTTACCAGAGTCAAATTGACGCTGCGAAGGCCCAGAATCCAGAAATGTTTAAGTACGTTGAAATTGCGCAAACTGCTCAATTGAGTCCGGAAGTTGATATTGGTCATGGTCAAACATTGTCATTTAACCCAGATAACGGCCATATCTACTTAGCGGAAGATAATACGTTAACGGATTTAGCATCCCGTGACGATAACAACACCGTCCTCGAAATGGATCCAGATACGTTGAAGCCAATTCGTGAATACAACTTCAAGATGTATCATGGTGACAGTGCCAACTTGCAATTGCATACCTTAGCGTTTGACAATGATGGCAATGCCTATTGGGGCCGTAAATACAATGGCGGGTACATCTTCTTCTATGGTCGCCTCGATCAAAATGGTGTCAGCTTCCAGGCTTCATCATCATATGTCGGTAATCGTGGTGGCTCAACCAACCAAGGGGTTGCAGTTAACCCTGCGAATAATCGGTTGTACTTCGTTTCCGATGATATCTTAACGTCAGTGCCAACCAGCAAGATCCAAAGTGGTAACTTCTCGGCAAGTGACGTGCATTACCAAGCATTTAATTCGGGCCGTGAGTTCGAGAGCTTAGCGTTTGACCAAGATGGTTACGGCTACTTGTTAGCCTTATGGCCACCAGAGTTGATGCAATCGACGGATCCGCTAAATTAAAAGTAAGTGTGCGGAGAAAAGCGTTTAGGCGCGGTAATATAAGCATAACTCCCCTAAAATCCTGGTTCTGGATTTTAGGGGAGTTATGCTTATATTGTTAGCGCCTGCTTTTCGGAGCACCATTCGGCTATGTAATGCCGGAAATCCTGATTTTGGATTTTAGAGAGGTTGGGCTTATATTTTTAGCGTCAGCTTCTTGAAGCACGTTTAATCTATGTAATGGCGGGCCCATCCTGATTTTGGATTTTTGAGAGGCCCTTCTTATATTGTTAGACAAGCGTCTGCTTTTCGGAGCACCCTTCGGCATTGTAATGGCGCAGATCCTGATTTGAAATCTTAATGTTGGTACAGACTTTGATTGGCAAATATTCAACTCGCAGCGCAATTTCTTGCCATGATTGATAAAACAAGCTATCTTTGAATTAAACGTAAGGGTAACCGTAATGGGAGGTTGTTATCATGATGAGCCTGAGTTATACAGAGCAATTTGCGTTGTGCGTGTTGGGACAGAAGCCAAAACTGAATGCCTTTAAAAAACGAGAGGTCGCCTCTTGCCTGCTGCTATCAGAAATTGTTGAGTTACTTCGTGATGGGAGTCTCCAACTGACTGCAGATGATAAGATGGTCGTCGGCCCCGGCGCCAAGCCTTCCAAAGATTATTTGGTGCCAGTCGCCAGAGATATTCAAGGCCGTAAGTTGCAGACAATTAATAGTTATATCAAAAATGCTGTTTTGTCCGTCAGAAAAAAACGGGTGACGGAATTTGCGGCGGCACTTTGTAACTCGTTAATCAGTGACAATATGCTGGACGAAGATGAGAATAAATACTACGTCAATCAAACGGTGATCGACCGCAGTTTAACGGAACTCTATCATGATTTGACAACTAATAAGGAGCCCCACGAAGTAACGGTAATGTTGGCAATGCTGCTGATTAATTCAGGCTTGTTCAAGAGTTATTTCCCAAAGGATGAGGCGACGCAAATTCAACTGCGGTTGAAAGAAGTCGCAAAGTCAGATCAGTATCCGTTAATTTCGGATGTGATTAAAAGGGTACACACCGAATTGTCTCGGATTGTTGCCAGCGTGCGAAGAGAAGCAATTTGAGTTTCGATTGAAAAAACGGTTAATTCCAAAATATAAGCCAATCACCTGGACATTCGAGTTTTGAATGTTGGCATGATTGGCTTATATTTTAAGGATTGCTTTTTGACTTGAGTTTTAGCAATATCGTATTCGAAAGTTCAAAGTGGTTGAATATCAACCAGCTTCTTGCTTTCACGTTTTTATTCGACTGGGTACTTTGCCTTGAGGGCATTTAAGGCTGTCACGTAAACCATCGTCGGCTTTTTGCCAGCCAGAAAATCAGCAACGTCAACTTCACTGACAGCCATTCCCTTGAGCCAAGCAGCTTCTGACAAATGTGCTGACGCTTTGATGGCCCTCAGCTTTGCCAACAGTTCTGCTGGCGTTAAGCTCAACAGGTAAAGTCGTTGAATCTGCTTCAAGACGGATTCGTAAATACCAGGGGCAGCCTTCTTCTGATTGTATTCAGCAACTTCCGCCGGCGTGAATTCCACAATATTGAACAAGTAGTCATCGGGGAGCTTCAATTTATCTTGGTAATCTTTGATCTTCATAAACAATTCATCAACAGACATTCTAAAACCTCACATTAATTTAGTGTCATGCATCTATTTCATGATAAGGCAAAATGGGGAAGATTGCTACTGGAGATGAATTGGACATCATTTAAATGACTAAAACCACCATTCGGACTGGATAACTTCTTCCGAATGGTGGCTTTTTAATTAACTGG
Organism: Lentilactobacillus dabitei; assembly: GCF_019061365.1. Lineage (GTDB taxonomy): Bacteria > Bacillota > Bacilli > Lactobacillales > Lactobacillaceae > Lentilactobacillus > Lentilactobacillus dabitei. Next base: position 10,712 of record NZ_JAHPPD010000067.1, read on the forward strand.
CATAGGCGCGTTTAATTGCTTCCACATCATTATTGGTAATTTGGCGGCCAACCGGGGTCGGATTCATGATGCTGTGATCGGAATCCGAATGTCCCAAGCCGATCGCGTGACCGAGCTCATGTTCGGCAACCCGAGTGCGGTCTGATTTAGAATATTTGTGATCGTTGCAAGTGTTGTCATACACAATCGCGGTAGCAACCTTTAGTAGTGGCAGGTTATTCAACCGCGTTTGATTATAAAAAGTCGTGGCACATAAGCCGGAATGTTCGGGCCGAACCGCAGTGCTGGCATCCAAATGAACGTCTGGCGTTTCGCCATTAGCCTTAACCAACTTAATGACGTTAAATTGATTCCAGTTATCAACGGCCGTCTGCCAAATGTCTCGATAGTAATCGCTATGAGTGTCGAGCTTGTATTTGATCGTTGAACTTTTCCAGCGATATCTGACCGGGGTCGCCACCTCATCCTGCTGTTTGACGGCATATTCCGGCTGAAAATTGCGCTGTTGAGAATTAGACTTGGAATTCTTTTTTTTCGTCACTTTTTTCTTTGCAGGCTTGCTCTTTTTTTTCGGCGCCTTTTTCTTGGTGGCCTTCTTTTTGGCCTTGGCATGGCTAACCGTTTGGCTTTCCGAGTTGATTGGTGCAGACAGCTCATCCACTTTGGTCATTCCTAAAATGATTACAACCAGTGATATAATGGCAATTCCTAATTTTAACAATCGTTTCATGACAATCTCTCCTTTGGGCTTGGGGCGCGGATTGCGATCAGGCAAAACGCGTCTACAAGTATTTAGTCCCCACTAAATTTCCCTCAGAAGTTGTCACTTAACTATATCCTTATGATAACTATTAATTATTAACACGTCATTTTTAACGCCTATCCACATCTTCGGTAGGCAAAACGGCTAATCTGCGTTAGAATAACACAAGCACTTTAGCTAGACAGACATTGGAGGTACTCATGAGCTACTTAGAATTACGCAACATCAAGAAATCATATTACTTGGGCAACCAGGAATTCCCAGTATTAACCGGGATTGACTTGTCATTTGATCAAGGGGAATTTGTCTCGATCCTCGGTGAATCTGGTGGTGGGAAGACCACTCTGATGAACATTATCGGTGGCCTGGATAGTAATTACTCCGGGGATGTCGTGTTGAACGGCAATTCCTTGCGCCATGATACTTCCAAACAATTGGACGCATACCGACGCCAGACGATTGGGTTTATTTTCCAAAATTTCAACTTAATTAGTCATTTGACGATTTTCGAAAATGTCATGGTTTCCTTGGAAATGACAACGTTAAGCCATAAGCAGCAGGAACAGCGGGCTCGAGAACTGTTGACCAAAGTTGGCTTAAAAGAACATATGAAGAAGTACCCTAACCAAATTTCTGGCGGTCAAAAACAACGGGTGGCAATTGCCCGCGCTTTGGCTTCTGATCCTGAAATTATCATCGCTGACGAACCAACAGGAGCCCTGGATAGTCAAAATACTCAGGAAATTTTGCAGCTGTTGGACGAAATTGCGACCGATGGTAAATTAGTGATCACCGTGACTCATTCACAGACGGTGGCCGATTTCGGGACCCGAATTGTTCGTTTGGCCGATGGAAAAATCGGCGAGGATAAAACCATTAAAGAACCATACAAAGCCAGCGCTGCCAACGAATTATCAACGCGAACGTTGAAATTTGGCGCCACTTTGAAGATGGCGCTGGAAAACATGAAGTATAACTTGAAACGAAACCTGCTCATTGTTTTCGGCGCGGCGATCGGAATTTTTAGTGTCATTGTGATGCTGGGGCTTGGAAACGGTGTGCAGGGTTACATCAACCACGAAATTTATTCGCAGGTGAACCCGAATGCCGTTCAGGTTACGAAAAATGTGTCAACGGATTCCAGCCCGGATATGAGTAAGATTAATGTGAACGCGAAGGATAAATCGCGGATTAAGAACATTAAGAACGTGCAAAGCATTGATAACGGCTTCTTCGTTCAGGGTGGCAGCCAATTGCGCCAGGGAAGAAAGACCGCGTCAGTGTCGTTTATGCAGACGTATAATAAGACAATTCTGAATAAGAGTATTTCCAAAGGCAAGGCGCCTAAAGACGGGCAGATTATGCTGACAAAGGAAATTGCTGAGAAGTTTAACAAGAAGAACCCTAATTCGATGGTGGGTAAGAAGATTACCTTTTATCAGAATACGTTGAATAAGCAAAAACGGCCGGTTGTATTGACACGGACATTGACGGTGAGTGGCGTTTCCAAAGCCAACACGGGTTCCACATCAGTGACCTATAACACGATGAAGTCGATTTACCATTCCAAAGGCTTGAGCATTAAGCCAAACTTCGTGACGGTTGAAATTGCTGGCAACGTTAAGAACGTGAAGCCGGTGACTAACAAAATCAAGGCATTCAAGAATGAAAAGGGTAAGGCAGCTTACCAGATCACTGGAGTTGGTGGCTTTGTAGATACGTTGAATACCTATATCACGCTAGCAGTTAACGTGTTGGCAACGATTGCCGGGATTTCACTGTTAGTATCGGCCATTATGATCATCGTCGTACTCTATATCAGTGTTTCCGAACGAACCAAGGAAATTGGTATCTTGCGGGCATTGGGCGCCTCAAAGGGCAGTATCAGGAACCTGTTCTTCTCGGAAGCCTTCTTCATTGGCTTGTTCTCCTCAGTCTTAGCGATTGTTTTAGCGGAAATTCTCCAGTGGGGTGCCAATAGCATTGCCCAGTCGGGAATCAACTATTCAATCATGCAAATATCAACGGGAAACTTAATTTTCGGCTTCTTGGTATCAGTCATCATCTCGCTGTTGGCGGCATTGGCTCCAGCGGGAAAGGCTGCAAGGCTGGATCCGATTGAGAGTTTGAGCTATGAATAATAAGTGAGCGGAGCAAAGCGGTTAGAAAGTGGAGTCTAAGTTACTCCGACCGAAAGCCAGGGGTCTCGGCTTTTGGTCGGAGTGACTTAGGCGCAACTTTCTGCTTTGCGGAGCTGTCCTAATAATAAGTGAGCGACAAGCAACGGTTTGACGCGGTAATATAAGAACACCTTCTCTAAAATCCTGGATTTGGATTTTAGAGAAGGTGTTCTTATATTTTTAGTCTCAGTTGCGCCGGAGCGGTCCTAGTCTATGTGAAAAGAGCTCCTTCTCTAAAATCGTGGTTTTGGAGGAGGACTCTCAAATATTGAATGTTAGTTGCGTCAGAGCAGCCCCAACGTATAGTAGAATATTACCAAAATGTGATGGGTTATTGCTTTCAAGTCAGGTATTCGAACTTAGTTTGACAGATGCAATTAATGATTGAATAATAAGCTTATGGAAACACTATGAGGTCATTACTTTAGATTTTTACAGAAAATAAAGTTTTTATATAATTTGTTGAGGGGAACTATGGTTTGGAGGGGATAGATTTGGGTAGTAGAAAACAACATTTGAAGGTCGATGGGAACTATAAGTGCATAATTGAAACTTCCTTGCTTATTATCTTTGGTATATTGATAATTATTGGAGTGAATATAAATAGTGCTGTTAACGCTAGTGACCTACTAAGCGAATCTTCGAAGATTACTGACATGATAAACGACAGTAGTTCTGTAACAAAGGAGTCATCAATTAATTTAACTTCTCAATTAGAAGCAAAAAGTGCTGATGGCACAATTTCTGGTACGTGGGGTGGGTGTAATTGGTCGTTTAAGCCGACAGGTGATAACCTCTATACATTAACCTTCAGTCCCGAGGGGAAGACAGGGATGCTCGGGACTCCTGAGCAAGCACCTTGGAATTTACAGCCATCAACTGTTGGCAATTTCTATTCAGGCGTCTCAAAAATAATTATCAAACCTGGAGTAATTGCAAACCCAGATTCTACTGGATTGTTTAAAATCGGGTATATTTTGAAGAGTATTGATGGGTTAGAGAATCTTGATACTACTCAGGTTACTAATATGAAGTCGATGTTTGCTGGAGACAGAAATTTGCAAACATTTGATCTTTCAAATTTTGATACATCGAATGTCACGGATATGAGTTATATGTTTAGATACAGTGATGACCTACCGGGCAGGATGGATTTTTCTAAATTTGATACTAGCAGAGTGACCGATATGTCCGATATGTTCTCAATTTGCAACTCAATAACTTCTTTGGATGTTTCCAATTTTAACACTGAACATGTCAAAACTATGCATGACATGTTTGGCGATATGCCAGATATTAAGCAAATAAAAGGGTTAGATAAATTCAATACGAGCCAAGTAACTGATATGAGTCAGATGTTTAGTGGGGATCAAGATTTAACTGAGCTTGATGTCCATAAATTTGATACTAGCTTGGTAACTAACATGACGGCTATGTTTTCGGGGCTGTCATCATTAAAGTCTAATTTATTTTTCGGGCTATCATCTTTTGATACGGGGAACGTTACAGATATGTGGGCCATGTTTCAAAATGATACGTCTCTAACAGATTTAAGCTTAAGTACGTTTAAGACAAATAAAGTTACAAGTATGAGATGGATGTTTCAAAATTGTCCGGCTTTAACCTCATTGGATATAAGTAGTTTTACTACCCGAAGTGTCAAATCAAGTGCAACAGTTAATGACCTATTCCAATGATTGGTCTAGTTAGTCAGCTAGACCTGGTAATAGT
>NZ_JAHPPD010000068.1 GCF_019061365.1 Lentilactobacillus dabitei
CCCCTGTAGAATACAGGAATCAAGCCATGGTAGCTTAAATCAATATCTAAACTTGTCTAACTTTTCTGTTGCACTTCAACCCGGGATTTCTGAATAGGGCGACTTATGTTTCGGTTATTAACCGCTTTGCTCCACTCACTTTTTAGCAACTGACGCTCAATGAATAAGCCCCATCTGGCTAAAGCCCAAATGCAAATGCAAACTTTGAGTTTGCTTTTGTGGAATCTTCGATTCTACATTCAGCGAAGGACCGCTCCGACGCAACTGACGCTCAATGAATAAGCCCCATCTGGTTAAAGCCAAAAGCAGGCTTTAACCAGATGGGGCTTATTCAACCACATCAAACCGTTGCTCGTCGCTCACTAAAATGTAATCTTTCCCACTACCAAACCATAAATTGTATAGATGGCAGCAATCACAATCACGATTGCAAGCGTCATTTCAATTGGGCCAAATACTTTCTTTGCATGATTGTCTCGCTTCTGTAAGATCCAGAACACTGGAATCCCTGCAGCGAACAATAATGACATCAGCAATAAGAAATTGGCTCCTGCCGCGAACAACAACCAGCAGGCGTAAATACTTGAGATAATTCCAATAATAATGTTGCCAGTTCGGCCCTTGCCATGATCACTTTGGACCGAGTACTTCAGTTGATAGAATGCTGAGAATGCGTACGGAATTAGAATTGCGGCACTGGCGATTGAATAGAAGAAGTTATAAGCCTGCACCGTAATCAAATACGTAAACATGAACAATTCAACCAACACATTTGTGACAGTCAATGAGGTAATTGGCGCCCCATTCTTGTTTTCCTTGGCGAATATCTTCGGGAAGGAGCCCTCTTTGGCGGCTTCATATGGCAATTGACCAGCAAACATGGTCCATGACAGCCAAGCACCGACAACTGAGATAATCAACCCCAGATTAACAACGGCTGAGCCCCATTTACCGACGATGCTTTCCAACAAGTCAGCCATTGCTGGTTGGGTTAAGTGTGACAAGCCTGCTCGGCTCATAACACCAAATGACAGCAACGTAATTAACATATAAATCAGAATAACAGTAATAATTCCAAGAACCGTTGCTTTACCAACATCTGAACGTTTACGAGCCCGGCCAGAAAAGACAACCGCGCCTTCAATTCCGATAAATACCCATACGGTTACCAGCATGGTGCTTTTTGCCTGCGCCATAACATCCGCAAACTGGAATTTACCAGATGGGGTGAACCAGAAATTGCCTGTAAACATGTTCAGCTTAAATGCGAATAAAACGATAATGATAAATAAGAAAATTGGAATCAATTTAGCAACAGTAATCACAACGTTGACAAATGATGCAGACTCAACCCCACGAAGGATCATAAAGTGGCAGGCCCACAAGATAAACGATGCCGCAATGATCGACCAAATGTTTTGTCCATCACCAAAGACTGGTAGGAAGTAAGCGACCGCACTCATCAATAGGGTCGCATAACCAACGTTGCCAAGCCATGCGGACAGCCAATAACCCCAAGCAGAGTTAAAGCCCATGTACTTACCAAAGCCGGCTTCCGCGTAGCTGTAAATCCCGGCATCCAAATCCGGACGCTTCATGATCAAGTTCTGGAAGGTCATCGCCAACATGACCATTCCAATTGCGGTAATGATCCAGCCAATAATGATCGCACCAGGACCAGCACCAACGGCCATGTCGTGCATCAAGTTGAATACACCACCGCCGATGATTGATCCGACAACGAGGCCAATGAGTTCCATTAAGCCTAACTTACCGTCTTTCTCTTTCATATTGATTCACTCCTTTTAGGTAGATGTTTCGTCTCTAACTAAAATCTTGAAATATTTTCGATTGTATCGAACCTTGTTTTCCTTAACCAGCTGTTGGACCATCGCACTGGTGGTTTCGCGGGTCGTTCCGCTCACCTTGGATAACTCCACCAACGTCATTGGGTAAGGGACCAAGATCGAACCATCTTCTTGATCATCTCCTATCTGCTGGCCTAAAAACCAGATTGCGTTCCAAACTCGGTATTTGGCACTCGTCGTGACCATCTTCTGCAACTGCGTTTCGGCCATATTGATAATCCGGCTCATCTCGCGAATGGCGTTCACCATTAACTCAGGAGTACTGCGTAAAACTTCTTCATACAAGTTCATTGGGATCTCAGCCAATTTCACTTCTGTCATGCTCTCAACCGTGTAAGCATAATTAGCGTCATCAAATAAACCGATATACGGGAATGCTTTGTTTTGGCGAACGTATAAATACAATTGTTCTTCGCCGTCTTCGTCCCAGTGAAACGATTTAACAACACCGTCAATCAAATAGTAGAAATTATCCCGTGAATCACCCTGATCAAACAGGATTTGACCGCGGTGATATGTTTTAATTTTCATCGACGAAATCACCTTTTGGATATCGGCATCATCCAGCGGGCCAAACTCGGGATGGGTTCGCAAATTATCCGCATAGCGCTGATAAGCACTCTTATCTTTCATGATCATGATTAATCTCCTCATTAAAACGATTACATAGTTGTCCCTTCAGTAAAAGTGTAACGCATTTAAATGGGGTGTACATTAATTGGACCATTAATCGACAAATTAATGGTATTTTATCTGGAATTACATTTAAACTCTTGAAGCTGCCGGCTTGATAATCGTGCCGCTGCCATTTTCGATGAAGCCCTCAATGTTATCTAGCGCCGTCACAACCGCTTCATTACCGGTTGCATTGACAAAGTCCATTGCTGCTTGGACTTTTGGCAGCATGCTACCTGGGGCAAATTGCTTTTCATCGATAAACTTTTCGAGTTCAGAAACCGTCACTTCCTCAAGCTTTTTCTGATTTGGCTTGTTAAAGTTAACGAAAATATTGTTAACGGCAGTCAAAATGATCAAGGCATCAGCACCCACCAACTCGGCCAATTTTTCACTCGCAAAGTCTTTATCGATCACTGCTTCTTTTCCGACCAACTGGTTACCGTTAGTTACAACAGGGATTCCACCACCACCAACTGAGATTGGCACGATGCCGGCATCCACTAATGTATTAACTGCGGCCGTCTCAACTACACCGATTGGCTTTGGTGACGGTACGACCCGACGATAGCCACGGCCAGAATCTTCGACAAACGTAAAATCAGGATTCTGTTTCTTTGCCAAATCGGCCTCATCCTTGTTCATAAAGGGTCCAATTGGTTTTGTTGGATTTTTGAATGCGGGATCATCGGCACTGACTTCAACTTGCGTCACAATTGTGGCAACCATTTTGTTCAGGCTCCTTTCTTTGATCACTTGATTCATGGCATTCTGCATCCAGTAGCCGATACTACCTTGAGTCATCGCCACACAAGTATCAAGAGGCATCTCAGGATTGTCCTTGGTGCTGCCACCAGCCTGTTGTAACAACAAGTTTCCAACTTGAGGACCGTTCCCATGAGAAATGATTAATTGATCGCCATTTTCAACAAATTTAACTAATTGCTCCGCTGTTTCTCGCAAAGCTTGTTGTTGCGCTGTGGCGGAAGCATCTTTGGATAGGATTGCATTGCCGCCCAAAGCGACTACTATTTTCCGTCCCATAATAATTCTCCTTCTTTGTTTAAAATAAAGGGACTGGGACAAAACAAATGTTTTGCTGCCAGTCCCTAGAGTTGTTCAAGTTAGTTTTCTTAGTGGTTAGTTGCGTTGGAGAGGATCGATCCGTTAAGCAACATGCACATAAGCACTTATGTTACATAGACGAATCGTGCTCCACAAAGCAGAAACCTGCACCTAAGCCTTCCCAACCAAAAATCCAAGACCAGGATTTTTGGTTGGGAAAACTTAGGCTCCGGTTTCTAACCGCTTTGCTCCGCACACTACACCTTTGGAATAAACAAGTTTCCAAGTGTTGCCGCCATCATCGCCTTAATTGAGTGCATTCTGTTCTCAGCTTCCTCAAATTGACGGGCATACTTGCTGGTGAACACTTCATCCGTAACTTCCATTTCAGTGATGCCATACTTTTCTTCAATTTCCTTACCATAAGCGGTTTCGGTATTGTGGAATGCAGGCAAGCAGTGCATGAAAATCAATTGGTCATCAGGAGTGCCAGTCTTCTTCAAGGCTGCCATGTTAACTTGATATGGTGTTAACAACTTAACTCGTTCTTCCCAGTTGCTTTCACCCATTGATACCCAAACGTCGGTATAAACGATATTTGAGCCCTTCATACCTTCATCAAGGTCATCGGTAATCAACAGCTTGGCACCTGATTTTTCAGCAAAGCCTTTGGCAATGTTTTGAATTTCATCAGTTGGGAACAATTCTTTAGGTGAAACAATATGGATGTTCACCCCTAAGATCGCTCCAGTTACTAACAGTGAGTTGGCAACGTTGTTTCGACCATCGCCCATGAAGGTTAAGGTTAATCCTTGTAGTTTACCGAAGTTTTCCTTAACGGTCATGAAGTCAGCCAACATTTGAGTTGGATGCCATTCGTCAGTTAAGCCGTTCCAAACTGGCACACCACTGTCTCGAGCAAGGATTTCGGCATCACTTTGCTTGAAGCCACGGAATTCAATCCCATCAAACATGCTGCCAAGCACTTTAGCAGTATCTGATGTTGATTCCTTCTTGCCTAACTGAATGTCATTTTGACCCAAGTATTCAGGATGAGCACCTAAATCAATGGCTGCTGTCGTGAATGCTGACCGGGTCCGAGTAGATGATTTTTCGAACAGTAAAGCAATGTTCTTACCTTCAAGGTAATGATGAGGGATGCCAGCCTTTTTTAAAGCTTTCAAATGTAATCCAAAATCAATTAAATATTCAAGTTCTGCGGCAGTAAAGTCTTTTTCAGCTAATACACTGCGGCCTTGAAATACGTTTTGTCTGAAGTCTTTTGTCATAATCGATTCTCCTTGATTAATGATGTTTTTGGGTACTGTGGATTTTTGTCTTCCGCTACCTATGGCAGAGGGAATGTTCTCTGATACATGAGCACCCGTTCTCAATTCTTATAGTGGAAATGTGCTCCGACAAGCAACAATCTGCACATAAGCACCTTGCTACATAGCGAAAATGTGCTCCACCAAGCAGAAACTTGCACATAAGCACCTTATTCAAAAATCCCCAAACCAGGATTTCTGAATAAGGAGACTTATGTTCCAGTTTCTAACCGCTTGGTTCCGCACTCTAAATATCTTCCCGAACGATCGGGCAGCTCATACAACGTGGGCCCCCACGGCCTCTTGACAACTCACTTGAGATGACCTCAAGAACTTTTAAGCCATGTTTTCTTAGCAAATCATTTGATACATAGTTTCTGTTATACGTTACAACAACTCCTGGAGCGATTGCCAATGTGTTTGAACCGTCATTCCATTGCTCACGGCCGGCAATAATTGGATCGCCACCACCGGTTGGAATCAAGTCCAGATCATCGAGCTTCAATGCATCTTTTAAGACTGCCTTCAAATCTGTCCTGTGCTCCAGGTGAAGCTCACCTTCATTTTTACCTGGCGTAATTGTCCAAGTATCAATGTGGCCACCTTCGCCTAAGATTCCTGGATGAACCGTGAATTGGTCATAATTAATCATTGTGAACACAGTGTCCAAATGCATCATTGCGTGATTATGTGGAATCTTAATCGCAATGACTGTGTCAAAATGACCATCCTTAAATAAGTTCTTCGCAATATCTTGAATTGCGTCAGCAGATGTCCGTTGGGAAACGCCAATAGCCATCACATGGTCATTTAAGACTAATTCGTCTCCACCTTCGATCCGAGTATCGTGGTTTCGATCACGCCATACATGAACGCCCTTGTTAGCAAACCGTGGATGGTGATCAATAATAATTTCATTAAACAAAGATTCACGTTGCCGGGCAGCAAACGTCATGTGGTTGATGCTCAATCCTTCGCCGATACATGCCGATGGATCACGGGTAAAGTACAGGTTAGGCATTGGATCCATGTAGAATTCATAGTCTTCTGTCTCAGCAGCACTCACTAAATCTGTTGGCACAAAATCAATTTCGTTCTTCCGAACCCCTTCCATGATCTTATTGACCATGTCTTGGTTGTTCATGCTGTCTAAATATTCTTTCAAGGCATCATGAATCGTGCCCGTTGCGTATCCGGATTCGGTTAACATTTGCTCTAAGAAGTCATCACGAACTTTGTTACCACCAGCATCCAATGCTTCAGCTGCCAGTTTTTCAAGGTAAAGGACTTCAATCCCGTTATCTCGAAGGGTGTCGGCAAAGTAATCATGTTCCTTTTGTGCAATTGGTAAATATGGAATGTCATCGAACAGTAAACGTGGCATCATATCTGGGGTGAAGTTTTCAATTTCCCTACCAGGTCGTTTCAGTAATACCGTTTTGAGCTTACCGATTTCAGATGTTACATGAATTGGACTTGTCATTCTTGTTACCTCCTCTTCCTTTAAGTACAACTCTATCATAGCCTTTTTTGAAAACGCTATCGTACAATTTCTGTCATTGAAAACGAGAGATTTTTAACAGAATTAATCCGATAATTGCAAAGAGAATTTATTATTAATTTTTTGATTTAATAATCCCTTCACGAGTAAGAATAACCGGTTTTTTATACAATGTCTATTAATAAGATTAGAAGATAACGTTTTAATTAGAATATAAAAAAGCCGTGAACAATCAGTTTCTCCCGCAAATTAAGGATTCTCTCTAATTTGTTCGGTATAAATATGTTTACCATTCACAAAATATTCATCACCTACCAACAAATAATTCACACTTGTTGTGACAAAGTTACGTAAGATAAAACTTAAAGTTTTAATCCATGGCTTGTCAGATTGCTGGTAAACACCGACAATAAAGATAATGATTTGGGAGGCATTTTCATGCAAACGAGTACTCATTTGAGAAAACGGACATTTAAGCTGCCAATTTTTTTGATTTATACGATTGCATTTGTTTCAATTTGCTTATTAACTTACAGCATCCCCTGGCTTGCCGGCAGAACATTGATCTGGAACGTTGACGGGATTGCCCAACATTTTCCAATTCTGGCGCAATTTCAGCGGATCTTACAGGGAACCGCGCACCAATCCTTATTCGGTTGGTCGTGGAATCTGGGTGCGGGAGCAGATCAACTGACCACCTTCGCCTTTTATATCGTGGGCGATCCTTTCAGTTACTTAATTGCCCTCTTTCCTGCCAGCAAGTTGGAGTTGGGCTATCAGCTCCTCATCTTACTTCGGCTTTATTGTGTTGGCTGCGCCTTTCTTGCGTGGGCCAATGAGCGTTCATTTAGCCGCCACAGCAAGCTCATCGGAACATTAATCTATACTTTTTCTGGCTACAATTTTTACGTTTCAATGCACCACCCATTCTTTCTCCTACCGATGATGCTCTTCCCCTTACTGGCAATGGGGGTTGAGAAGGTATTGCATGGGCAAAATTGGCTGCCGCTGGCAATTGCGGTTGCCCTGGCCCTTGTCAGCAATTTCTACTTTGCCTATATGCTGGCACTTGGCACTTTTGTCTATCTCTTGACCCGATATTTACATATGTACCACGTTGATGCCAAACAATTACCGCTGGGCAGGATCATCTATTGTTTGGCGCAGGCAATTGTCACCGGGTTGATGATGGCAGGTGTCGTCCTCTTCCCAACACTGCTGTCGGTCTTTCAATCAACTCGAATCGCCTATCACGCAAAATTTGCCAATGGGCTACTGCTATACCCGGCTAAGTACTATCTCGCCCTCCCCAACCAACTGATTACCAGCACGACGACCAAAGATTACTGGCTCGTCCTCAACGTTTGTGGGCTCACATTTTTAGCTGCCATCTATATTTTGCGCCACTTCAAGCACTACCGGGCACTTGCTATTGTCATCGTTTTGACCGTCATCGGCATCCTACTTCCCCAAGTCAGTGCCACCACCAACGGCTTGTCAACGCCTTCCAATCGTTGGTTGTTCTTGGCAGTCTTGCCGCTTGGATTGGCAACGATGATCTTTGTCGACCAGCTCCCCCGATTAACGCGGAATGATTTGAAATGGCTGATTACATCACTGGTTATCCTGATTGGCTTAGTCTGGATCACCAAAGGATTCACGCTCAAGCTGCCGCAAAATGATTTGGTGGCTTATGGCTTTGCCAGCTGTTTCCTATTGTTATTTGCCTGTCAGTCCTCCCTCAAGCTTTCTGCTAAAACAGTTGGGATCGTCTTAACTGGGCTGGTCCTCATTAACATCGTCAGCAATGGGCAAGGCTGGTTCAGCCCCAATAACAGTAAAAATATCAAATCGAACTTGATGACTGGCACCGCTTCTCAATGGCTCCACAAATATTACGACGGCGCCCAAACGGGATTAAAATCCAATCAAGGATTTTATCGAACCGCGACGATTCACAACTACTATCCTCATCGGACTGCCGGCAATAATATTCCCATGGTCCTTGGCACTCATGATCTCGGTGCTTATTATTCCATTCAAGATGGTTATGTTTATAAATTTAGTCGCTCAATCGATAATTCACAGGCAGTCGTTAACTCCGTTCTTGGGGAAGCCGATGGCCGAACAACGCTCCTTAATCAATTGGGTGTCCGCTACATGTTTGCCAAAACCGATATTGTCAAGAATCCTAAAGCCGTTCCTTACGGTTATCATTTTGTTCGCAAGAATGGTCGAATTGTCGATTTCCCAGAACAACCGGTTAGTGGTTTAAGTAACCACTCTGGAACGGTTCTGCTTAAAAGCAACTTGGCGCTGCCGTTGGTTTACATGCAAAACAACACGATTTCATCTACAACCTACAACCAGCTGACCCCTATTCAACGGGAACAATCACTCGTCCAGGGGACTCAGGTGGATCAGCCGGTCACAGGGATTCAATCAATCAAGCCTCGCGCCACTGTCAAACAAGTTGGCTATACGGCCAATGTATTTGACCAACACATCGTTGAAGCCCCTGTGAAGGCTGTTTTATCCCGACTGAGACTATCACCAAATAGTCGCTACCGACAAACAGCTGCTAAATACAAAACCACGCTGCCGAAGAATAAAGTGGCTATCTGGGAAAAGGCAACCGGCTTGAATCCAAAGGGGCAACCACTTCAAAACGTCCTCAACAAGAACAAACGGGTCATTGCCCGCAACGAAAATCTGAACCGCAATGGCCTGCACGTCATGGATAACGACGCCCAGGGGCGCCACTTGTCTTATCAACTCAAGTTAAAGAACCCTGAAAAGTATCGAAATACCGAACTTTATCTGGTCATCGATGGCATTTCCGAAACCCGCCACACAATGATGGGCCGCCTAAATAGCCTCCGAGCCGATTCAATCATCGACGGGACGCCAGTTTCAAAGCTCCAGAAAATTGATCGGCTGAGAGCCGCCAGCCAACACCCTGATCTTGGTGGTTTCACAGTCTCAGTCCAATCACCGACGAATTTCACCTTCTTCAGGCAGCTGCCGATGAACAACTTATCCGATTACGAAGACCGTCAACACGTAGTTTTAAATTTGGGCTACTCAGATCAACTTCGCAAATCAATGACCATTCACTTCAACGGGGTCAAGCAATTGCGATTCAAGAAAGTTCGAATCATGGCCGTGCCGTTTAATCAAACTTATGACCAGCAAATTCACCGGCTCCAACGAACTGGTTTGCAAAACCAAAAGGTAACCAACAATACTGTCAGCGGAGAAACCAACCCCGCAAATCAAGCCAGAATTATGACCACTTCCATCCCCTATTCCTCCGGTTGGAAACTCCAAGTTGATCATCACCCAACCAAGACTTTTGTCGCAAACAAGGGATTTGTGGGCGCCAAGATTCCCGCGGGCAAGCACCTGATCCAGTTGAAGTATTCAACTCCTGGCTTGTCACTGGGAATGAAATTGACGATAATTGGGTTCCTTTGGTTAGCTGGATTTGCGATTGTAGCTGGCGTGCGCTTTGGGTACCGAAAGTTTAAGTAAATTCTCAAACTAAATAACTCCACGCTGGTTTGATGCTGACGTGGGGTTGTTTTGGGTTGGGAGGTCTTTGTGAACAGCTCTGTTATGTGGCGGAATCTTGCTGCAACCAACTGACGCTAATGCACAAGGGGTCATCATCACATATGAAATTTCCGCAGTGGTCGTTTTCCCCTCTATTGACTAATGGTGCTCCGAAAAGCAGGCGCTTAACAATATAAGAGCAGTCCCCCCTAAAATCAAAAACCAGGATTTTAGGGGGGACTGCTCTTATATTACCACGCCTAATCGCTTTTCTTCGCACACTTAATCTTGAATCGACGACACCAACAGGTCCGGATTTGAATGCTTTGTAAACAGGTTATTAATACTCTTAGCTGCTTCCACTGATGGGCTGAACAGCACGATTGTGTCGTAACCTGCCAGCGTTCCCGCCACGTCATCCAAATGGAGGTCGTCGATGACCGCCGCTAACGGGTTGGCATAACTTGGCTGCGTATGAATGACATTAATAAATTGGATTTGGCGGATATCCGTGACCGTTCCGTTGATCATGCGGTACATTCTCTCCAACTCATTTTGATTGCCGGACTTAAAAATCATGTATCTGGAATCGCCTGAACTATCCGGTTGCTTCACAATTTGCATTTCTCGAATATCGCGAGATAGGGTTGCTTGCGTGACATTAATGCCTGATAGTTTCAATTTGGCCATCAATTCATCTTGGGTTGTAATTGTGTATTGATTAATAATTTGTTCGATTTTAGACTGCCGGGCTTCTTTTTTCATCGGGGAACTTCCTTTCACGAAATAATGCCATCTACATCATGACATTATAGATTTTTTGCTTAAATATTCAATAACGATCGACTGAATTGCATAACACTATCATAGCAAATAATAATCCAAAGTTCGCCTTTTTTCGAAAAATATGACTGGAAATTCAAAAAGAGTGGTCTGAAAAGCGGTTAGTTTCCAGAATATAAGTCACAATTCCAGACATTCTGATTTTGAATGTTTGGAATTGTGACTTATATGGCAGGAAGCTGCTTTTCAGACCACGTTTCAACCATGATGCCCAAGAGCCCACACAGCCTTTGATTATTTACATAGAACCCGAATAACAGAAGGCGCCTTCTACGGCACATTTCACATCAATTGCCCAAGCAATTATTTAATACGGTGCCACTTTCTTCGGATCCTCCGGCGTCACTTTAATCTTCTTATTGTAAACTGACAGCGCCATCCCCTTACCACTCATCAACTCAACTTCGACTTGATCTTGGTAGATTGTGAACAACAACTCATTGTGATGCAACCGCAGCCTAAATTTGATGCAATTCCAGACCTCAGGTAAATGGGGCTCCAACGAAAAATGATCAGCGTTATTCACGATGCCAGCAAATCCATACACAATTCCAGACCAAGCGGCCCCTAAACTACCGGCATGAATGCCATTTTTCGTGTTATGATGCAAGTCAACCAGATCGGTTTTAACTGCTTGGGCAAAAAAATCGTAAGCCTGTTGATCGCGGTCAATTCTGGCAGCGACAATTGAATAAATTGCTTTGGACAGGCTTGAATCGTGAGTCGTGATCGGCTCGTAAAAATCATAATCTGCCTTTAATTGTGCCTTGGTATTGCCAAGTGGAAACATATAATCAACCATAATCGTGTCAGCTTGCTTATTGACCTGTGAACGATACAGCATCAACGGATGATAGTGCAGCAGCAAGGGAAACATGCTTTGGTCAATGCTGGCAATGTCCATTTTCGGTAGCTGCTCAAAATTTTGGAATTGTAACTTGACATTTTTCTCTTTGTCATAAGGTAAATACATCAAGTCCGCAGCTTCCTGCATTTCTTCAATCTCTTCACCCGTCACATTGAGTTGAACCGGAATATCGGTATCACTAAATTTATCCGCGTATTTCACAGCTAAGCGGAGATTAAACTGGGCCAAAACGTTTGTATAATAATTATTATCTACCAACGCACTGTATTCATCTGGCCCGGTGACCCGGTTAATCACAAAGTGGCGTTCACCATCAACTTCAGCAAAGTTGCCATATTGCATCCAAAAGCGGGCGGTTTCCAAAATGATTTCAAAGCCGTAATTTTTCAAAAAGTCTTCATCGTTGGTAATCGTGTAGTATTGTTCGATGGCAAATGCAATGTCAGCATTAATATGGAACTGGGCCATTCCTGCTAACCAATAGGCACTTGCTTCGTACCCATTAATCGTCCGCCAGGCATACATTGCCCCTTTATCAAGGCCAAAGTCGCTAGCCTGCTCCTTAGCCATTTGCAGCGTATGGTAACGATACATCAAGAGCTTCTTGGCAATCGTGGGTTCGGTATAGATAAAAAACGGTAGCATGAATATTTCTGTATCCCAGAAGAATTGACCGCCATAGCCATTTCCAGTAAGCCCTTTGGCCGGAATACTGGTGAGTTCATCTCGACCTGCCGACTGGTTCAATTCGAACAAATTAAACCGGATGCAGGACTGAATGACCGGATCCCCGTCAATTTTGACATCACTATGAAGCCAAAACGTCTGCCAGACTTGGGCGGACGCCATCAATTCAGCGTTAAATGACGTGTTACGGATAAAATTATCTAGGGATGCGAGGTATTGGTCTGCATACATTCTGGCATTGACTAAGGGATGAATATTGCCGATCGAAAACAGA
Organism: Lentilactobacillus dabitei; assembly: GCF_019061365.1. Lineage (GTDB taxonomy): Bacteria > Bacillota > Bacilli > Lactobacillales > Lactobacillaceae > Lentilactobacillus > Lentilactobacillus dabitei. The sequence goes on from NZ_JAHPPD010000068.1 coordinate 12,665, forward strand.
AATTCAAATTCTTTTTGGCTTCCTGGCTTGGCATGATAACGACTACGATACCCGTAATGGTGATTTTCGTCCTCAAAATACGCAATTTTAGGATTTGCATTGGTAGCTTCACCCGCTTGATATGTCAAAATGATTCCCTGCTGACTTCTAAAAGTGGTGACTAAATAACTCGGCTGGCCATAATCGGGAATGAAATCCAGCTGCATTTGGCCAACATCCTGATTCACTCGAACGTCTTCGGATTGCTGATGAGTAGCCTGATTAATATAATCGTGCATTTTGATGACTTCAATGTCCCCTTCGAAGTTCGTCGGGATAATTGAGTATTTAATCCCATAGACATTTTGTTTACTTAGGCTTGCAAAACTCTCAATGACGAGATTAAAATTACGGTTCTCTGGAGTCGTTACGCTAAACATCTCGTGAACCAGGCCCGTCTGCATGTCCAAATTTTTATCAATATTTTCGACTTGGAAATGATCGGTGGCAGAGTCTTCGTCCTCTACCTTGATACGAATAAACCGGGGATCAAATAACCGGTTGATAACCTGATCATTGTCTGGGTAACCACTATACTTTTCACCGTATGAAACGGCACTGTAATCAAAGAAACCATTGATGAACAAGCCTGGTGAGCCAATGTAATCAGGATTGTTCCCTTGAAGCGGATTTGAATCCTGGACACCAATATGCCCATTGCCGACGTTATAAATGGTCTCCAAAAACAATGGGTCTTTATTTTTTAGGTTCTGTAAATGAATTTGAAATTCTGGTGACTGCTCAATTCTCATTTAATCCTCCCCTGAAGATTCTTTATAATAATTTTACCATTTTAGTGACTGCTGAGTCCCGTTTTGGCATATCAAAACACTTATATTTTTTATGTTAGAAATATGATCAGATGGTATACAATTCTTAAGAATTAATTAATACACCCACGAAAAGATGAACACCCTTTACCGGTCAATTGTAAATTGGTATACTTGAAAGTGGCCTTAGAAAACAAACGAACACATACGAGTCATAATTCATGCATATATTACTTGAATATCATATAATCTGGTTGTCGGATAACATTTTGATGAGGGGTCCCAAAGGAGAATATCACTATGAACAGCAAATTACTTTCGTTTCTTGAAGAAATAAAGGCGCAAGGAAATATGTCCAAAGCGGCCCAAGCGTTATTTGTTACTCAACCGTACATCAGTCGGGTTATCAAAAATGCAGAAATCAATTTTGGCGTTAAATTAATCGACCGGTCATCCCATCCCATTCAGCTGACCTATGCTGGGGATCGACTGCTGGCCTATTTGCAGGAAGAGAATCGACTCAGATCCAACCTTGATCGGGAAATGACCCATTTGTCCCAGTTCAAATATGGTCATCTAACCATTGCTTCTAATGAAGTCGTTACCAATGACTTGTACAAACCGATTCTAGTTCGCTTCTACAATAAGTATCCAAATATTCATGCTCAAATCACCCGGATGACTAGCAGAGACGCTGAAAAGCGCCTGTTATCAGGAACACTTGACTTCTTTGTCGGCCATGCTTTGCAGAGTCACAAAGTTGATTATCAGCCAGCTGCTCGTTTGCCCCTTGTGTTGATTATTCCAAAGACCTCTAAACTATTTATCCCAGGTCAATTATATTCCAAATATGAAGACTTGGATCTCACCAAACTATCGGGTGAATCGTTTATTGGTACACCACAAGAAGATAACTACCAACGACTCGTTAATAGTTATTACAATGATGTCGGCATCACGCCAGAATACAGTATTGAGGTCCCAGATTTGCACTTGGCATCCGACCTAGCAATTGAACATGTTGGCGCCATCGTCACCCCAGAACCATTTGCGGGCGAAGAACGGTTGACTGACGAGCAAAAGGCAGGAATCAATATTGTTAAGATCCCAACCGACGTGTTAACGGCTAACTTTGGTATCTCATATATCAAAAACAAACAAACGTCTGAACCTGTGACTGATCTACTTGAGATCATTACTGAGTATGTAGACGAGTATACGCCAAAACGGTAGTGTGCTGGCAGTAACGGTTCGACGTGGCTAAAGCAAAAGGAGTCATCACTGAAATCCTAGTTAGGGTTTGGTGATGACTCCTTTTGCTTTAGCCAGTTGCTTGACCCGACTGCTTACCAAAGGTGGAACAAGCGGCAAATTGTAATTCTTTCAAATTTTAAAGAAAGGCAACTGAATGCTGCAATTTGATCATTATTCTTGGTTCTACAATATCTGTTGTTGGTAATAGATTTTATCTATTACTGATGACAGATTTTTTGTTTCTCGTTAGAATAAAAA
>NZ_JAHPPD010000069.1 GCF_019061365.1 Lentilactobacillus dabitei
AATCTCTCTTGCGACATCTTTAATATGAAAAAGCCTTATTAGTCCGCTTTTAAAAGTGGTCCAATAAGGTTTTTTTAGTGTTTAGATTAATAATTATTATCTTGGCGTTTTTCGTTAATCTGGTTCTTATCCTTAAAAGCAGTTTCAATTTCAGTCTCCGAATACCCAAAATCAACTAAACCAAACTTCAAGAATAGCCGCCATGAATGATTAAAACTATCACCACTATGGTTAAAGTAAGCATCAAACAACATCCGTTTCATTGCGAGATATTGCTTATCTAAACTATCTTCCTTCTTTAAAGATTCAATCTTTGGTAAATCTTTCTCGGAGTTGAGCACAAAGTGGTTCCAGTTCTTTAGATTTGAAATTAACAGATAAAAATCTAAAGCGTCCACATATTCATATAGTAACGTTTCTCTGGGCGTTTTATCAGGATCGCTTTTGCCACGATGAATCTTCCAAACTTTAAACCACTCCGAGGTATTAGCCATCTCTGATAATTCAACATCCAAAGCCACAAACGCATTTTTGATTCGGGCTTCGTTTGCCCAATGAAGCTGTTTTTTATCCTCAATTTGCCGATTTAAGAATACAGATGCTGAAATGAGCGCTTGTAAATCCATTTGATCATTAACTCCTATCCAAATACAAACTGATTTGAGAGAATTTCCAACTGTTTTTTGTTATCAAGGTACCACTCCTGAATGAATGGGTAATCAAGTAAAAGATAGAGCCAACTTTCTTTTTGGTCGGCATCATAAATAGCGGCTCCCCATTTTGGCCGATCGGAATTACCTGAATTATAAACCTTAAGTTGAGTGCCATCATTCAACGTTAACGATGCGCCACCATTTTGATCAGCCATCAAGATGAATTTGTTATCGGCTGACTTAACGAACAACTCATCCATAATTGCTTCCGGAATTTCACCAGCAGCAAATTCATAAAATTCACCATTGACGCCATCCAAGACGTTGAAGTCAATTTTAAATCCAAAGCTCTCTTTAAGAATTTCGGCAACTTTTAGCAAAACTTCCAGTGCTGCTTTCGAATCACTGACCGTTGTTCCCTCTAAGTCAACCACGAAGTAATCAATCAAAGCAGAACCATGGAACATCAATTCCTTTGTCTTTAAATTCAAATAGAATAATGGTCGATTGTAGTCTGTCGGCCCAAAGAAAAAGCCGGTGGGATTCTTACTCGATTTTGTAAAGGTGAAAGTGTTGTCACTTAGAGAAGCAAACTTGCATAACAATTTTTGAACGTGTTCAGCATTAATAATGGTTAACCCTTTGGATCCGGATAAACTCAAAATCCGTTCCAAAAACACCAGCTGAACGTCGGCATCAGAAAATTGATGGGGAAAAACAACAAAATCAGAATTAAGTTGATAATTAGTCAATTCAACTGCCGCAGCTAACAGATCATTCTTGTCAGATGTATTGTTTAACCGATTAAAGGCATCAACGTACTTTGTTCCATTATTGAGGCCATTTTTAATTGAATCACTGTAGTGATTGAGCAACTCGTTAGTAGTCAAAACTTTCTTTTCAGTTTCCTTACTCACCGTCGCTCACCTGCGATTCTTCTGCCAAATTCTGAATGTATTTGGCATATAAATTCCGATTGTTTTCGTTGAAAGCATCAAAACTGCCAAAGGAAGCTCTGATATTTTGCTTTTCAAGATTCAAGATTGTTTCTTCCTTTGATAGTGCAAGAATTTTATTCTCATTTGCTTTAATTTTCGGTCGACTGTTTGATGCCTGCTCATCAATATTAGTCAATTCAAGCAATGCATCACTTAATTGCTGGTGTTCTTCTTTGACCTTACCGGCTTCCCAAGGCATTGGCGATTTTTCCTCATTTTCCTTGAGTTGTTTTCGAATTTCTTCTTTACGTCGATCACGTTTGTCCTGGTCCTCAATGAGCTGAGTTAATTTTTCATTTTCCTCACCAAGTTGTCTCATCTCAGCGTCGTTTACGCGACTATTCTCTAATTCCAACTGGAAAGACTTAGCCAAAATCTGATATTCTTCTTCAGAAAAATTGAATCGCACATTAATTGGATCCAAATCACCAAACATGCGGTGGTCCCACCAATTTCCAAAGTAGATATGAAACTTACCCAATTCATACTCATGATAATAAAAGAACGGGTAAGTTTTTCCTAAATAATCAATCAATTTGTTGCTCAAATGATGACTCAATTGCGCATTTAAATCGGCTGCCAGACTAAAATGATCAGGTTTTGCTTCTGATAAAGTCTCCCCATTAGCCTCGGTGGCATATCGATTAGGATCGATTAATTCATAAATTTTAAGGTCGTCACCCTTTGTAATTGACTCATTAAGGTCATTCAAATAGTCCATCTTCTGCTTTAAAGCCGAAGACAAAATGGTATCATTTTGACTGAATTGATTTTCTTCAGTTTTTCTGTCCATATTATTGCCTCATTTTCCCCTTATTTATACACTTAATGTTATCTGAAAACCGCTGATAAATAAAGGGCTAATCACTTGATTATTCAATGTTTTGTCAATTTAGACCCTTTTTAGTCGAAATCAAGATAAAAAAGCTTTCATTCAGTACCCAAACTTTGGTTACAGAAATGAAAGCTTTTTGATTTGATACTTGAAACTGGTTTTAATTAATACTTTTCAAGATATTGATCACGTTCCCAGCCAGATACTTGGGTACGGTATGAATCGTATTCCAAATTCTTGGCTTCAATGAAACTGTGATATAGGTGTTCGCCCAATGCCTGCTTCATAACTTCGTCAGCAGACAAGTCCTTCAATGCATTGTGAAGGGTATCAGGTAAGTTGGTAATGTGACTTTGTTGACGTTCCTGAGCATCCATTCGATAGATGTTACGATCGATACTGTGTTCAGGTTCGATCTTGTTCTTGAGACCGTCAAGGCCGGCTTCTAGGACACAGGCAATGGCAAGATATGGGTTGGCAGTTGGATCAACACTTCGAAGTTCCAAACGAGTTGAATTACCACGGGCACTTGGAATTCGGATTAATGGTGAACGGTTTGAACCAGACCATGCAACATAAACAGGGGCTTCATAGCCGGGAACTAAACGCTTGTATGAGTTAACGATTGGGTTACATACGGCAGTAAATGAACGGGCATGCTTCAACAATCCGCCAAGGAAGTAATAAGCTTCTTGAGAAATCTCTAATTTGCCATCCTTGTCGTAGAAAGTATTGCCTTTGTCGCTAAACAATGACATGTTCAAATGCATTCCTGAACCATTGATTCCACTTAGAGGTTTTGGCATGAAGGTTGCATATAAGCCATACTTACGAGCAACTGTCTTAACAACCAGCTTGAATGTTTGAATGTTATCAGCTGCAGTTAACGCATCTGCATACTTGAAATCAATTTCATGTTGTCCAGGGGCAACTTCATGATGGGCAGCTTCAACATCGAAGCCCATTTCTTCAAGCGTTAATACAATTTCACGACGGCAATTTTCACCAAGATCCATTGGTGCCATATCGAAGTAACTTCCCTTATCGTTTAGGTGTAAGGTTGGTTCACCATTTTCACCCATCTTAAATAAGAAAAATTCTGGTTCAGGGCCAATGTTGAATGAAGTAAATCCTGCTTTCTTCATATCGCCAAGAACCCGGATGAGGTTGTTTCGGGGGTCTGCTGCATAGGGTTCGCCATTTGGACGATAAACTTGACAAATAACCCGAGCAATCTTGCCACGATCAGTACTCCATGGGAAGATCATCCAAGTTGAGAGATCTGGGTACAAGTACATATCACTTTCTTCAATTCGAACGAATCCTTCGATTGAAGAACCATCAAACATTAATTTGTCATCAAGCAATTTATCCAACTGAGTTATTGGAACTTCAACGTTTTTGATTGTGCCAAACAGATCCGTAAACATCAAACGTAAAAATTTGACGTCTTCATCTTTTACCATCTTGCGAATATCATCTTTTGTATAATCGTGTCTAGTTGCCATCTATATAACGCTCCCATCAGTGATTTAGTTTATTCAAATTATTCGGATCATCAAATGACGAAGAAGGCGGCTTCAATCCACCAATGTTTAGAAATTCATCTTGGAGAATCTTTCTCACATCACTGTCAGTGAGTCCCTTCTCTAAGTTTCGCTTCCGCTCATCTTCCAACTGGGATTGCTTTTTATAGACCTCTTTAATACCTGAGATATTTAAACCGTCATCCAAGTAATCCTTAATCTCTAGTAGCCGGTCAACGTCATTAAGCGAATACATCCTTCGGTTACCCTCGTTTCTGAGGGGCTTAATCAAATCTTGCTGCTCATAATATCGTATTTGTCTTGCCGTCAAGTCAGTTAACTTCATCACAGTTCCAATCGGCAGAACTGACATTGAACGCCGTAATTCCTTCTCTCGCATTGTTCACCTCCTAAATCTTGTAACCATAATACCATTCCTAAAACCAATGTCAATAGTGAATGTTATATTTTATGACATCAGTTGGCTAAATCTTCTTCCGTAACCATTTATCAATATCTAAAATCAATCGATCCCTATCGTCAGGATGTTCTATCACGTTATACCAAACGGGGTGCGTCTTATTTCTAAACCAGGTGAGTTGACGTTTTGCGTAATGGCGAGAATCTTTCTTAACAAGCTCGACGGCGTCTTCAAGTGAGCGGTTGCCAGCAAAGTAATCATAAAACTCGTGATAACCGATCCCTTTGCCAGCTTGAAGTTCATTCCCGCCATTGTTGAACAAATACCTTGCTTCGTCTATTAACCCTGACTTCATCATGATGTCAACACGTTGGTTGATTCTTTGATATAGCAACTTGCGATCGGTATTAAGTCCAACAACGAACGAATCAAACGGTTGCGGATTATTCGTCTGATCAGAAAATAGATGATCCGTTTTTTTATAAACTTCAAGTGCTCTGATGACTCGCCTGACGTTATTTGCAGGAATTTGGGCAGCGGCTTTAGGGTCGACTGAAGCGAGCCGATTATGTAAAGCCATGTTACCTTCCGTATCAGCAATTTGGTACAACTTCTTCCGTAGGCCATCATCTGTGTATTGATCTCCGCCCAATTCCAAGCCGTCCAGCAACGCTTGCAAATAAAAGCCAGTGCCACCGACAATGATTGATAAATGCCCCCTGCTGATAATCTGATTAATTTGGTCGGTTGCATCGTGAATAAAGTCAGCGACCGAATATCGTTCAGTAATGTCGCGAATATTAATTAAATGGTGAGGCACCCCTTGTTTTTCGCTGTCAGTAATCTTAGCGGTTCCAATATCCAACTTTCGGTAAACCTGCATAGAATCGCCAGAAATGACTTCACCCTCAAACTTTTGAGCAACTTTAATTGACATGGCAGTTTTACCAACTGCAGTCGGTCCAACGATTGCCAGAACTTTTTTCATTTTACTCACCCCGCATTTCCTTGCGTAATTGGACGGCTCTTGCCGGATAATCCGTGATAATGGCCGCCATGTTGCGCTCAAAACAATATTGCATATCCTCCGTTGAATTAACCGTCCATGGGCGAAGATGTTTAGCAGCAGCGAAGAATGGGTGGCGTTTAAGCCAGCAAATATCTGGATGAAAATCCTCAATCAACCGATTCTTTTTAAGTGCTTTGGCTTGTTTGGCAGCCGTTTTGAATAGCTTTGCCCGATAAGCTTGGGGATCAATGTTGTTCAGAATTTCCAATGATTGCGCATTGAAACTGGAATAAATTAGCTGAAACGGATAATCTATTGCTGAAAAATATTCATAAACCGCCTGCTCAATGCCTGGATATTGAATTTTGTTGGTTTTTAATTCAAGGTTAAAAACACCTTGGAAATTGTTTTGAACGAGCAGTTCAACGACTTCTTGTAAAGTTGGAATTCTAGTTCCTTTAAATTCATCAGAAAATCGGATCCCGGCGTCAAGGTGTTTTAATTCTGAAAGATTCTTTTCATGAATGAGTCCATGTCCATTAGTTGTTCGATCCACCGTTTCATCATGCATGATGATCAATTGATGATCCTTGGAAAAATGAACATCAGTTTCAATCCCATCACAACCGTCGTCAATTGCAGCTTGAAATGCCACTAATGTATTTTCAGGCCGGGTCCCTTTACTACCGCGATGGGCAATTATTTTTGTATCAATTTTCATAACAACCTCCAATAATCCGTACAATAATTAATCAATTAACTAGAATTCTGAACCCAAATAACGCATAATGAAAGTATCAAGTTGCATTGGAGGGTTTGAAATGAAACATTTTACAAGTGGTCTCATAGTTGGTGTCGTTGGAACAGTCACTGCAGGTTTAGCTGCATTAATGACTTTTAAAAAAGCGGTGGTCGATCCCATTGAGGATGAAGAAAGTAAGTTTGAAGAGAACCGTCGTAGGGCGCTTCGTAAGAGCCGTGCCGCTCACCATGGTTAATTTAAAGCACATGCGATTCTAAGCTAAGCACGATTGACATTCTAAAACATTTTGAAATGAGGCTGGAACAAAACGATTGTTTTGCTGCCAGCCTCATTTAGTATATTCAACCCAAATTTGCATTAGAATCCACAAATCAGTTAAATATTATTTTTCTTTTCCTTACCGTTCCAATTTTGGTAACCGGTTTTCAGAATATAAATTTCTCGGTAACCCTTTTTGCTTAAGAACAAGGCAGCCCTTTTACTAATAGTTTTGCCCTGATCATACAAGTAAACGGGTAAATCAGACCGGATTTGACTATAAAAATTTCGAATCGTTGAAAACGGCACGTTACGGGCACCTAAAATGTGACCATCCTTAAAGCTTTTGGACTCACGTAGGTCAATCACTTGTGCTTTTCTCATGCCCTTTTGAAATTCATCGTTGGATAAGTATGTAGCTGCTTTTTTCACTCGTACATTTTGATAAAGTGTATAGCACAGCCACACACCTAAAATAATAATCAAAATAATCGACATCACGATATTTGGATTAACTGCTCCTACTATCACTTGTAATACCATCCCTTTACCTTTACTTTATTGTTAATGTCAACTGGGACGAAACCGACTATTGTGGGAGTGCCAATGAAGCAGCACCAATCACCCCGGCATCATTACCAAGTTGTGCTAGTTTTAGTTTAGTTGAATCTCGGACTGATGGAAAGGCATTTTCTTGGAAATAACGAGTGGTTGGCTGCAATAAGGTGTTGCCAGCGTTAGATACACCACCACCGATAATGATATTTTCTGGATTTAAGATGTTCCCAACATCTGACAATGCTAACCCAAGATATGAACAAACTTTGTCAACGATTTGGTTTGCCAAAATGTCCCCATTATCAGCGAGATAAAAGACCATTTTGGAAGTTAATCCCTCATCACTATCAATTAATTCAATGATTCGTGACTTACCAGTGAATTGTTTGGCTAAATCTTTCGCCAGTCGAACGACACCAGTTGCTGAAGCGTATTGCTCTAAGCAACCGCGTTTGCCACAGGTACAAAGATAGCCACCAGGTTGAACGGTAATATGACCAATTTCACCGGCACCACCATTAATTCCATGAACAAGATGGCCGTTTGTAACCACCCCGCCACCAACACCGGTTCCTAAAGTGACAAAGACAACATCTTTTGCTTTATAACCTGCACCTTTCCAGAACTCGCCCAAAGCGGCGCTGTTAGCGTCATTATCGATGAAAACTGGCAATTGAAGATTAGCAGAAATTGTGGCGCCAACCGGTTGCACAATTTCCCAGCCTAAGTTGTAGGCACCGACAACGGTTCCTTTTTCACGATCAACAGCTCCGGGAGTTCCCATTCCAATCCCCAAGAAGTCATTGGAATTGTAATCATCCTTGCGCATTTGATTTGCAATAGATTGAACAATATTTGGAACAATATTACTGCCTGCATTACTGATATCAGTGGGGATTCGCCACTTTGTTAAAATATTTCCAGATTGGTCAATGAATGCAAATTTTGTTGTGGTCCCGCCCAAATCAATTCCGATCAGTTTCTTTGCCAATGTTGTTACCCCTACTTTCCTTTTTTTCTTCGACACGATGTTCTCGATTTAATATCAACTTAGCTTGAATAAATTCCTTATGCGTAATTAATTGAGCATCATGAAGATGATCCAACTCCAACGCCATGACCTCAATGTCCCAAAGTCGCTTGCCAACATAGACATAAATATCAAACTTTTTGAGTAATTGTTGAACATCATATAGCGTTTTCATTATCTCACATCCCAATTAAAATTTCTTTCAAATTTGAAAAATATTAAAGATTTCCCTGCATTCCTAGAATAAAGAGCCCAACGGAAATGATAACGAGCATCACGCCAGCAATTCCTCGTTTAACTGGACTCACTTTCGCAAAGCCCACGCCAACAACGTATGCCACCAAGAATCCGCCGACTAAGCCACCGATATGACCGGCAATATCAATTCCCTGAACAAATAAGTCAGTTCCGATGTTCAAGACAATAAACAGTAAAAATGTTTTGGCCATTGATGTAATGACAGGATTCTTGGAGAAACTTTCTCCGAGCATCATAAAGGCACCAAAGAGGCCGAAAATTGCCGTGCTGGCACCTGCCGATAATCCATAACTAAATGTGAAGCTGGCAAGATTACCAACAATTCCAGACACTAGAAAAATCAATAGAAATCGCCAATGACCGAATAATTGCTCAACATACTCGCCGATAAAATATAACGTAATGCCATTCATTAGAATGTGGGTAAAACCGATGTGAATAAACATCGGGGTAATCAGCCGCCAATATTCCCCGGCACGAATGGCGGGATTATACTTGGCGCCAAATTCAACCAATATATTTGGATTAGTAGTGCCACCCATTGCAGTCATCACTAGGAACACAACCACCATGATTGCGAGCAACCCATACGTGACAAACGGCTTATCTTTTAGTTTGCTCATTGTATCTCCTTGCATGAAAAGAGTTCAATAAATAATTTTATCAATTAAGATATCGTGAGGTTCTACCGGCCATCTGGGTCGTTCATATAGTTGTGGTGGCAATGCTAATGAGATACTCTTACCAACAAAATCAGCAAGGTATCGGTCATAGAAGCCCCCTCCAAACCCCACTCGATAATGATTCTTAGAAAACGCTAACCCCGGAACAATTAAAGCATCAATGTCTGTTTTGTCAATAATTTCTCCACCCACTGGTTCACGGGTTCCAAAGGGCGTTTGAGACAGATACGTATCTTCCTCAAGCAGTACAAATTCCATTTGTCGATGAGGTAAAGTTCGTGGAACGACAACTTGTTTATCATTTTGTAGTGAATGTTTGATGATTGGTGATGTGTCTAGCTCTCCCGGCATACTAAGTGTAATGCCAACTATTTGACTGTTTAAATAATCAGGATCGGTATAAAGTCGGGATTCTAGGTTGGTAATCAATTCAGCTGCATCCTTGCGTTGAAAGAATTCTTCAATTTTTTGGGCTTGAATTTTTCTCAGTTGTGGCTTACTTAAATCTTGTTCACTCACGATATCACCAACATTTCTTTTTGCTTAATTAATTATTGCTCGTGAATATAAAAAAGGTTTGGGTTATTTACCCAAGCCTTATTTGGTTTCTCGATGTAATGTCACTTTACGATCACGTGGACAATACTTTTTAAGCTCCAAACGGTCGGGGTTGTTACGACGGTTCTTGCTAGATAAGTAAGTACGTTCGTGGCATTCTGTACATTCCAAAGTAATGTGTACTCGCATGGAATACTACCTCCAAACTTTTTATTAATACAGCTACTCTATTAGCCTTAACTTAAAACATTTTATCATCAATCTTGTAAAATTACTAGGATTAAATCAATAAATGTTAAGTGTTTTTACTTAACAGTTGAAGTTGATTGAACATCCTTCCAATAAGCAGCGTAAATTTTCTTAGCTAACTGCATATTGTTACTCTCAGCATTTACCCCTAAATTAGGCATTGCGAGGGCAACCACAACTTGTGGGTGAGTTGACGGCGCATAGGAAGCCAAACTCAAAGTAACGGTTTCGTTACCATTGTAGAATGTCTGAGCTGTACCAGTCTTAGCGGAAATCTCCGGTTTGATCGTATCAAGTTCGCCACCAGTCTTGTACGTGTTGGTTCCGTGAACCACATCATACAAGCCTTTCTTAACGACGGCTCGTTGTGATTGGGTCATGTCGATATGATTCAAAACATCTGGCATAACAGTGGCCTTGACCTGACCCAGCTTACCGTCCTTCGTGGTTCCTCTGATTGATTGAACAACGTGGGGGGCAATCCGGTAACCACCATTGGCGACCGTGGAAATGTATTGCGCAACCTGCATGGTGGTGTAGGCATCATAGTTACCAAAAGCTAAATCCAATGCACTCCCAATGTGAGATTTGCCACTCTTACCTTTAAGTCCAGTGGATTCACCAGGAATATCGATTCCCGTATCAATCCCAAGGCCAAACTGGTTGAAGTAGCCTCGCATGGTATTAAACACGTTCGGACTCATTGTCAGTGCACCGCCTTCAACATAATTGAAATGGCCTTCCTTCATAGCCAATTGCATCATGTAAGAGTTTGAAGATACTTCCAGTGCGCCACTGGCATCCACGGCAATGTTTGCATTACCACTATGATTAAACCATGAAGATTTTTTAACCCCACCGGTGGTAATCGGTTGATCGGTTAAGGTGCTGTTAGTTGGTGTAATGACGCCATCCATAAGAGCACCAGAAACCATTGCCCCTTTGACAACTGACCCCATTACAATTGAACTGTTGATTGTTCCCAGAATGTTATCAGTGATCTTCGAGGTTTTAGGATTCCGGTTAACCCCACCCATTCCGATGATAGCCCCATTATTGGGGTTCATGACAACCGCGTAAGTTCCGGTTGAGTTTCCGCCAGCACCAGACTCTGCAGAACGAACCAAGGATTGAAGATCCTTTTGGAATTTGGCGTTAATGGTTAATTGAAGGTTGTCCCCTTTTTGACCACCGTACTTTTTAATTTCTTTCTTAATCTGGTTATCACTGTTTAAAACGATCTGGGTCTGAGATTTAGTCCCACGAAGAACCGGCTCGTATTGCCGTTCCAAGTAACTTTGGCCGACACTATCGTTACGTGAGTAGCCTTGAGCGAGTAATTCATTCACGCGATCACTAGGTAGCCCAGTCTTTTCATTAGATACCGTCCCGGTAATTCCTTGAATCGACTGACCATTTGGATAATTTCGGCTCCAACTAGTTCCAACGTTCACCCCAGGCATATCTGCAAGATGTTCACCAACTTCGGCAACTTCTCTCTGAGTAACCCCACTATCCTTGATATTAACAGTTGATAATTGATAAGCACCACTCATTTTTGCGAAGATTGTGGCCGCCACTTTGGTTGCATGGCTAAAAGTGTCAGGATTCATCTTCTCGACGTAACTGACGGCCTTATCATACATCACATCTTCACTGTCTCCAGAAGAAATTCCAGGCGCTTTCTTTTCGACCGCTGATAGTCTATTTGCGTCCGACAAATAGTAATCAGCAAGCTGACGTTTCGTTAAGCTTGAGGTTGAAACTGTGATATAGTCCGCTAAACGATTGGCCGTCCGGTAGAGATCGGTTGTCAGATCATTGACACCCTTTGTATACACAATGGCTTGATGAGCTGAATTACCAACCAGAATATGGCCAGTGGAATCATAAATCATTCCCCGTTGAACATTGCCGTTGACAACAGACGTGTCGGATCGATTCACTTCCGCCTTAAATTTAGCGCCATACATGACCTGCAGATAGGCCAGTTGAGTTAATAATGCAACAAACAAGATACCAACAATAATGAAGATAATATTGATTCGAAAGGGCAGGGATGCCGCCTTACCCTTTTTTATTCTTTTGTTTCTTTTCTTAAAAATTTTCACGATATTTACTCCTTGCTATGGAATCAATTCTATCAAATTTTTACCGTAAAAACTAGAACCGTTCCCCATTCTTTAATTAATTATGATATTCTAAACAATGATATTTATTTTTTAGAAAAGGACGTTGTATATGAAAGTCAAAAAGACAAAACGATTCATTATTTACGCCATGTGTTTTTTGGTGCCCCTCGCAATTGCAACCTGTTACTTCATTTATCGCCGTTTTGCGCCGTTTGGCAATTCATCGATCATGACGGTTGATATGGGCCAACAGTATATTGATTTCTTTGCCCACTACCGAGACACCCTCTTACATAACCCAAGCGGTTTTATTTATTCTTTTGCCAACGCGCTGGGTGGTGGGATGATCGGGACTTGGAGTTATTACTTAATGAGTCCTTTAAACTTACTAATCTTGCTGTTCCCACTTTCAAAGTTGCCTAGTGTAATTGCAATCATCACCTTGCTCAAATACGCACTCAGTGGCTTAAGTTTTGGGTATTTCTTGATTCAATCCAAGAAATACGTTAGCTGGTCAGTGGTTGGGTTTTCAACCGCCTACGCACTGATGGGCTGGATGATTGCTAACCAATTCAACACATTGTGGATTGATGCAGCGATTATCCTACCAATTATTTTCTTAGGATTTCAGAGAGTCCTTCATGATAAATCAAGTGTACTTTACGTTGTCGCACTCACGATCATGTTTATCATTAATTATTACATGGGTTGGATGATTGCTTTATTTCTCACCGCTTATATGGTCATTTACGGCATTGCTAGGGCTTATCCGGTCGATACCAGTAAATACTTTCACATCATTGTTAAATGGATTAAGGCGTCAGTTTTGAGTGCAATGTTAACGGCCTGGCTGCTCATTCCAACTTTCTTCTCGCTACTTGCCGGAAAAACTCATTATACCAGAAACCAGTTCCAAATTCGCTTTGAATACAATCCGCTTGACATGCTTGGTAAATTTTTCAACGGTTCCGTTGATTTCAAACAATTGCCAAGTGGAACCGCAAATATATTTGTAGGTAGTATCGTTGTTATTTTATTTGTTTATTACTTCTTTATTTCAAGTATCAAGAAAAACGTCCGCTTTGCCAACCTTGGACTGACCGCGTTTATGATTCTGTCCATGGTTTTCCAGCCGCTTGATCTTTTGTGGCACGGCTGGCAGCTACCAGTTTGGTACACATTTAGATTCTCATATCTCTTCTCATTCTTGATGATTGTAACTGCCTTTAGCGCCTTCCTGCATATCTTAAAGGAAGGCCTTGATTCCAAGCGGTTCTCAATCGTGATGGGTCTTATCGTTCTGGGAGTCGCTTACGTGGGCATATTCAAAAAGCATTTCGAATATCTGCACTCAGATAACTTTATCTGGGGATGTGTTTTCCTTGTTATCAGTGCGGGTGTCATTATTGCCTGTGCCATCTATAAACAAAGCCTATTGTTAGCCGTCACCGTTTTCGTCGTGATGGCTGGTGAAGCTGGTCTTAACATGGTCACTTCGCTCAACAATTTAGATTATCTAAAGAGTCATGATTTTACAACCTATACCAAGATGCTTCGTAAGGAAGTTAACCAAGTTAAACAAAAGGATAAGAGCTTCTACCGGATTGGCACAACTTTTGCCCGGACCAAGAACGACGCATTTGCTGCTGACTTTAACGGTGGCTCAATCTTTTCTTCAACCCTTGAGGCCAACACTTCTCAATTCTTTAAGCACATTGGGCAACCAAACGGCGATTCCTTTGTTCTTTACTCAAACGGAACGATGTTTACTGATTCGTTGCTGGGAATGAAGTATTACATGAATCAACAAATTCCTGAAAATAATCCAAACAAGAAGCAACAAAAAGAACCCGTTCCAGCACTTACTAGAAAACCTGATTTAACCAGTTATGAACTCCTTTCACAGGACAAGTTAATTGGAACCTACAAGAACCCATATGCATTACCACTTGGATTCTTAGCACCAAAGAGCGGCATGAATAATAACAAAATTGCTTCAGATCCAATCGAATATCAAAATGAACTGGCTAACCGTTTAGATCCAAATATTAAGAGCCTCTATCAACCAGCCAATTACTCACATATTCGTTACAATAATATTTACAAGATTTCTAAATTAAACAACGCAATCTTGAAGAAGAAAAATATGATGGAGCTGTCGTACATCATATTGACTGTCCCTGGTCAAGCCAACACCTCTTATTACATGACACTTGGAACCAACTTTAATAAGGGCCAAATTTCAATCTCAGTTGATGGTCAAAATCAAACACAGTTTACCCCTTCTGAACGAACAATTATTGCCAATATTGGTAACGAACAAGTTGCGGGCAACATTAATATCCAGATCTTTGTGAATGCAAGTAGTACAATGCTACGGGATGTTAGATTGTACAAAGTCCACAATAGCAAAATTGCACAATTTTCAAACGACATGAAGGCTAATCCTTTCAAGATTAATAAGTGGAATGAGCGATCAATGAGTGGAACTGTCAATGTGAAGTCTAATAATCAAGCATTAACGACCACAATTCCTTATTCGAAAGGTTGGCATGCAACTGTTGACGGTAAAGCCGTCACCCCTAAGATGTGGGAGAACATGTTCCTGTATGTGCCGATGACAAAGGGGCATCATACTGTGAAGCTTAGTTTCTGGCCGGAAGGATTAACAGCCGGTCTCATCATTGGCTTAATCGGTTGGATCTTTATCGGATTTGAATTTTACCGCAGTCGTTCCAAAAAGAAAAAAGCTTTGACAAATTCAGAAACAATTGAATTTCGAGATCAAGATTAGAATTAATTAAACACCAAAAGTGCCAGTGGCCTTGGAGACGCAATTGTCTTCAAGGCCACTGGCACTT
>NZ_JAHPPD010000007.1 GCF_019061365.1 Lentilactobacillus dabitei
AATTGACTACTATATTTTGTCACAAGAAAAGCCCCACAATCATTAGACTTACTTGTCTAACAATTGTAGGGCACTTCAGGTTTGGATTTTTGAATAGGGTGCTTATGTGCAAGTTATTGCTTTGCGGAGCGGTCCTATTTCTATATAGATTAGGACAGCTCCGCAAAGCATAAGCTTGCACCTAAGTTTCCACCACCAAAAGTCCAAACCCAGGATTTCTGGTGGTGGAAACTTAGGCTCCAGCTTATAACCGCTTTGCGTCGCTCACTTGATTTTCTCCCCCAAACCAGTAATAATGAACGAATATTAATCATTTGAGAAAGTGGGAATCATATTCATGACAGATCTATTTTTTGATTTCGATGGGACGATTGCGGATTCTGAAATTGGCATTGTGAAATCAATCAAGTATTCCGTCAGCAAAATGGGCTTACCCGAACTTTCTGCTGACCAATACCGCAAGTTCATCGGGCCTGCATTGATCACGAGCATCAAAAAATATTATCCATACTTATCAACTGGGGATGTGACCCGGGCGCTGCAGTATTATCAAGAGTACTATCATAGCGAGGGTATCTTCCAGTTGACAATTTATCCCGGGATTTTGGCCGAACTGACAGCTCTCAACGATGCGGGCTATACGCTCCATATTGCTTCTGCTAAGCCGGAGCCGATGATCAACGAAATCTCCAAACATTTTGAGCTTGGTCAATATTTTGCAGGTGAATTTGGAGCTACTTCAGATGAACGCACCCGGGTGACCAAAACAGCTGTCTTAAAATACGCATTAGAAAAAGCGAACGCCAATCCACAACAAAGTGTCATGATTGGCGATCGCGATACCGATATGCTCGGCGGCTATCATAATCAAGTGAAAACATTAGGGGTAACTTATGGGTTCGGGGATGTCCCAGAACTCATCGGTGCCCACGCGTCAGAGATTGTTGACAAACCGGAACAAATTCAAGCTGGGGTCAGTCGATTAGTCGGCTAAGGCTTGATATACGAATAACCAGCTTCTTGAAGCTCCACCAGATCAGCGACGCCCGCGGGGACTACTTGAACCCCTGCTGGCAGCTGATCTTTTTTTATGGTATGACTATTCATAGCGTTTTGGCAGGCATGAAATTCAACCGATTTAGTGGTTAGCTGCGCAATTGAATCCTGTAAGCTGCCCACCAAGTAGCCCAAAATGGCATCACCGTTTACTAAGACGACAATCTTGTAGGTTTCGTCAGCCTGATTGCCAAACGTCAAAAGATTACGGATATTGCCCAGTGTGTGCTGCCATTTGTCCATATCGTCAATATGAAAAACAACTTTATGCATTATGGTCGGCCTCCTTAGCGAGCTGATGGTTGTCTAAAGCTTTCAAGAATTGGGCATAATCTCGATGAACCTGTTTGGCGTAGGCCACTGCCCAATCAACGAGGCTGTTGGCCAACTTTTTCTTCTTGCCGACATAGCCGCGAACGATGGCAGCAGTTGGGCTTTGCGCATGCCCCCGGGCTAACAGGAGCGCGCAAATCTTGGTGTAAGTTTCAAAATCATCCTGGTCCATTTTATTGAGGTCCATTGATTCCTTCATATCCCAAAATTGGCGAACGTAGTAGCTGCGGTTGGACGAGGCATTATGGTAGAAGCCCAGCAGTGGATCGGATGCCCGTTGGAGAACCTGTTGACAAGTGACGATCCGTTCACCATTATCTGGACCACTTTGACTGTAAGGGGTCGTGACGTCAAATCCTTGGAACCGCCGAGTCTGCAATGCTTCCTTAATTTGGAGAACCAGATGGCTGCCATCGATGGCGGTCAGTAGAACAAGGTAACAGCGAGTGCCAAAACTGCCGACGCCGACACTGTGACGGACGATGTCACTGATATGAAATTGGGACAGCAGGACAGTGACATCGGGGCTGACAGTTTGGTCGTACTTTTGAAGATGGTCGCTGATTTCTTTAAACCGTTTATCGGAAACGTGAACGGTTCTGGGCGCATTCTCCTTAAAGACAAGGTGGCCGTGACTATCAATCGTGGTGAATTTTTTGACCACCCGTTCCGAATCTCGGGATGAGGCACTGGTCAAAATTTTCCGCCACAGCTTTGGCAATGGTTGATCATCGACCTCGGACTTCAAGAAGGTTTCCACTTCAGTAGAAAAGTAGTAGCGCTCCATTGCGGAATGGTCGTCAAAACATTCACAGAGAATCTGTTGGTAAGTGGCCACCGCAGACTTCATAATTTCTTGGGCTTGATCATCGTCTAAGCCCAGCTGTTCGCCAGCAAGGAGAATGCTGACAAGCAAACGGCGGACGTCCCAATCCCAGGAGCCGATTGTGGACTCATCGAAGTCGTTGAGGTCGAATAATAGTTTGCGTTCAGGCGAAGCGTAGAAGCCAAAATTGCCAATATGGGCATCTCCGGAAATCACAACCGGAATATTTGTCGAGACCTGTTTTGACAGGTCAAACGCCATTAGCTCGTCGGTGCCGCGGAAAAATGAAAATGCTGAGGCCGCCAACCGTTTGTGCCGTAAGGGCAACAGTTCCTGAATCAGTTTTCGCTCAACGTGTTGGATTCCTTGGACGATATCTCGATCAACGGCTTTGTATTGAGTTAATTTTTCAAAAGGGATCTTATCTCGGTCAGCTTTTCCCATTTGGACCAATTCACTGACGGATTTATTGATTCTGATTTTGCTTAAATCGTACCGCAAATTATCAGTGGCCTGCTTTAAGCCTAGTACTTGCTTGGTTGGCATGATAGGCGCTCCTTTTAGTTTTAATTCCATTGTGGTCATGGGTGTGGAGAGAGTCAAGGTAAACGTGCTACAATGAGATTAACGAGTATAATGGAGATTTTATATATGAAAAAAATTTATTGGGAAAGTATCGAAATTGATGACAGTAAGTTTTTCTTCACCGTTACCAATAAGGGCTTGAACTTCGTTTCCAGTCCGGGGCGGTTCTTGTCGGAAATTTTCGATTTCTATCCAGAAAATCGTTATCAATATCAATTTATGTATGACGAGTCGGTCACCGGTGTTTATCGTGATGAATTAACGGATTATTTTAATAAAAAACGGACTAGTTTTGATTTGCCATTGGACTTTGGTAATCTTGGAACGCCATTACAGCGAAAAGTGTGGGCTGAAATTCAGCAGATCCCCTATGGTGAGACGATCACATATAAGCAGTTAGCTGAGAACGTAGGCAAACCCAAAGCAATTCGGGCAGTTGCCAGTGCAGTGGCCCAAAACCCACTGCTAATTGTGGTGCCTTGTCATCGGGTCATCAAAACCAGTGGTGACATCGGCGAATATCGGGGTGGTAAGGACATCAAAAAATTCCTTCTCCAATTCGAGAAGGAAGCGGCCCCCAAGCGAACGCTCATTAAGAAATTACCGTTGCCCAAGATTAGTCAACTAGGTAGACCTGGTCTTTAATTAAATCAAATGGTTGGTGGTGCTGATTCAAACGGTGACTGGTTTCTGGCTTGATGTAATGAGCCTGTGACCAGAACTGCTTTGAATTTGTGGCACCATTTTTTTCGCCGATTACAATTAATTCGAGTTGGTTATTTTTTGAATTCCTGATGGCGTTTAAGACGTCGACGTCAATCGGGCTTTTATCTGGAGACCAGCTCATGATGACATACTTAACTCGGTCTTGGTATTGGTTGATGGCGGCTAGTGCATCTAATTTTTCTACCGGAATAACTTGATGCTTGCCAGTTTGATTTTCATTAACCCACTCAAGGCTATCGGTTGGATAAATATTGGCCCCTAAGTCTTTTAATCCTTTTGAAATGTAGCCATTGCCGGCCATGATTTCTAATGCAGTGTCCTGACCAATATACTTCGCCAGATCTTTGATAAATGGGGCAGAAATATACGCCCATATCCCATATTGTGCTTCCAAGTAATCTCGATAAGAGCGTAGCAATTTGTCTAGTTTTGGTAAGGCATCGGTCAGCTGATTCCAGAGGTGGTCACCTGCCGGATCATCCTTGGCAAAGGTTTGGTTGATGTGCTGAAAAATTTGGTCCTGACTATCATCTGGGAGTAAGAGCTCTGGTAAGTCTTGGGGCAATAGTCCGGACTTAATCAAGTGATCGCTTTCGATGATGTTATTAATCAGAAATTTGATTTGTGGATAATCTGAAAACATCTCTCGATAGTTCAGCATTTGCGTGATATAGCTGTTCTCGGGGGATGTCTTATGGCCGGATTTGTGTTTGAGTAGTTTCTTTTTTTGTTTATTGGTTAGCATGAGAACTCCTAAATGACGATTTGTTGGAAAGCGTGGTTATGATGGTTACCGGAATATTGTTGTTGATTTTGTTGGTGCTAATTGCCTGGTTAGTCGTGGCGATTGTTCAGAAAAATAAATTACACATGATTTGGAGTTGCGTTGTGATTGTGGTTTTTGTGCTAGTGAGCTGCTGGGGATTGTTGGTGATGCTTGGAGAAATGGGTGAGTGATGGCTGATTAACCATCCAGATTACACGGGTCCTTCACCAGTTAGCCAAACCGACTTCAATCGGTTATTGCCCCAGATCCAATTCCTCTTGATGCAATTGTGACCCGGGCTTTTCTGCGCGGCTGTTCATTCCATGGACATAGCCGGAAATCAGTTGGTAGATTTCGTAGCGGTCTTTTGAATTAAGCTGCTCGCCATTAAATAACAAACTTTTATCTGATATAAATAATTTTGCCAGATCATACGTATTGTTTTCGGCCAAGCCGGTCAGGTAATCCATCGTGACGTCGAAAAACTTGGCTAATTTTTGAACTTCTACATAAGAAGGCGTTCTGACCCCTCGCTCCCAGTTACCAATCTGGGATGGGGTGTTCAGGTCGTGGGTTTCTTTCGTTTGATGGAACTCCTCATTTAAATCCTCTGCCAAATCTGCCAAAGTAAGGTGTTGACCTTTCCTTAATGCGCGTAATCGTTCTGGAAACATGTAATCACCGTCCTGTTCGTTAATTTCATTATACTTCATTTTCGTGGTTGACAAAATGCACGGGCTTCATTTGTTAAATATGTTAATATGGTGGACAGTGAACTTAGACAGGTGGGTGAATTCATGAAAAAACGAACGAAAATCATTATTGCTTGTAGCTCCGTTGTGGCGCTGGTAACGCTTGGCTTATTTGGCGCCGGCCTCTATTTCTATCAAGTAGCCGTTGTGCCGGCTCCCAAGTCGTTTTTAAGCAAGTCGCATCGGATTACTCGCAACAATCCCCAATACCCAGCCCACGAGTGGTACCAGCATGTCACCAAAAAGCGCTGGTACGAGGTGTCGGCTACGCGTCATTTGATTTTGGATGCCAATTATATTTCAGCTGCCAAGCCAACCCAGAAGACCGTATTGATTGCGCATGGGTTCATGGGGAATAAGGACAAGATGTTTGCTTATGCCTGCATGTTCCATCGGCTTGGGTATAATGTCCTGTTACCAGATGCCCGGGGTCACGGCGATAGCCAAGGAAATTACATCGGATACGGTTGGCCGGATCGTTTGGACTATGTTAAATGGATCCAGAAGGTCATTGCCACAAATGGGCCAAATTCGCAAATTGTCATGTTCGGCACCAGTATGGGTGGGGCCGCAACCATGATGGTGAGTGGGGTTAATGGCCTCCCCAAACAAGTAAAAGCCTTTGTTGAAGATTGCGGTTATACCGATGTTTATGATGAGGTTGCTTATCAAGCCAAGGAACTGTATCACCTACCAAAATTTCCGCTGGTCGGGATCGTCAGTTTAATTAACCACGCGAAGAACGGGTATTCCTTTAAACAGGCTAGTGCGTTGAATCAGGTTAAGAAAAATCAGCGGCCAATGTTATTTATTCATGGCGCCAAGGATCACTTTGTCCCCACTAAGATGGTGTATCCACTGTATCGGGCTGATAAAGGTCCAAAGCAACTGCTGATTGTGCCTGGGGCCAGCCATGCTGATTCTTACCAGAAACATCCGACATTGTATCGGGACACGGTGAAACAGTTTTTGGCAAAATATGTCAAGTAGCTGAGGTAGGGTGAAACAGTCACCGTTTTTTGCCGCGTCAACGGTTTGAATATGTTAAAATAATGCTAGAACTGTTTTTCGAAAGGAGGTCTGCACTTGATTTACGTCATACTTGGGGTGATTGCCTGCATTGCGGGGGCCATCGCCGGAGTTCAGGCACAGAAACGCCGACATCAAACAGAAATTAATAATGCCAAGGCAACTGCTGAACAATTAATTAAAAAAGCAAATTTAGAAGCAAAAGAAAAATCCGAACAAATCATTGCTGATGGCGAACAACAAACGCAAGAATACAAGGATTCTATTGAAGAAGAACTTGATAGTTATCAAACGGACAATGTGACCCGTCAAAGCCGGATTGATCAACGCCAAAACGGGTTAACTCAGACCTCGGAGCGCTTGGATGAGCTCCACAAAAAGCTGGCTGAGCGCCAAACAGATTTGAATGATCTAAAAACAGCCATTGAAAAGTTGGATCAACAAGCGGCTGGCTTAGCTAAACAGCGGATTGCCACTTTGCAAGAACGGGGCAACCTTTCAATTGACCAGGCTAAACAACAAGTTTTGGACCAACTTAAAATTGCATTGGACCGTGAAAAAGACGTTGAACTGAAATATCAAGATGATGAAGCTCAGGTGAATGCGCCAAGGATGGCCAAAATCATGGCCGTTGACGCCATTCAACGGGCCCCATTGGATATTCCACGGGAACATATTGAACATTCCGTTCAAATTTCAGATGTGAATACGAAGCAAAAATTGGTTGGCCGTGAGTCTCAGAACATTCGCTATATTGAGACCCTGACTGGTGTAGATCTGGTGTTTGATCCAGATGAT
This sequence comes from Lentilactobacillus dabitei, assembly GCF_019061365.1. Taxonomy (GTDB): domain Bacteria; phylum Bacillota; class Bacilli; order Lactobacillales; family Lactobacillaceae; genus Lentilactobacillus; species Lentilactobacillus dabitei. The sequence continues at coordinate 6,872 of NZ_JAHPPD010000007.1, forward strand.
CCATGCTTATTGCATGTCGTTACGCAAGATCCGTTGCGGCGAGAAGTTGCGAAGACGACCATTTCAAATCTGCTGGTGACTGAGCAAATTAATCCGCAATCGATTGAACATCAAGTTGATATTGCTCAACAGGATTTGAGTAATGAATTGCGGCGAACCGGTGAAAAAGTGGTTGGCTCGCTTCACATTGGTTGGATGCATCCAGATCTGCTCAAGATTGTTGGTCGTTTGAAATATCGAACCAGTTATGGTCAAAACGTTCTGAATCATTCCGTGGAAGTTGCCGATATTTCTGGCTTGCTGGCTGCCGAGCTCGGGCTTGACGTCAAGATCGCCAAGCGCGCCGGCTTACTCCATGATATTGGGAAGGCCATTGATCGTGAAGTTGATGGCACCCACGTTGAACTTGGGGTTAAGATTGCTGAAGCTTACAATGAGGATCCACAAGTTGTTAATTCCATTGCTTCTCACCATGGGGATGTCGATGTGACAACGCCAATCGCTCACTTGGTTGCTGCCGGGGACTCAATTTCTGGTGGCCGTCCGGGTGCTCGGAGTGAATCTGTTGAAGAGTATGTGAACCGTCTGAAGAACTTGGAACGCATTGCCAGCGAAAAGAAGGGCGTTAAGGAAAGCTATGCCATTCAAGCTGGCCGGGAAATTCGGATTGTGGTTGATCCAAAGCAGTTGGATGATCAGCAAAATCAGAAGCTGGCTAAGCAAGTCAAGGATCAGATTGAGGATGAGTTAACCTATCCAGGCAAAATCAAAGTCACCTCTATTCGTGATTTTAAAGCAATTGCGTATGTCGGGGCTGAAAAAAAGAAGAAATTAAAAAAAGCAGGTCGGGGCGCGTAATCACTGGCCTAATCCAAAAAATGAGGTTGTATTTCCAAATGATGGAAATAGTGACCTCATTTTTTTGGCTATTTTTTAAACTTGAGTTGACAAGTGTAACTTTCAAGAATATGATAGATACAATTAAAGTTTACACATGTAAATTTAAAACAGAAACGGAGATGGGAACTTGAAGATAATTGTATTAGTGCTTGGACTTATGATGATTGCGTTTATTGGTTGGTGGTTCTTTGGGAAGCACGACGTTGCCAAAGTAGATGCGAAAGTGAACGATGACTGCCAGATTGTTGATGTAGAAGTGAAGGGCGGCTATTCACCGGAAGTTGTGGTTTTAAAAAAGGGCATTCCCGCAACCTTGAACTTTACCCGGAAAGATTCATCATCCTGTTTGGATCGGGTTGTTTTCTCGGACTTTGGGATTAACCAAGCCCTGCCGCAAAATCAGCAGCAGGCAATTAACGTTGATACGAGTAACGCTGGTGAATTTCAGTGGGCGTGTGGGATGGATATGTTCCACGGTAAATTAGTCATTAAATAAATGGAGGAATCAATGATGAATGAGAATAAACAAACAATAAACGTGACAGTTGCCGGTGGCTACGAGCCCTGTGTGATTAAATTTAAGCAGGGGGTGCCAGCAGAGATTAACTTTGCTCGAACAAGTGACCAGGGATGTTTGGATGTGGTTCATTCCGAGGCACTCAATTTTTCGGAAGAACTGCCAATTAATGTAACCAAAACCGTCCAAGTGCCAACGGATAAGACTGGTGAATTCAGCTTCAGTTGTGGAATGGATATGTTCAGTGGGAAAGTTGAGGTGGGTTAATGACCATTACGAAACGTTTTTGGATTTCACTCGTATTTTCGCTGCCAATGCTGGTGGAAATGATCCTCAAACCGTTTGGATGGATGATGCCAGGGGGCGAATGGACGATGCTGGCGTTGACAACGGTTGTCATGATGGTTGCCGCCGGGCCGTTTCTCCAAAGTGCTTGGGCATCGTTTAAAAAACATCATTCGAACATGGATACCTTGGTTGCTGTTGGAACAACAACTACTTACGTATATAGTATTTACGCGATGGCGACCAACCAGCCGGTTTTCTTTGAAAGTGCGGCCTTTGTGACCACCTTTGTGTTACTCGGTCAGGTTTTTGAAGAACGAATGCGTAACAATGCCTCAAACGCCGTTGAAAAGTTAGTCAACCTTCAGGCTAAAGATGCCGAGGTTGTGCGTGACGGCAGGGTGATTAAGCTACCATTGTCTGAAATTGTCGTTGGTGACGTCATCAAAGTCCGACCCGGCGAAAAGATCGCTGTTGATGGTCAAATTGTGAGCGGCTCGTCAACAATTGATGAATCGATGATTACCGGTGAAAGTATGCCGGTTGAGAAAAAAGTTGGTGATTCAGTCGTTGGGGCAACTGTTAATGGAACCGGAACCTTTACCTTTAGAGCGGGCAAAGTGGGACAAAATACCATGTTGGCTCAGATTGTTGAGTTAGTGAAAAAAGCCCAAAACAGTCATGCGCCCATTCAAGGGTTAACCGATAAAGTGTCGGAAATCTTTGTCCCGCTTGTGCTGATGATTGCGATTCTCACATTTTTGGTATGGTACGTCCTCATCGGGGCCAGCGTTGCCAATTCATTGATTTTTGCCGTATCAGTCGTTGTGATTGCCTGCCCATGTGCGCTGGGACTTGCAACGCCAACGGCACTGATGGTTGGAACCGGCCGCAGTGCTCGAATGGGAATCCTCATTAAAAACGGCGAGGTCCTTGAAGCCGTCAATGATGTTAAAACGGTTGTCTTCGATAAAACTGGAACGATTACGGTTGGCAAGCCGCAAGTCACGGATGTGATTGGGGATGCCAATAAAGTGTTGCAGCTCGCAGCCAGCCTAGAGCAATCATCAGAGCATCCCTTGGCAACGGCAATTATCAAGAAAGCCAACCAGTCAGGCGTTCCGATGAGTCCCGCCCAGCATTTTCAGGCAATTGAGGGTAAGGGCGTGCGAGCCAATATTGATGGTGAAAGCGCGTTTGTTGGCAACGATAAATTACTGGCTGATGTGACAGTCAGTGATGCTCTTAAATCAAAAATGACCACCTTGCAGCAGCAAGCCAAAACGGTCGTCTTTGTTGGCCAAGGCACTCAAATTGTTGGGTTGATTGCGATTCAAGACGCGCCCAAGGCAACCTCTAAGGAAGCCATTGTCGCTCTTAAGTCTCAAGGACTCAAAACAGTGATGTTAACTGGGGATAACTTGGCGGTTTCTAAAGCTATCGCGGATCAAGTCGGCATTGATGAAGTGGTTGCAAACGTGTTGCCGGCAGATAAAGCCAACCAAGTTAAGAATTTCCAGCAGTTTGGCAAAGTGGCTTTCGTTGGGGATGGGATTAATGATGCCCCCGCCTTAAGTACCGCCGATGTTGGGATTGCCATGGGATCCGGAACCGATATTGCGATTGAATCCGGTGGGATCGTCCTCGTTAAGAACGATCTGCGAGACGTATACAAAGCCTTGGAGTTGAGTGAGAAGACGTTTAATCGGATCAAACTCAATCTGTTTTGGGCGTTCGTCTACAATGTGTTGGGTATTCCGGTTGCGGCCGGGGTGTTCTACTTCATTGGGATGACACTGAGCCCTGAATTAGCAGGCCTGGCAATGGCACTTAGCTCGTTGTCAGTGGTCACCAGTTCAGTTTTGTTAAATCGGACAAAGATTGCTGAGGTTCCAGCGGCTTCTTAGTATGGCGCAAGATTAAGCCGAACAGCAATTTGATCTCAAAAATTAAGTAAAAAAAGTCGTGCATTCTGATTGTTTGGAATGCACGGTTTTAAATTCCGGAATCAAGATACCGTTCGGCTCAATCTTCCTGAATTCATATCTATTCTGATTGTTTGAAAATGAATGCCCAAATTACTTGGGAATAATTTTAAAATTATGATTATTGGTTGCTTCAACCACCGGATGCTTTTGGAGGTATTCCAGAATCACTTGACTAATTGTTGTATAGCTGCCAGCAACAATTTTGTCTCGGGTAAACATCGGATAATGGCCGCCACCACTTGCCCGATACCGGTTTAAGGCAATATAGAATATTTGATCATCGCTGACATCTTCGCCATGATATTTTAATTCCGTCACGCGATTGCCGACTGGTCTGGAAATATTTAAGGTGTAGTCGATGCCTTCATACATGTCGTAGTTATAGAAACGCTCCTTTGGAAACATGAACTGTTCGTTGACCACCACTTGGCCGTGCTTGACATCAAAGTATTTTGCACTGACTTCTAGAGCCGCCCGTAAATCCGCACCGGTGATCCGTGATTTGACGAGCGTGTTCGGATAGACGTAGTTGGTGATGATATTACGCATTGTGATTGGATCTTCAAAGCCATGTGCTTCGTTATTATAAAGAGCAGTTGCGGAGATGTCGGTCCCCATTTTATCCATTTGGATTTTTTGAATAAATTCAATAAATGCTGTTTCATTGATGCGGGCCTTGAATGGGTCGTCGAATGTGAGACTCCCCTTGATCTTAGATAATGGTTCATCAAGCCAGTGTTGGAGATGCTCGGATAACGCAGAAATGGTTTCACCGATTTTTTCGTCAGGATCGCTGTCACTGACACTAATCAGTTCGGAGTTGGTTCGGGTGATTTGATGATCCTTATTGGAGACATTGAAGGAGATTTTGCCAAGAAACTCACCGCGGGATCCTGGTTGGATGATTGGCACGTTAAATAGCCGACTCGCTATTTTTCGGTGTTGATGGCCGGAAACGAAGGCGTCAATGCCGTCAATGTGTTGGAGAATATCATAACCGCGGTTTTCACCTGGGTTAATATCGTTCCAATTGCCGGTATGGTCGCGTTCAAAGCCGCCGTGATAGACGACAACTACGATATCTGCTTTCTTTCTGAGTTCTGGCACGTACCGTTTGCACGCGTCAAGCTCTGAAATTAAGTTGAAGTCGTTGAGGTCGTTCACGTTTTTCCATTTTTTTGTACTGGTGGTCGTTAATCCCAAAAAGCCGACCTTCACATTGGCAACATCGATAATTGTATACGGATCTGCCAATAAGGGTTCATTATGATTATCCACGATGTTGGCACACACAAAATGCCGATTTGAGTGCTGCATCATGAAGTTCAGGTAATTTAGCCCGTAATCGAATTCGTGATTGCCGATCGTGCCAATTTGATAACCGACTTGGTTGTATGCCGAAATGAACGATTCTTGATCCTGTTGGTCAGCCTTCTTGGCGACATAATATGCCATAGGCGACCCCTCAAGGAAGTCGCCATTGTCGATTAAGATGATTTTTTCATCGGGATGTTGTTGAATATATGTGTTGATGGCCGTGCAATCTCGTTGTAATCCAAATGGCTTATCCGAGCCTGAATCAACGTAATTGGTTGGCTCGATAAACCCATGAGTATCACTGGTCGCCAGTAGTGTTATTTTCATTTTTTCACCTACCAAAACAATTATAGTGTCAAGTATAGTCAATTGGGGTGGGGATGTAAACGTCAGAGTGTGAAGCTAAGCGGTTAGGAACTGGAATATAAGTCGCTTACTGGGAAAACTCCTGGGCTTGGAGTTTTGCCAGTAAGTGCTTATATGTAAGTTCCTGCTTGGCTGAACATGTTTAATCAGAGTGTGAAGCTAAGCGGTTAATAATCGGAGTAGCATGTTTTTTGGCTGCTGAGACTTATATGTTGGGTTCTAACTACTTAGCTTTGCCCATTGTCCTGCATGAAGACCATCTGATCCGTCGAAATGCTTTGATTCAACTGGTCTGAAATATTTCGCGAAATCTTCTCCGTTCTGAAGGCATCGGCCACATATGTGTACTCATATTGGAAGGCCTGAATTAGCAGGCTTTCTCGCCGGCCATTGGCTTCATCTGAGTTGTCGAAGCGTAGGTGACGGAAAATTATACCCGTTCCTGACAAAATTGACTGAAGCGGTGTTATGAGCCGTTTCAATGCTATCCAGATAATCATTCACCCTTTCGAACGCCATTTCTTCGATCAGCAAGCTCATCTGACGGATTTGTTTACCTTTTTCGACCAGCCGGTTAAACTTTTCTGATCCGCGGTTTCCCTGACTTCGGGCGTTATATTGTTGGACTCGGCGTTTGACTTCTTTTTTGGAAACTTTTCGCTTCTTGAACCGGTGAGTTTGTAAGCGGATCAGATATTTGATCCTTGTCCAAAAGCCGGAACTCCGGCCGGATGCAGCAACCATTCTTCTCGAAAAAATATTTGCAAACTGTTGGGAGATCTTGCCTTCATTCAATGCATCGACAACGACTTGGGCTTCAATTTCTCTGGCATGGGTCATGATATTACGAATTTCGGTCCGGTTGGTTGCCCGGTTGTTCTTTTGACTGTTGAGCATATCGATGATGTAATTGCGGTCCACCAGTGAGATAGTGCCATCTGATTTGACTTTGGAGATCGCATAAGCCACCATTTCACCTTGATATTTTTTGAAAGTTCCCTGATCTTGATCGTTCTTTTGAGGCAGCAAAGCCGGCAAGATAATTGTTGGAACCAACAGGCTGAGTAAAATCACAATTGTGGCCACGAAGATCAACTGACTTCGATAAGGAAAGGACTTACCAAACGCTGTCAATGGCAGGGATAACGCCATTGACAAGGTTATCGTGCCATGGACGCCGCCGATTGCTGTTAATAAGGCTTCTTTTAAAGTGGCGTCTTGGTGATGGTGGGTTTGAACCAGATTGAATTTGACCCATAGAAACCGAATGACGACCATTAACAGATAAATCCCAGCACCAAATAAGCCAAGTTCTAAGATGAGAATGTCAGAATAGGGCATGATTTGGGCAATAACAGTTGGTAAAGTGACCCCCAGCAAAACGAAGACGATACCATTTAACAGGTTAGCAGCAATTTGCCAGGTGGCATTGGTAACCAAGCGAACGTTGGTGGAAGTCAGCTTTAATTGGCTTTGGTTGATACCATGCATGATCCCAGCGGAAACCACCGCTAAAATACCGGAACAGCCGAGGATTTCAGAGATCAAATAAATGGCAAACGGCGTCATTAAGCTGAAAGGCACAATCACGCTGGTGGTGTCCATGGATTGATTCACCAGAAACGTTCGTAATTTGACGAAAAGTAGGCCAGCAAATAGTCCGACCAGAATGCCGCCAAAAAAGCTGATCACAAATTTCGTGAGGCCCTCAGTGAATGAAAAATCACCGGTTAGAAAAGCTGCGACGGCCAAATTGAAAATCACGATTCCAGACGCATCGTTAAACAGGGATTCGCTTTCCAGAATACCGTGGACGTTACTTGGCACCTCAACGTTTTGGGTAATGGACTTAAGGGCAACAGAATCAGTTGGGGTGACAATCGCAGCCAGTGCAAAACACAGGGCCAATGGAATCGTTGGCATCAAGAAATGGGCGGCCCCACCGATGACAACCGCGGTGATCACTGCCAAATACACGGCCATTGAAAAAATATGACCAATGGATTGCCGAAACTGATTGGAATCGGTATTTTGCCCATCATTAAACATCAGTGGCGCAATGATACCCAGCACGAAGATCTCTGGGAAAAGGGAGAAATCGTGAAAGATAGGGAGCAATGACAGAATTAACCCACAGCCAATTTGATAAAAAGTGAGTGGGATTTTGGGAAAAATCGGGTAAATCATATTTGAAATAATGGCGGCTACAATTAGCAGCGCAACCGAATAAAAGGCTTCCAAATTAACACCTCAATATAGAAATTTATGATGATAAACATATTATAATGTAATGGGATAAAAAAGTGGCAAAAAAATTTCACAAAATACTAACGAAAAGTAAGTAACGGTGTTGACAAAAGGTGTCGATATGTTAATATAGTCATTGAAGGATGTTGTTTCAGTTTCAAGGTTTCTGTATAGAACGGGGGGATTTGTAATGCTCAATTTATATGTTGCACAAAGTAGCGCTTCAAGTCGGAAGGCTCGGGCATGGTTGAAGAGCCATAACATTGACTTTAAGGAAAGAAATATTAATTCTAACCCTCTGAACGCCGATGAGGTCAAGCAAATCTTGCGTTTAACCGAGAATGGCAGCGAAGACATTATCTCTACTAGATCTAACATTTACAAGAAGTTGAACCTGGATATCGATAATTTGACCGTTTCTCAACTGGTTGATTTAGTGGTTAAGTATCCAGACCTCATCAAGCGACCAATTATTTTTGACGATCATCGTCTGGAAGTTGGTTTTAATGAGGAAGAAATCAGACGATTCTTGCCACGAAGTGTTCGAGAAGCAGAACTTCGTAAGTTGGAATCACAAATCAGTTAGTTAATTTAATTACTAAACAGTTATACGTATAAATAATCTGGTTCGAGCAAAAAGTTGCTCGAACCTCTTTTTTTGCTTGTGAAAATGGCTGAACCCGTTCAGATGATTGAGTGGATGCCCTTACGGATAATTTTAGCGATAATAACATTTATCCGTAACAATTTCAAAGGGAAACCAATCAATATTCAATCCTTTTAAAGTGCCGACTAATAGCGGTTGTATTCTATCAATAACTTGCGTAAAATTAATTTCGTTAATGAAAGGGAGAGAATTCGATTGATTAAAATGGTAGCGCTCGATCTGGACGGCACGTTGCTGACCAGCGATAAAACAATTTCTAAAACGAATGAACTGGCTTTAAAGAAGATTCATGATGCGGGCATCAAAGTGGTTCTTTGTACCGGCCGGCCAATTAACGCAATCTGGCGATTTATTGAACAACTCGGTTTAACTGAGACTGGGGACTACACGATCACCTTTAATGGGGCGTTAGTTGTTCACAATAACGACAAAGCGGAATTGGCAAAAAGTGGGATGAAAAAGCAATCCTTGCGGCCACTGCACGATTTTGTGCAAGCACAGCATGCGCCACTCGATATTTTGGACTTCGAGCAGGTTTATCAGTTGACCGATTTGAAGCCTTCTATGTACAAGCAACAATTTAAGGGCGGCATTGATTTTGTTCCTAGCTCCTTTGACAAGTTATCGACGGCTGATTTGTATTCTAAAGCGATCGTCTGTGATGAGCCGAAATGGTTGGATCGCTATCAGGCAAACATCGATGATCAATTGCGCAGCCAGTACCACATTGTCCGCTCGCAACCCCAAATTATGGAGTTTCTGGCACCAGAGATGGATAAAGTCGTTGGCTTAAAGGCATTGTTGGATCATTTTGACATGGACTTTACGAATTTGATGGCCTTCGGGGACGCAGAAAACGACTTGGGGATGATTTCTCATGCCAACATCGGCGTCGTCATGCAAAATGGCCAAGACCAGGTTAAACAAGCTGGTGACGTTGTGACTGGTGACAATGATGACGACGGCGTCGCGCAATACGTTGAAAAATATTTTAATTAAAATGGCGGCGTTTAAACTAGTTGTTTCCGGCTTTAATAAGTACAATTGAATTAGGACAACTTCTCCAAGCGGACTTCTAACCGCTTGGAGCTGGTCACGAGGGGGAATTAATCAATGAAAAAATTAATTGCAATTTTAACGGCGACTGCGGCCGCCAGTATCTTAGCATTTACAGGGCAAAGTACCACGGCTCAAGCTTCATGGTCGACTGGAACTAAAACATTGTGGACTTTATTTGAGCCAAATGGTGATCCAGATTGGGCCCGACTATTTTCGACCGCGGATAGTGTGAAGGCGGGTAAAAATGGTTATGTCTGGAACTACAGCCACACCAAGCGGATTCACAACTTAAAGAACTATCCGAATACAACTTGGTATGCAGTTCGTGGGATTTCTAAGAACAAGCACGTCTATTATCGAATTTCTAATCCTAATTCAACTGTCAAAGGATTGGTTTGGAGCGGCTATGTCAAGCCGTATGCAACTAAGACGGCCAAGGACTTTAAGACGGCCGACCAGTTTAATAATTATCTTCAAACTGAACCATCTCAAAAGCTCACTCGGGCAGTGCTACGACAGCTACCGAACATTCCGGTTAGTTTTGAATTATCGAAGTATGCGGCCTATCGATTTGCCCAATTTCCAAAGCAAATTACTAATTTCACTGACATTACGCCAATTAGTACGTTGACGCTGCCAAAAGCCGACTTTGCTTCAATCAAAAACTTTCAAACGGATTTGAATTCTCCCGGGGATGCTCAAATGGGAACCTATTGGGCATTAACGTACGGGCAACCCGTTAATTCACGGGCCGAGAAGATGATTGAAGTGCTTAATGATCACCAGATTGATTTATCACAATTTGATGCCACTAATGGTAACTGGCGAATTGGCGTTAATATGAATGATGGTCAGTGGCCAATGACGTTGATTCTTGCTAAGAAAACGGATTAATTTTGGCTTCAAATTAAAGGATTGTTAAAAAAGGGTGGTTGTATGAAAAAGTTTTGGGGAATGGTAATGATTGCGGTCACAGTTGGATTTTTATATACAGCGGCAAATTCACCTGCGCGGGCATCATGGATGAGCGGCACACAAAAGTGGTTTACGACGATTGGAAAGTATCCGGATGCCAATGAGTTTTTATATGCGGTGAAGAATCCCAACAAGAATGCTTACATGTGGAACTATAACCATACGAAACGCATTCATAATCTAAAGAATTATAAAAATACGACTTGGTACGTCACCCACGGGATTAAAAAGGGTAAATCTGTGTATTATCGCATCACCAATTACAATTCCACGGTTAAAGGATTAGTTTGGAGTGGCTATCTCCGACACTTGAAGTCATGGGGTGCTAGAGCTTTTAAAACATCAGATGAATTCAAGCAGTATGTCAAAACGTCTCCTTCAGCCAAACTTACTCGGGCAATTATGAAACAATTACCAAATATACCATTGGATTATCAACTTTCACGGTACGCTAATGGACAATATGGGGATTTTCCAAAGACTATTCCGGGTTATTCTGATATCACATCTTTGGGAACGCTCAATCTACCTAAGAAGGATTTTGCAACAATCAAGAACTTTCCCAATAACTACGATCTAGATCAAGCCAACTATGAACAGCAGTTGAATTGGTACTGGGCATTGACATTTGGTCAGCCGGTCGCACCAAGAGCTGCTAAGTTAAAAGAAGCCCTCAAAGTTAACAATATCGATTTAAACGATTATAAATCCGGTGACTGGGTCGTTGGTATTAGTGTGTTTGAAGGCATTGCAAATGGAACGGTAATTATTGCGAGGAAGAGTGCGGAGTAAAGCGGTTAGGAACTGGAGCACAAGTCTCCTTTGGTGGAAATCCTGGGTTTGGATTTTTGTCAAAGGTGCTTGTGTGCCAGTTCCTGCCTGACGTAGCACATTTGCGCTAGGTAATGGCGGACCAATTCCCGGTTTTGGAATTTGTGCTGGTGGTGCTTACATGCAGGTTGCTGCCTGATGTAGCACATTTGCGCTAGGTAACGGTCGATTAAATCCTAGGTTTGGATTTTTGCCAAAGGTGCTTATGCGCAAGGTTGGCATTCGTTTAAATGAGGGTACTTCTTTTGGAACTCCCAACTCCCATACTTGCTAAACGCAGGATAACGAGTGACTGTCGGCTAGTTTGCCTTGGCTTCTTAGGCAATAGGGCCTTCATCATTGCAGATCAATCAATTTGGCATCGTGTCTAACTGGCGGTCTTAACTCAAGGAGGGCAGAGAGATGTTTAAAGCGGATCGAATCCGGGCAATGAGTGATGGGCTGTTTGCCATTTTAATTACAATATTAGTGCTGGATTTTAAGCTGCCGGATTATCAGGCTGGCCATTTGTTAGCAGCGGTTGGTCGGCAGTGACCAATCATGTTGGCATACGTTGTGTCGTTTTCATATATCGGTACGTTGTGGTTGTTTCATCACGACTTTTTTAGCACAATTGATTGGATTACCCCTGAATTGAATATTATCAATTTATTGGTATTATTTAGCATTACGCTCATTAATTATGCCACCAGTTTGATTTCTGCAGCCTTGTCGGCGATGAATCTGATAGATTTGCGAACAGCAATTATTATTTATGATGGGTGCGCGCTGTTCATTAGCTTCACCTTTGAATTAATGTATCGGTACAGCTACCGTCATCCTGAATTGACGAATCGTCAAAGATCAGCAAATGAGGGAATGTATTTCATCAAAAGCGATCCGATTATCAGTGTCGTTATCTATCTGATTTCAATTGTGACTTCGTTCTTTTCAGTCGTAGTTGGCGGTATTTTTCTCTTGGCCGGTATTATCTGGCATGCGATTGCATACGTCCGGCTGACAAAAAAGTAGCGATCCGTAATGAAGGGTTGTGAAAAATGAACTTAAATAAAAAGGATCCTCGCGAATTTTTTCGCTGGGATTCTTTTTGGTTGAGCGTTATGCTTGACCGCTAGTTTTGCTTAAATAAGTTCGTTAAGTGATCCATGAAAGCTTTTAGATAAGCATCAACATCCGCATTCACAGCGACTTTAACATTTGTATTCGGATCATCCAAACGAGCAGGGTCACCTATTGTTCGCCCATAATACTTTTCGTCAGTCGTGACATACATATTCAATCCGATTGTCTGAACAAAGTCGGGGTTGATCGCAACTCCTACCGCAAATGGATCATGCAGGGCACAACCATGGAGGTCTGGGCTGGTAACTTCATAAGCTTTGATATAGTAATCAACAATATCGGCAAACGCTTCACCTGATTTGGTGTGTAAATCGCGCCATTGTTGCGTTTCCTTTTTAGTTAACAAGGTTCTCAAGGTAACATCCAAACCAACCTGGGTGAGGGGAACCTTGCGGAAAACATTGTTGGCGGCTGAAGCATCCTGTTGGATATTGGCCTCGGCAACGTTGGTAACATTTCCTGGAACGGTCACAGCACCGCCCATGATGGTGACGTTACCGATCTCATTGGCAATTTCCGGAGCCTTCTTAATCGCAGCGTCCAAGTTTGTTAATGGACCAGTTGGCACTAAGATGAGGTCTTTACCATATTGCTTAACGGCATTGATGAAGAAATCAATTGCATCGCCCTTTTCTGGCTGGCGAGTTGGATCTGGCAATTGAACTTCACCGATTCCATTTTCACCATGAATTTGAGCACTGACCGGCATTCTGTCGAAGTGATCTGATTCTGATGAGTGTGACAAGCCTTGGTAAACCGGTACGTCTGTAGCACCGAGCAGTTCCAAAATCTTGAGTGAATTTTGAACACCGTCTTCAACGTAAACATTACCATAAGAACCAATAATACCAATCAAGTCAACGTCTGGATCAGCGACTGCATAGGCAATCGCCATTGCGTCATCGATACCAGTATCAAGGTCAAGAATCATTTTTTTCTGGGCCATTAAGAAACTACCTCCGTTCGTGTATGATCAAGGATGAAAACCCTTTACCCCATCATACTCGAAATCCATGCATAACTCAATTGCCGGCGGAGTCTTGAAACCAATTAATTTGTAAGTTACGCTTAATGGTATCAATAAATAGGAGTGAATTATGAAAAAAATTGGGAGTAACTTTTTTTCGCTGGTTTGGACAGGTGTTCGGCGGAACTATGACAATTTGGATGATAACATTGCCAAACATTTGGGCGAGACTGACGCCAACAGCCCGGTTGAGATTCATCTGTCACGGATGTTTTCAGACGTTTTTAAGCGCCATTCAAAGGATGAAGCCGACCGACTATTTATTGTGGGGACCCGTAAAACAACGCCCAGTCTTCGAAAAGTTTCCAGCCGACCGGTGAAGCCGTGGTTCTTTTCACGGGTATTCGCGGTTTTGGCAGCGAGCTTTGTCATGTTGATTCTGCTATTATTTTTATTTAAGAGTAATAAGGCAATCCCCGGACTCATTTTTATTGGGTCGTTGGCCGTCCCGTTTTCATTGATGATGATGTTTTTTGAAATTAATGTCTATCAAAATATTTCGGTATTGGAGTTGTTCACAACCTTTTTGGTGGGTGGCATCCTCTCACTACTGGTGACGATGACCTTCTATATGCTATTGCCGATTCGAACTGAGGTCAGCATCGAATCTGCGTTGATTGTGGGAATTACTGAGGAACTGGCAAAATGTATTGTAATCATTATTTTTATCAGTATGTACAAATTAAACTATATTTTTAATGGTGTTTTGATTGGGGCAGCAATCGGTGCTGGCTTCTCAGTGTTTGAAAGTTCCGGTTACGTCAGTGAATATGGGCTGGCAACGATTTTTACCCGCAGTTTCCAAGCAATTGGGACGCACACAATTTGGGCAGCGATCATTGGTGGCGCAATTATTCTGGGGAAACAACGAAAGCATCAATTTACGATGACAGATTTTTTCACCAAACCCAGATTTCTTATCTTCTTCATAATCGCAATTTGCCTTCATACATTCTGGGATTGGGATATTCCAAACACTGGAATTGATATTTCATTGTTGCAGGAATTGATTGATGTTATTATTGGTTGGTTTTTAATTTTTGTGATGATCGATGCTGGCCTGCGAGAGGTCAAAACCCTGCAAGGTCAACAAATCGTGATTCATCGGACAAAGAAGAAACAGCTTGTAAAAAAGCGCTAGGAGGATTCTCATGGCAACAAAAGATTCAATTTATGATATTACAATAATTGGCGGCGGGCCCGCCGGAATGTTTGCCGGATTTTATGCTGGGTTAAGGGATGCGAAGACCCAAATTATTGAAAGCTTGTCCGAATTGGGTGGTCAGGTGAGTGCATTGTACCCTGAGAAGACAATTTTGGACGTCGGCGGCTATCCAAACATCAAGGCCAGAAATTTGGTCGCGGAACTGGAGAAACAGCTTAAACAGGCTGATACAGACATTAAGCTCAATCAAACGGTGACGGATGTCGATAAAATCGATGAAGGTTACCAGATCACCACTAATCGAGGGACGAGTAAAACTAAAGCGATTATCATTGCGACCGGAGTGGGCGCCTTTAACCCACGTAAATTAGCAGTGGATAACGGCGAACAATTCGAAGGCAAGAGCTTGTTTTATAGTGTGAAGAACTTGGCGCATTTCCGCGATCACGAAGTTTTGGTTGCCGGAGGTGGAGATGCAGCGATTGATGAAGCCTTGCTGCTGAATTCAGTTGCCAAGAAGGTTTATTTGTTGCATCGTCGCGACAAGTTCAGGGCAATGGAACACAGTGTAACCCAACTGGTGCAGTCGTCAATTGAACTGGTTACTCCCTATTTGATTCAAAAGCTCACTCAGCAAGCTGATGGCCGGGTGAAAGTTTCTACTAAGAAGATGAAAACTGAAGAGATGAAAGACCTCGTGGTGGATGACTTGGTTGTCAACTATGGCTTCATCGCTCAAGACGATGCGCTAAATGGTTGGACAGTTCACCCGGAAACGGATCATGGGACGGTTAAAGTGGCAACCAATGCGTTGACTGATCAGGATAACATTTATGCGATCGGCGATGTCTCAAAGTATGACGGCAAGCAACCATTGATCGCAACCGCCCTAGGAGAAGCGCCAATTGCGGTCAATGCCGCAATGAAGCACATTTATCCGGACAGACGGGGGCCGGTTCATAGTACCTCAATCAGTGAACATGCTAAGTGGCATTGATCTAGGTAATCATAGAATGGATCCAAACAGAATTGGGAGCTGTCATTCTGAGGTGAACATGCCTGGCCAATCTTGTCAAATCACAATAATGCAAACAGTCAAAAGGAGGACCCCACATGTTTGAACGCGGTGCCATCGAAGTTAATGATGCTCATCAGAATAATTTAAAACACATTAATTTAACAATTCCAAAGTATAAAATTACGGTTTTCGCCGGCCTGTCTGGATCTGGGAAGTCCTCACTCGTTTTTGACACGATTGCGGCTGCGTCTCGGCGAGAATTGAATGAAACCTTTCCCAGTTTTACCCAACAATATCTACCTAAATATGGTCAGCCGCACGTTAAGCGGATCGATCACTTGCCCGTGGCAATTGTGATTGAACAAAAGCGAATTGGGAAGAATGCCCGGTCGACGCTTTCAACCTACACCGGGATTTATTCCCTGTTGCGGTTATTATTTTCCCGGGCAGGACAACCATTTGTGGGATACTCGGATACATTTTCATTCAATTTACCCCAAGGGATGTGTCAAACTTGTCAAGGGTTGGGCTACGTCGACGATATCGATTCCAAGGCACTCATTGACCCCAACAAATCCTTGAATCAAGGCGCGATCACCTTCGTCAGCTTTGGGCCGAACACCTGGCGTTGGCGCCGGTACGTGAATAGCGGCCTGTTTGATAATGATAAGCCAATCAAAGACTATAGCGATCACGAAATGAATATGCTAATGAATGCCCCCCAGCAGCAATTAAAGGGTGCTCCTGCTAAATGGCCCCGGACAGCCTTGTATGAAGGGGTGATCCCCCGAATTCGGCGGTCAATTATTGGCAAGAAAGAAGCGCAGCATCATAAGGAGGCACTGGCCAAAATTGTGACCCGGCGTCCTTGTCCTGATTGTCATGGAACCAGATTGCGGCCAGAAGTATTGACATGTAAGATTAACGGTCTCAGTATTGCCGACGTCTTATCGATGGATCTTGTTCATGCACTGAAATTTCTGCATGACATTGATGTGCCGTTAGTAACTGACGTGATCCGTGAAGTCGGCACGAAAATCCAATCGCTGATCGATATTGGCTTGGGTTACCTGACACTGGATCGAAGTACCGAAACGCTGTCAGGCGGAGAAACGCAACGGATTAAAATCGCCAAATTCCTGACCAGTGACTTGGTCGACATGGTTTATATTCTTGATGAACCCAGTGTTGGCCTGCATCCACATGATATTCAACTCATTAAAAATGCTTTGATTAATTTAAAGGACAAGGGCAACACCATTCTAGTTGTCGAACATAATCCCGAACTGATTCCGATTGCCGATTACGTGGTTGAAATTGGTCCCAAAGCCGGTAAGGGTGGCGGTCAAGTCACTTTCACCGGAACTTACGAGGAATTGCTTAATTCAAATACGATGACGGGTGACTACCTCAAACGACCACTCACTTATCGGACACCCCGCCAATTTGACGAAAAGATTTCATTGAAGCACGTCCAGACGCATAATTTAAAAGATGTCAGCGTGGCGATTCCACTTGGCGTTGAAACAGTTATTTCCGGTGTGGCTGGTTCTGGTAAGAGTTCGTTAGTTGACGCGTTAAGACCAAAGTTAAAGGAACCCTTTATTGATTTGGCTCAAGGGGCGATTGGCACCAATATTCGATCAACGCCAGTGACTTATTTGGACATTTTGGATGATATCCGCAAAGAATTTGCTAAGGCAAGTGGCGCGTCGACCAGTTTATTTAGTTACAACGGTAAAGGTGCCTGTCCGCGCTGTAAGGGCAAGGGCGTGACAATTACCAATATGGCGTTCATGGATCCAGTGGCTCAGGAATGTGAAATGTGCCATGGAAAACGTTACAATGACGAAGCCTTAAGCCATTTGTATCATGGTAAGAATATCAGCGAAGTCCTCAACCTGCCGATTGAAATGGCAATTGCGTTCTTTAAGGATACTAAAGAAATCGATCATAAGTTAGTGAACATGCAAAAAGTTGGTTTGGACTATCTGACGTTGGGCCAGCCATTGACGACACTGTCTGGTGGTGAGCTGCAACGACTTAAGTTAGCGGTTCAACTGAACAAAACCGGCACGATTTATTTATTGGATGAGCCAACTGCCGGCTTGCACATGAAGGATGTTGCCAAGTTGATCAAACTGTTTGACGAACTGGTGGCGGCCGGAAATACGCTCATTATTGTTGAACACAACTTGGAGGTTATCAGCAAGGCAGACTGGTTGATTGACGTCGGCCCAAATGCCGGAATTTATGGTGGTGAGATTTTATATGCCGGAATTCCTGAGAAAGCACAGGCTGAAGCAGCATCACGAACTGGTCAAGCACTGAAGGCCTACAATCAGCAGCGTCAGTTAAATTAAGATAAATCAATCAGATGTTGAGACATTAGTAATTGATAAAAACTTGCGTCAAACGACTGACCCGGGCCACATAAGCGAAAACGGCAATGCATTCTGTTTCTGGGAATGCATTGCCGTTTTCGCTTATGTTGTAGGATCAAATCGTTGATCTCACTATTTTTGTTTATGCTTTTTAGTGGCGTGGTGTTCTGGCTGACCCGCTTTCTCAGCCTTTAAGTGTTTCTCCAGCTGATCCACTTGCTTGGAAAGGCGGGCAACCTGCCGGGAGAGCTGCTTTAGAGTCTGCGTTTGTTCATCCTGCTTGTCCTCGTTCGTGAAGAAATCGGTAATCGTTGAGGTTAATAAACCAAGAAAGCCAATCCCACCAAGCATGAGGACAGCAGCGACAATCTTGCCACCGTCGGTCTTAGGGGTCACGTCACCGTAACCAACGGTCGTCGCTGTAGTAATTGCCCACCAAAGTGAATTTTGGAGCGAATCGTGCTCAAACGAAGCAAAAATCAGCGAGCTAAAGATGAGGATAACCAAACTGATTGACAATAGGTAGATGAAGCCAGTGTCGTACAAAAAACGATGCAGAGCCCGAGTAAACTTCCCAGAAAGGCCAAATTTCCAAAGCAGGTTGTAATACCTCACGATTGAATAGAGACGCGCAATCCGGAAAAATACGAAGATCGGATGCGACGGGATTAACGCAATTAAGTCGAACAAATTTGAAATTAAAAAGTCTTTTTTGGATTTGGCTCGGAAAAACCGGATGACATAATCCATTAGGAAGAACAGCCAAATCAGCATGAAGGCGATTCGATATGGCCCGTGATGCAGCGTAATCGTGTCGTTAAGGGCGAAGATGGCCAT
Source organism: Lentilactobacillus dabitei (assembly GCF_019061365.1). Classification (GTDB taxonomy): domain Bacteria; phylum Bacillota; class Bacilli; order Lactobacillales; family Lactobacillaceae; genus Lentilactobacillus; species Lentilactobacillus dabitei. The sequence continues at coordinate 25,577 of NZ_JAHPPD010000007.1, forward strand.
TGCAAAGGATACCAATGCCAAAGCCGCAACCAGCACATTATAGAGCAGAATATCCAGTTTTTGAATGCCGCGTTTCATATTGTCAACTCCCCCTAAAAGTGAACAATTCCCCGCACTTAATCCGCGATCAGCCAGCTAGATGCTTTTTGCTCCCTTAAACTTTGGTGGACTTACTAACGGCTGCTGTCGTTGTTCGTTGCATCCGGATTGGTAATCTTAATCCGGTTGGTATCGCTTGATTTATGGTGAATCTCAGGCGCATCGGTAAAGTATTCATGAATCGTTGACTTGTCACCATTTTCAGAATACAAGCTCGTCGATTTCTTGCCACGCTTCTCTTCAATCTTCTTCTCTTTTTGATAGCCATCAGCGTAATTATATTTCCGGGGATCGATACTTTCGAAGCCCTTTGGATGGTAGAAGCGCAGCAGGTTCTTCTCGTTGAGCGAATCGGAAAGAGATAACTCGGTTTGGACTCGTTTCTTGTTTTTCTTCACTTGCGCTGCCTGTTGCTTGGTCAGCTTCAGCAATTGGCCCGTCTTGTTTGAGTAGATATCGCCGCCAATTGAAGTGAAGGTGGGGCTGACCCAGTCCTGATTTCTGAATGCCACGACTTGATCATGCTGCTTTGAGAAAATGTCGGTGCCAAATTGAACGTACCGCTTGGTGCTGACCCCGAGTAAATGCATCAGCGTTGGCAGAACGTCAATTTCGCCGGCATACTTGTTAGAAACGTACCCGTCTTTTCGGCCAGGGATGTTGATGATCAGTGGAACCCGCTGAAGTTGAGCGTTGTCAAAATCGTCCCAATCATCTGCATTCCGGTGGATTGCTTTGGCGAGGTTCTGGTTCTCAGAATCAGAAATTCCGTAGTGGTCCCCGTAAAGCACAATGACGGAATGCTTCAGTAAACCGCTCTTACGCAGGTAATTATAAAATTCGTGGACGGCTTGATCCAGATAGTGGGCGGTTAAGAAGTAGTTATCGACCACGTCATCGCCAGTGTTGGTGGTCTTGAAGTTGGTATCTTCCTTATCAAGGTCAAATGGGAAGTGATTGGTAACCGTGAGATATTTGACGTAGAAAGGCTGTTGGAGATTTTGCAAGTATTGCACGGAATCCCTGAATAACAGCTTATCTTTCAAGCCATATCCCAACGAGCGGTCGCCAGATGTATCATAGTAACTGGCATCAAAGAAGTATTGGTAACCCATGTTCTTATAAACGTTGTTTCGATTCCAAAAACTGGCAATGTTCCCGTGGAAAACAGCACTCGTGTAATCACGCCGTTGCTTCAGAATTGCCGGCGCAGCCTGAAAGGTGTTGTCGCTACCAAGTTGGGCAAAAAGCGACCCCTGGGGCAGGCCATAAGTGCTGGTTTCCAGCATATTTTCGGCATCGGACGTTTTTCCTTGACCAACTTGATGGAAGAAGTTCTTGAACGCATATGAAGAGTGACTCCGATATAATTTATTTAAAAATGGCGTAACTTCCTTGCCATTGATCTTTTGGCCAATTAAGAATTGCTGGAAACTTTCCAAATGAATGTAAATGACGTTCTTTCCCTTGGCAATTCCATAATATTTTTTATTGGGTTTCGCATAGTGAGCGCGGGTAAATTTGAGGACGTCATCTAGTTCGGATTTGGTGGCGGTTGCGCGCAGGTCGTTGTTGTGCTGTGACTTCATGCCATCATAAACCGTGAAGGCATCTAATCCCAGGTATTTGACGATGTAGGTTCGGTCAAATGTCCGAGTGAGCAACTGCGGTCGATCCATTTCTGCCAGTGAAAGGTTAATCGTAAAAAAGAGCATACAAAAAGACGTCACTGCAAGCCCAATTCGGCGGTTAAGTGGCCGTTGGTCGATCTTGATTTTCTTAAAGACCAGCAGTAAGACGATGATGACAATATCAATCCAGTAGAAGATATCGTGAATGTTAGTGAGCGCCCATGAACTGCCACTGAGTCCCTGATTGACTTTGGAGTAGCCGGTCATGGTGCTGACGGTCATGAAATCGGTAAATTCTCGGAAATAAATGACGTTTAAGTAAAGTAAAACTGTGTCGAGTATTGAAATTAATAGGGCAATCGGATAAAAGAACCGAGCCCGTTTGAAGTAAAGGGCAATCCCAATCAATAAACCAGTTGTGGCTAAGGGGTTAATCAAGACGATCAAGAATTGAAAGGGATTGCCGATCCCCAATTTAAAGTCAGCGAAATAAGCCAACATTGTCTTGAGCCAGAAACAAACGACTAGTAGAATGAGGAATCCTTTACGGGTGCTACTTTTCTCAAGAATCTTATTAACGAATTTCAAACCTTCTGCTCCTTAATATTATTGCTTATTTTATCTTATCAAATATTTTTCCAAAATTAAGGAAATAATCGGGATTTTGCCTAAATCTTAAAATGATTTGTTGTAACTGTATGAAAAAATTCTTATACTTGAGGCATCAAGCGTAAAGGAAGTGTCAGGATGAGTAAGTTTACGTTGTATATGGTTCGTCATGGGCAAACCTATTTCAATATTTATAATAAGTTACAAGGGTGGAGTAATTCACCACTCACCGATAAGGGGATGCAAAATGCGGTTGATACCGGTGAGAAGCTTAAAAATACAAAATTTGCGGCTGCATACTGCAGTGATACCACTAGAGCCGAGGAGACTGCGAGGGTTATTTTAGAGAAAAATCAGGTTTCCGATGTCAAGCAGCCAACGACGTCGATGTTTTTTCGGGAGGAGTTTTACGGTTATTTTGAAGGAAATGACATGGATCAATCTTGGTATCTAGCGGGTGCGCCTCATGGCCTGCCCACGTTTAAAGATATCGTGGAGAAATATTCGATCGGTCAAGCTAAAGATTATTTGAAGGCGGCAGACCCCTTCCATCAAGCTGAGAATAACGATGAATACTGGCAACGGTTGAATCAGGGATTTGATCTCATCAAAAATAATCCAACGATCAAAGATGGCGATAATATCTTGTTGATCAGCCACGGCAATACCTTATTGAGTGTCGTCGAGCGTTATGGTGAAGGCAAATATGACATTACCAAGCGGCCAGCTAATGGAAGTTTAACGAAGTTGGCATTTGATGGTGATAACGTGAAGGTTACGGCGTATAATGAATAATGTACGAGAAAGCAGGCTGTAATTTGTGTCATTAATGCATTCGTTTTTCTCGTGGCAGTTTTACGATGTGAGTTTAACATCCAGAATCACCCTTGATTTTGATTGCCGCCCAGCCCGTTCACCACACATATTTTATAAGTATTTGCAAAACTAATTCACTAGGTAGGTACATTTTGAAATTTAAAGAAACAGATCAACTTGATGACATATATCACGATGCCCGAACCATTCGCCACCATGTATTTGTAGGTGAGCAGGGCATCGATGAACATGATGAATTCGATGGTACTGATTCGCAGGCGGTGCACTTTGTTGCTTATGTAGATGGTCAACCGGTGGCAACCGCACGAACGACGGTAACTGATGAGGGTGTCCATATCCAACGGGTGGCAACCGAAAAAGAGTTCCGGCATAAGGGTTATGCCAAACAATTATTACAGTACATCTTGAATGATAAGCGATTCGCGCAAGTCTCCCGTTTCTATCTGGGAGCCCAGGAAACTGCAGTTGGTTTCTATCAGACATTGGGTTTTCACACATATGGCGAGCCATTTGTGGAAGTCGGCATTAAGCATCGACAAATGGAAAAGCTTGACCGCCATCATTCAAATCTTCATATCAGTTGACACACTTGAGAAATCGAGTGTGTTTTTTTGTTTTTAGAGTGGAATACCAATCTTTTTAATCCAAGTGAGGAGCCGCTGCCACCCAAAATGAATGCCAATCGCCGAACCAAATGACAGTATCCAAGTGCCGATGTAAATCACAATCATTCCGACAATTGGATTTCTAGTGACCAACGTTTTGCCAAAGCTGAGCCAATAAATTTGCTGCCAAAAAACATTAGAGAGAAATGCTTTATAGGCAAAACCTGCCAGATAGTGAACGACTCGAGTGATTGCCAGCCGTTGCCTAATTTGGTGAAAGGCGATTGCCAAAATTAACAAAATAATCGTCAAATCATAAATAGTCATTGAAGGTTTGTAATAAATAGCGTTGGTTAATTTTACAGGTAGGCCAAAGTGAAACAGTTCGAGGTTGATCCAGTAGAAGCTGCCACAAGCAACTCCTAACAACAATAACCAGTAGTGCTGCAAAAATTGGGCAACTAGATGGTGATAGTGCCACGTGAGGGTGCCACCGATACCATAAATGATAAAGCTTAGAAAGAACCGATCCAGCAAGTACCAGTGAGTCATATAGGGACCATGAAAGACGAGCCGATCGTACAGCCATAACCACCCAAAATAAACAAGGGCGGTCACTGACAGGGCGATGAGGCCTCCATATGGATTCGCTTGGCACCACTTCACCAGCTGCAAAAATAATGGCATCAGCACAATGAACTGTAGCATCATCGTATTGTACCAGAGGTGAGGAGCCGCATTGCCATTAATGAACTGCCAGATAAATTGACCGAGAGTTTGATAGTGGTCGACTTGCTGCACCCCAGGCATCATCAATAGATAGATGCTTGTCCACCAAATGGTCGGGATCAATAACGCATGCCACTGGGTATTCAAGTAAGTGCGATAGTCCGGGCTGGCCGAACTTGTCCGAATGGTGGTGTACAAAATTCCGAAGATAAATGCTGGTGCAGTGAATTTAACCAGATTGTACGCGACCCCAATGCCGATCTGGACTTGGTTACTTGGATGGGTGGTCAAGGCAAATACAAGAATGGTTTGGAGCATGACAGCCATGCAGGCGAAGAGCTTGAGGTAATCACCAACGTCTGTCATATTTGAATTGGATTGTGATTCTGGCATAGGACCGGTCCTTACTGTAAAGGCTATGATTTTAGTCAAAGAAAAAAGAACTGGAAATCGTTCCCAGTTCTTTGAAATTTTATGTGATTGATAGTTATTGAATTGTTGGATGTAACGAGTGAAGGTTAATCGAAATCAGTTACGTGAGCTGATCCAACGTAGTTCCACCATGGTGCTTTAACGGCTTCAGTAATCACACCGCGGTTTTGAGCATCGATCATTTTACCATTACCGACGTACAAACCAACGTGAGAAATTGCTGATGCGTTCCAGCCAAAGAATACCAAATCACCTTTTTGAAGGTTCTTGTATGAAACTTTCTGGCCGGCATTATATTGTGCTTGAGCGGTACGAGGAAGGGTAACATTAGCGCCCTTCTTGTAAACATAGCTGGTGAATCCTGAGCAATCAAATGATGAAGGACCAGTAGCACCGTACGAATATGGCTTACCAAGGTTTTGCTTTGCAACTTGGTAAAGTTGTGAGTAAGAAGCATCTGTATCAGCTTTTGATGCTGATGCAGTGCCAAATCCTGCTGTTAATAGTGCAAAGAATGCAACTAAACTTAAAATAATTTGTTTATGTAATTTCATTTTTCTTCAACAACTCCTATCAATGTACAGTGAATACTTTAACAAGAGATTGTTGCAATCGTGTAACAAACAATTTGCAATGCAGTTAAAAGAAACTTAAGGAATGAAACATTCATTGTGATATTGCAAATTGAACGCTCTTAAACGTTATAATGACGGGAATAATCAGTTTCAATTAATATGACAAACTAGCCGACTGGTCGCCACAACTTTGACTGGTTTTCGGGTGGATTAATGTAAAATAACCCATTTTGTTGGTCAGTGAGCAAATCAATAACCGGCAGCTGCCCAATTGTTGGGATCAATCAAGTCAAGATTTCAACGGGTTGGCAATGATGACTCGCCTTAATCAGAACGACAGACTGATTCAAATCTACATAGTTCTGTAACTTAAGAACAGCAAAAAAGAAGCCGAGGCAAACGATCAATTTTGCTTTCAGCTTCCTTGAGAAGGGTAACTATGATTATTTATTTTTCAACATATTCTTCTTACTTGGTAGGGTGACCGATAATTTACCAAGGGATGAAACGATCAATGGTAAGACAAGGTAATAAACGCAGACCGTGTAAATGACAATCAAGGCAATTTCGATCAGAGCAAACGAGGCGCCAAAGGTCAACGCAATTGACAAGCCAACGGCAACTAATATGATGTATCTGACAATCTTGCCGTAACTAGCCATGGTCGGGCGAATCCAGTCAAGCATCGACAACTCCGTGTATCTAAATGACAATCCCAAGGCAATGATTTGCCAGGCCGCAATCGCTGTCAGAATCGAGACGGATATTAATGGCACTTGCCAATCGAATTGATCGACGTTGGTAACAAATCGCATCGTGATATAGGCAAGCTGAAAACCAGTGGCTGCCGACATCAAGAAGGCGATGGTCCAGTAGAATGGTTGAAGAATCGCACGGCTAACGATAAAGACCGCCGCCATCACCCCTATAATGACGATTGCCAATAATGACATGAAATGATGACTCAACTTAGATTGGTTAATTGCTTGAGACACCGGTTCACCAGTCATGGCAACTTGATCATGGGCTAATGGAGTTCCCCGAAGCTGCAGGTTGACCTGATTTTGTAATCGCTGCACTTGTTTAATGTTGGACTCACTCGATGGCGCATTTTTCATGACCACTTGGAGCGTGGTAATCTTTTTGTTCGCACTGGTGTAGTTCAACATGGTTTGCAAGAAATCAGTATCCGTTAATTGAGCTTTGGTAATATAGTAAACATTAGCAGCTCCAGATTGTTGCAGGCCATTTAAGTAATCGTAAATGTCATTCAGCTGAGAAGTCGACGAATGGACCTGACCACTGACCTTCTTTAACTGCTTTTGGACTTGATCAATCTGTTGACTGTAATTCTGTAGATTGTTGTAGCTGTTTTGACCATAGTTTTGAATAACCTGACCTTCAGCACTCAATTGACTGAGTCCTGACGAAACGGCTTGGAGCGATTGATTTAACTCATTAATTTTTGTTTGGTAAGCCCGAACTCGACGTGAGGCGCTTTGGCGACCGGCAACCCTGGAATTTGCAGCTGCCTGACTCACTTGAGAAGCGAGGTTACTGCTATCGCGGATGACTTGATTACTCTTCTTCACTAGCTTGGACATGTCTTTTACTTGTTGCTTCAGGGCTGATAAGTTAAGGCTGCTATTGCTATTTTGGATGCCACTTGAAGCTTGTGATAATTGACCAGTAGCCTGTTTTGCATTGAGGCCAATTGACTGGAGCTGACTTGAGACGTAGTACTTCTCAATTGGCATGCCCCCTGGTTGAGTCAATGAATAAATGGCACTAACGCCTTGCGTGTGTTGTAATTTGCTGGTTAACGCGTCAATGTGCTGGAGATATTTTTCGTTATCCAACGGCTGATCATTCTTCAAATAAATCGTAATTGGGGTTGCTTTGCCCGCCGAGAAATGAGCTTGGAGGAGTTGAGCACCCTTTACGGCCTGATTGGTTTGGGTCAGGTTGGTCATTGGAGAGAAGTTTAAGCTGTTGTGATAGAAATAAATGAATGGCAAGGTAATGTAAAGGACCACCAGGAAACTGGCAATCGGCTGCCAGAGTGAGAATTCGGTTGCGCGGGACCAAAAATGAGATTTCATGGCAGTGAGTGGCGCATTTGATGGCCAAAATAGACTCTCGCCCAGTGCAGCGGTAAAAACGGCGTTCAACGTGATAGTTGCCAGAATCAAAACTAGGTAAGTAATTCCAAGGGCCCATAGCGATTGGATTTGGTCGTAGTTAACGAAGTCACAGGCAAAGAAGATGATGGCGAGGGCCCCACCGACCACCGTAATTGGGAATCTGAGCGCAGCAATTGTCTGGGTAGTGGCATAACCACCTTCTCGCTGGAGCGCTAGGACACTGCGGAATTTACGATAAATGTAAATATTCCAAATCGTGCCGATTGTTAAAGTTGCGATGCCAATTTCCAGTGGCACGTATTGTGAATATGGCAAATTAAATAGCTTCGACAGGTGCAGTGACACACTATACGAAGTCACAAACGCCGAGAACAGGGTGATAAATGAAATCAGTGGTGCAAAGACCGACCTGAAATAGATGCCAACGATCAGCATTGATACGATAAATAACGCAATCAAAACTAATTGAGTGACTTGAGAGTTCTTTTGATTGTTAACATCACGGATAATTTCAGGGCTGGTAACGTAAGACTTTAGCCCGTGAACTTTGACTTGGCTGATAAGTTCGTTCGTCAAAACGCGGAGGGTGTTGCCATTGGCGTTGAGGTCCAAACTAACCATTTGAGTGGAGCCGTCCTTTGAGAGCATCTGATTTTTGCCGGCAACGTTTGTGCTTGGCGTGACAATCTTCTTGATGCTGTAATAGGATTTGTGCTGTTTGAGCTGATTAATTGTCTTGTCGATTTTGGCTTGTTGCGAATTGGTAATCTTGCCCGTTGAATTCTGATAGACAATATTAACCGAGGTGGTTCCCCCAAGTTGATAACCCCATTGCTGGCGAAGCTGGTTGGCTTTTGCTGGCTGAGAGTTGGCACCATAGCTCGGCTGACTGTATGATTGCAAGGCATCTGTTATGTTTGGTGCGGAAATAATTGCAATAAAAACAATAATCAGCCATACTAACAGCGTGAATAACCGATTCCTGTGTAATTTAATCATTGTGTCTTTCATTAAGTCGTCCCCTAATATGTATGTATGAAAAGGCTCATATACTAAGAGTTTACCATTTTATAACGGGTAACGCGACAGGTTTCCGGTGGATTTGGGCCGGAAAATGGCAATAATCGCAAAGAATTTTGGTTCAAATGAAGTTGAGAGGGGTGAAGCGATTGTGTACAAGTGTTTTTCAAATCGGGCAAACTGACGGTGCTCACGTTTTGGCAAGGACGATGGATTGGCCACGATTGGGCGCCCGACCGGTGTTTTGCCCCAGAAATTTTGTCTGGAATTCGATTTATGATGACCAGCAGTATACAACCAAGTACGCGTTGATCGGGTCCGGTGGTGCTCATGATCGGGAAATTGACGTCTCAGATGGCGTTAATGAATGTGGGTTGGCGGTTCAAAAGCTGACCTTTACCAACGGAAGTGAATTAGTCACCGAACCTGGAGCAGGCAAAATTCATTTGGCACCATTTGAGTTGTCCTTTTATTTATTGGCCAATTACCGCTCCGTCCAAGACATTGTTGATCACATCGAAGAAATTGAATTGATGGCAGATAAACACAGTTTAAAAAAATATGGTCACTCTGAATTGCATTTTGCCGCCTGTGATTCCACGGGTAGAAGTATTGTGATCGAACCGGTGACTTCACCGATTGAAATCATTGAGAATCCGCTGGGAATTTTGACAAACAGTCATCATTTTGACCGGCAAATTGAGCGGTTGGGAAGATATCTGGATTTTACGCCGGCATTTTTGAATCACGCTGTTCCATTGAATGCGCCAAGAGTGACCACTGGCAATGTTTCTGGAAAGTCGATTCCCCCTGGGTCGTATTCACCCGGATCACGATTCATTCGGGCAGCCTATCTCAAAGAAAGAATTGATTTGCCGCAAACTGAAAATGAAGCAGTTGATAATTGCTGGCATATTTTGGATTCAGTTAACGTCCCCAAAAGCCAAGAACACCAGCCGACATATTCGGTGTACCGAGCAGCGGTATGCTGTGAGAGCTTGAATTATTACTATCAGCCCTACCATGCCAAATCAGTGGTCAGAATCCAGTTGACGGTCAGAATCCAGTTGACCTCAGAATTAATGGCAAGCAATCAGCTCAAGTTTTTTGACGTTAAAGATAGGATTCAATTTGTCGACATTTAATGTATAATTGGAAAAGATGATTTGAACAGGGGAAATTGAGTTGCAGAAAAAGAGCTGGCACGTTAGTTTAATAATACTCGCTACGGTCTTGGTCATCGTGGGCGGATTGGTGGTTAGAAACAACTTATCTCAGCAAAGCCAGCAAACGCGGAATATCCCAACTTTGACAAAAAAGTCGACTCAATATTTTTCCAAGCAGCAAAAGGAAAGCTTCATTGACCAGATCGGCACACCGGCGATGGCCTTGTATAGAAGAAACCTGCAAATTTTACCCAGCGTGGTGATTTCACAGGCGATTCTGGAATCGCAGTTTGGAACGTCACTGCTGTATAAGACGGCTAACAACCCATTTGGGGTGAAAGGCACTTACAATGGCCGATCAGTGACGTTCTATACGAGAGAAGTCGAGCATGGTAAATCGATCAAAGTGTTGGCTCAATTCAGAAAGTATCCAAGCTTAAGGGCAGCATTGATGGATCACAATCATTTGGTTGCTGAAAAGTTCATCAGGCATAAAAATATCATGAGCTACCGCACATCAACGAATCTGTTACAACAGAATGGCTATGCCACCGATCCACATTATGCTAACAAATTGAATCATATTATTGTAAAATATCAGTTGTATCAATATGATTTGAAGGCGATAAATGAGTGAAGTTAAGCGAGAGCGATCGATAAAGTCACCACAATATAAGTCGAAATTACCCATTTGTCAGATTGAAAATAAACGAATATTAATATCACTCACATTTTATAAATGGTAGAATAAAAGCTAAGGAACCAGTAACCACACAGACACATACTTCGGAGGGATGCTAAATTGTTGGATTGGGTTTCGAATCTGTACGGCCCGTTTTTTGATGCACATAATTGGTCGACCGTGATCACAAGCGGCAACGACTGGTTAATCATTTTGTCACTGGTCACAATCGAATGTTTGCTATCAGTTGATAATGCCATCGTCCTTGCTGCGCAGACGCAAGCGCTTCCAACAAAAATTCAACGAGAAAAGTCATTATTTTACGGGTTATGGGGGGCTTACCTCTTTCGTTTCCTAATTATCGGGGTCGGAACGTATATGATCCATTTTTGGGAAATCAAAGTCATTGGCTCCCTGTACCTTTTTTATCTTGTCTACACATTCTTTCGAAAGACGCGAGTTGTCCGGACCCACAAGCTGGCCGGCAAATCTAAATCCGGTTTGTCACTATTCTGGTCAGTTGTCATCCAGATTGAATTCATGGATGTGGTGTTCTCAATCGATTCTGTGTTGGCATCATTAGCCATTTCGCCCAACCCGGTTATTGTGTTGATTGGTGGGATGATTGGTATTTTGGCAATGCGGGGAGTTGCGGAGGTCATCATGAAACTCATGGCAATTATTCCGGAACTACAGCCAATGGCCTATATTTTGATCGGGATTATTGCCTTGAAATTATTCCTCTCAATTCCATTGATTGATATCGAAATTCCAGCATCTGTATTTGGCCTGATCGTCATTGGGGCGGTCATCATTACCCTTATTATTCACTATGTACGGAAAGGACGGCAAAACCAACATGAGCGTTCAGATAACTCCTGAAAATTTAGAAACCCAAGTTGCCAACAAGCTCACCGTCATCGATTTTTGGGCACCTTGGTGCGGTCCATGTAAAATTCTGGATCCAATCTTGGCTGACCTTGAAAGAACCTATGGGGACAGAATTAAGTTTGCAAAAATGAACGTAGATGGCAATCAAGTCATCGCCGAAAAGTATCATGTGCTGAGTGTTCCCAGCCTGGTCGTCTTTAAAAATGGCAAGGCCGCCGAAAAGGTCACGGGGGTTTACCCGAAAGAAAAGCTTGCCAAATATTTTGACAAGAAGCTCCAAGAAGTTGACGCTATTTAAAGGGCTTGATGCCTTGCTCTGCGGCCTGTTTGGATAATTTGGTATTTAAAATGTCGAGCCCCTGCAGTGGGAAGTTGAACAATGGGGCAATGAGGTTGGCTTTATTGGGATCCGGGACGACTTGGCTTTCCTTTAAGTTCGGCAGCATTTTTGCCAAATCGGTTTGGGTTAACTTCAACTGGCGGGCGTAATAGATCACTTTTTGGAACACCAAATTTTTGAACCAGAGATAGTATACAATGCCTGCCGCTGCAACATACCAAAAGACGGTCCACGTGATGCCAATTTTGGCTGGCGATAAGAACCCGATAAAGATTGCCAAGAATACAAAGATACAATATGTTAGAATGCTAATAAGCATTAATTTGACTTTAGTGGACATGATTTGCCAACTTTCTAATTGGAATTTGGAACATCGTTCAGCTACAATTATAACAATAACCATAAAAAGATAGATAGTGAGATGAAATTTTGAAATTTTCAGTAGAAACAATTAGGCCAGATGATTATGTGGCTGTTCGTGGGATTATTGCGGATAGTTACAAAAATGATATGCCGAACACTGATGGTGACGAGGTGGACATGGTTGACCGTTTGCGATCATACTCTGAGTATCGGGATAACTTTGAAGTCGTTGCCAAAGATCAAGATCATCAGGTGATTGGTCACGCATTGATGATTCCGATTCAGGTGAGCTCACCATGGCATTCATTTGATATCGTTTCGATCGTTGAGATCAGCGTGGGCAGCGAGTATCAAGATCAAGGAATTGGCCAAGCAATGGTGACTGAACTTGAAACCAGAGCCCAGTTAGCAGGTTATCCTGCTGTGAGTGCGATTGATAATTCTGACTTCTTCTTCAAGAATAATTATGTGCCTGCTGATAATTTTGATATTTATTCATCATTATCAATTGACCTCAACGCCAATATGATCAAACCATTATTTGATGGCAGCCTCTTTAACAAGGGTGGTAAGGTTTATTACCCTGAAGAGTTCTTTGGCGTTCGTAATACCGAAGCTTAATTTCGAATCATGACTTCATATTAATCAGTAGTAAGGATATCTGGGCGTCAGAAAGTCGGTGGGTGCTGCGAATCGATCAGGGTATCATTATGAATTACGTAAAGTTGAATTCCGGATAATAACTAGAACCGATATCATCTAGTGAGGAGCCTTTTGGGGCTTGAATTTGGGTGGTACAACGGTCGCGCGTCCCTGTCACATGTTATGTGTGATGGGGATTTTTTGTGCTTAAAAAATGAATTGAGGAGAACTAAAAATGCAAATAAAGCACCAAAACAACAGAATTGGATTGATTGAAGGCATTATTGTCTTGCTGGGCATGCTAATTATTATGGGAATCAGCGTGATTAAGTTTCAAATTTCACCAGAAATCCCCATTTTATTTGTGATCTTATTACTCATTGTTTGGGCAAAAGCCCGGGGATTTTCGTGGGATTCTGTCAATCAAGGGATTATTAATGGGATTACCACCGGGATTATTCCGATGTTTATTTTTATTTTGATTGGAGCTTTAATCAGTTCCTGGATTGCAGCGGGAGTGATCCCATCACTGATGGTGTTTGGCTTCCATATGATTAGTGCCGAATGGTTTTTACCCTCGGTATTCCTAGTCTGTACAATTGTGGGAACGGCGATTGGAAGTGCATTTACCGTTGTATCGACGATTGGAATTGCCTTTCTTGGAATGGGGCTTACGCTCGGCATCAATCCGGCGATGATCGCTGGGGCAGTTATTTCTGGGGCAATTTTTGGCGATAAGACCTCACCATTGTCTGATTCAACCAATTTGGCATCGGCAGTTGTTGTGGCTGATCTATTTAGCCATATTCGTAATTTGATGTGGTCGACGATCCCGGCATTTTTGACCTCGCTAATTGTTTTCTTCATTATCGGGCGTTCAAATGCGCAATTGGACGAACGCGTGATTAATCACACTGTTAACGTCTTAAGCGCTCATTTTAATATCACGGCTTGGGCATTTCTTCCTATACTATTGATGTTTTTATGTGCCTGGGGAAAAATTCCGGCAATCCCGACGCTGTTTATGAACATTGTCGTGGCGGTTGGGATGATTTACGTGGATAAGCCGGGCACCAAGATTCAATTGATCGTTGATACTTTAACCAATGGGTTTGTTTCCCATACTGGTAACAAAAGCGTGGACAACTTACTGACACGGGGCGGCATCATGAGCATGATGGCGACAATTGCCTTGATTATTTCGGCGTTGGCCTTGGGGGGCTTGCTGATGAAATTTGGGATCATTGATGCAGTGATGCAGCCATTATCAAAGCGATTGAGTTCAAATGGGTCACTCATTTTAGCAGTGATCTTGAGTGGAATTGGGGTCAATTTGTTTGTTGGCGAGCAGTATTTGTCGGTAATTCTGCCTGGAAATGCGTTTAAATCAACCTTCACCAAAGCTGGCCTTGCTCCCGTTGCGCTGAGTCGGGCGCTTGAAGATGGCGGAACGGTGATTAATTATCTGGTTCCATGGGGAGTTGCTGCCGTTTTTGCAGCCAATACTTTGGGCGTTTCAACGATTCATTACCTGCCATTTGCGATATTTAGCCTGGCATCACCAGTATTTTCGATTCTGAGTGGCTTCACAGGCATTGGTTTGAAACATTTGAATAAAACCGAAAAAGCTGCATAAAGTTGACCCAATCGCATTGAAAACGCTTTGGAAAAACCCTCTATATTGGGCTCTTTGACAAAAGTTACCTAACCATTACATTAATTACACACGGGCCTTTTTTCTTAACACTGTCGATATTGCATAGTAACACCGTAACTATACACTATGTATTGTTGATCGATGAGGTCGACAAAAAATCTAGACACAGAACACAGATATAGGAGTGTGTAATTTTGAAAAAAGTACTATCTATGATTCTCGCAACTTCAGCCGCAGCTATTGGTTTATTCTTCGCAGGTTCCGCTTATGCTTCAGCATCCACAATAGTTACAGTTAAGTCCGGCGATACAGTTTGGGGTATTTCACAACAATATAATACCTCTGTCGATGCAATCGAAAACGCCAACAGCCTTTCGGATGCAAATGTGATTACAGTTGGTCAACAGTTGACTATTCCAGGTGCAAATGATTCAGCAGCCGCAACAACATCCACTACGAACCAAGCTGCTTCAACCACTCAGGCACAAACTTCATACAGCCAACCACAAACATCAACAACTACTCAAGCATCAAGTAATTATGCAAGTAACAACAATACTTCAAATTACTCATCAGCTGCTTCAACAGGCGGCAGTGCTAAAGCTTGGATTGCCAACAAAGAATCAGGCGGTTCATATTCAGCACGTAACGGGCAATATGTAGGTAAGTACCAATTATCAGCTTCATATCTTCATGGTGACTATTCAGCAGCAAACCAGGAAAAGGTCGCTAACCAATACGTAGCAAGTCGTTACGGTTCATGGTCAGCAGCTCAATCATTCTGGCAAGCAAATGGCTGGTATTAAAAAATAGAGTGCTCTTCAAGCCGGTTAGCTTTTGAGCATTAATGGAATAACGGTTGACAACGCGTTTCTTGCGTTGTTGACCGTTATTTTATTAAGCGGAGAAAGCTGGCTTGAATGGCGCGTTTCCACTGTGTTGTGGAGAAAGTAGTACGCGGTTATGGTTATATAAGAGATTCCCGTTAAAATCCTGGTTTTGGATTTTGATTGGGGCGCCTTTATTCAGTTAGCATCAGTTGGTCGGAGCGCGTTTCCACTATATAAGGGAGAGATGTAACCGGAATCTAAGATAAAGCACCGATGATGAAGGTATTTTGTTTATCGTCGGTGCTTTTACTTTGTGTAGTAAGGATCAGGGTCGCCGGAGCGCATTTTCACTGTGTCGTGGAGAAAGCTGGCTTGAATGGCGCGTTTCCACTGTGCGATAGTAAATATACGGTTTTCTGACGAAACGTGGATGACACTAGAGATGCTTTTCACAGCGTTAAGAAAATTTGGTTAATTAAAACGGCTCGATAACCATAATGGTCATCAAACCGTTTTTTTGACGCTTAATATTTAATTAATCACCATTAAAAATCGAATTTTTAAGGATAACGTAATCAACTTTAGTAATGTCATTCAACTTGCGACCACCAGCATATGAAATGGATGACTGCAGGTCTTGCTGCATTTCGTTCAAGGTGTCGGCAATGTGACCACGGTATGGTACCAGCATTTGGCGACCTTCGACGTTTCGGTAGGCGCCTTTTTGGCGTTCTGAAGCAGATCCCCAGTATTGCTTGTACTTCTTGCCATCAATACTGATGAGGTTACCTGGTGTTTCTTCGTGACCAGCCAAAAGTGAGCCGATCATGACCATTGAAGCCCCGAAACGGATTGATTTAGCGATATCGCCGTTATAACGAATACCACCATCAGCGATCATTGGCTTTCTTGCAGCCTTTGAGCACAAACGCAGGGCGGCTAACTGCCAGCCGCCAGTACCAAAGCCGGTCTTCAGCTTAGTGATACATGCTTTACCAGGGCCGATACCAATCTTGGTGGCGTCAGCACCCGCGTTTTCAATTTCTCGAATGGCTTCTGGCGTTCCAAGATTTCCGGCAATCAAGAAACTATCCGGAAGTTGTTCCTTGATATAATGAATCATTTGAATGACGTAATCAGAATGACCGTGGGCAACATCAATCGTGATATACTCAGGCTTTTGGTTGTCAGCAACCAGCTGATCGATAAATTCATATTCCGCAGGTTTGATACCAACACTGATTGAGGCATAAAGATTTAGCGAATGCATTTTCTTAATAAATGGTTCCCGCTTTTCAGGTTGGAAGCGATGCATCACGTAGAAGTAGTCGTTTTGAGCCAACCAGATAGCAAGGTCGTCATTAATAACAGTTTCCATATTTGCAGGAACAACGGGGATCTTGAATGTCTTAGGACCAAACTTAACGGATGTGTCAGCCTCACTTCTACTCTTAATGATATTCTTGTTAGGGATAAGTTGAATGTCTTCGTAATCAAATACTTCCATGATTTACCTCCGAGGTTTTAGGACAGCTCTACAAAGCAGGCATCTGCGTATAAGCACTGGGTTACATAGATTAATGGTGCTCCGCAAAGCAGTAATCTGCGCGTAAGCACCTTCTCCAAAAATCCCAGAATCGGGGATTCCCGGAGAAGGAGACTTACACTCCGATTACTAACCGCTTTGCTACGCACACTACCACACTTTTTTAACAACATTAGTCTGCTCTCTGTCAGGGCCGACCGAGAAAGTTGCATAAGGAACACCGACTGCTTTTTGGACATGGTTCAAATAATTCTGGGCATTGGCTGGTAATTCATCAAATGTGTGACACTTGGTGATGTCTTCGTCCCAGCCAGGGAGTTCTTCATAAACGGGTTTGTAATTGTCGAGTTCCCTTAAAGTAGCGGGATAATGATCAATCTTTTGACCGTTTAATTCATAAGCAACACAGATTTTTAAAGTTTTAATGCCAGTTAAAACATCTAAACAGTTCAGAGCTAAATGGGTATAACCACTGACTCTGGCGGAATGTCTGAGAACCACACTGTCAAACCAGCCGATTCGACGAGGCCGTTTCGTCACAACACCGTATTCGTGGCCGACTTCTCGGATGTGATCGCCGGTTGCGTCCTTTAGTTCAGTTGGGAAGGGACCTTCGCCAACTCGTGATGTGTATGCTTTGCAGACGCCGATGACATTTTTGATCCGGTTAGGACCAATGCCAGTTCCGACGGCTGCGCCACCTGCGCTTGGGTTCGAAGAAGTGACAAACGGATAAGTCCCGTGGTCGACATCTAGCATGACACCCTGAGCACCTTCAAACAGCACGTTTTTATCATCATCTAATGCGTTGTTAATTACATAGGAAGCATCAATGACGTATGGACGGATCCGATCGGCGTATTCATTGTATTCATTAAAGATCGTATCGAAGTCCAACGGCTTAGCATCATAGATTTTTTCTAGCAATTCATTTTTGGCCTTGAGATTCCTGCGAAGTTTTTCTTCAAATGATTTTTTGTCAATTAAATCAGCAATTCGAATTCCGATTCGTTCGTATTTATCCATGTAGGCTGGGCCAATTCCCTTATTGGTTGTTCCAATCTTGGAATCTTTCTTTTGTTCCTGCAGGCCGTCGAATAGAATATGGTAGGGCATGATTACCTGTGCCCGGTTGGAAATCCGGAGGTTCTCAGTGCTGATACCATCTTTCTTCAAATTGTCCATTTCGTTGATCAAAGATTTGGGATTAACCACCACGCCGTTACCAATGACACTGTACTTTTCCTGGTCAAAAATGCCTGACGGGATCAGTTGCAAGTGGTAACTATGGCCGTTAAATACAATGGTGTGACCGGCATTATCGCCGCCTTGATAGCGAGCGATAATATCTGCACTTTGGCCGAAGAAATCGGTGATTTTACCCTTCCCTTCGTCGCCCCATTGACTTCCAACAATCACAATAGATGACATATGAACACCTCTATATTTTATTGCCAGGTCCGTACCCAGCATTTTTAATTCTACCAACATGGCAGTCATTAATCAACAAAAACGTTAATAATTTTAGGAGTTAAAACGGTTAAAGTTCGACTTTAAATCCGGATACGAACATAACGTGAAGATTTCTTCCATAATATGGTCAAAACATGAACTATATGCTATCATTATGATGTTAATATTTAGTGGAAAGGAAACGACATGATAGATAGATATTCTTTACCAGAAATGAGCAAAATTTGGTCCCTGCATAATCAATATGACGCATGGCTTAAAGTAGAAATTGCGATTGATGAGGCTTGGGCTAAGCTAGGTAAGATCCCCGCTGAAGACGTTGAAAAGATTAAAAAGAATGCGAAGTTTGATGTCGATGGCATCGCTGAAATTGAGGCGGTCACCCATCACGATATTGTTGCCTTTACTCGAGATGTTTCAAAGTCACTTGGTCCGGAAAAGAAATGGGTCCATTATGGTGTCACCAGCACAGATGTTGTGGATACAGCTTATGGCGTTCGGATTAAGCAAGCCAACAAAATTATTAAGGAAGATATTGATCATTTTATCGATGTAATCGCTAAGCAAGCGAAGAAGTACAAGGATACGGTCATGATTGGCCGGACCCACGGTGTTCAAGCTGAGCCAACGACTTTTGGGCTGAAATTAGCCCGTTGGTACTCAGAAATGAATCGGAATAAGCGCCGGTTTGCAACTGCATCAAAAGAATTGGAAGCTGGCCAAATTTCTGGCGCCGTTGGAACTTTTGCCAATGTGCCACCGTTTGTTGAACAGTATGTGTGTGATTCACTTGGATTGCATGCTCAGGAAATTACCAGCCAGATTCTGCCGCGAGATTTGCATGCCGATTATATTTCAACCCTGGCATTGATTGCCACCAGCTTGGAAGAGTTTGCGACTGAAATCCGTGGTTTACAACGTTCTGAAATTCATGAAGTTGAAGAGCATTTTGATGCTGGTCAAAAGGGCTCTTCCGCAATGCCTCACAAGAAGAATCCAATTGGCTCAGAGAATATCTGCGGGTTGGCAAGGGTGGTTCGTGGGCACATGATTACCGCCTATGAAGATGTCCCATTGTGGCATGAACGAGATATTTCGCATTCATCCGCAGAACGAATCATTATTCCAGATACATTGATCTTGCTAGATTACATGCTCCATCGTTTCTCCCGAATTTTGGAACGATTAACAGTCTTCCCAGAACGAATGAAGAAAAACATGGGCTTAACGTATGGCTTGATTTATAGCCAACGTGTCATGTTGAAATTGATTGATTCAGGCATGACCCGAGAACAGGCATATGATTTAGTTCAACCACTGACCAAAAAATCATGGGATGAAGGTGTTCAATTCCGTGACTTGGTCGAAGCTGATAAGAAGATTACTGATGCCTTAAGCGAAGATCAAATTGCTGACGCCTTTGATTATCATTATCACATTCGTCATGTGGATGAGATATTTGCCCGAGTGGGATTGGAATAAATAAGTGAGCGGATCCAAGCGGTTAGGGATCGGAATGTAAGTCTCCTCGAACAGAAATTCCGGTTTTGGGAATTTTTGTTCGAGGTGCTTACATGCAGATCCCTGCTTGGAGGAGCTGTCCTAAAATAAGTGAGCGGATCCAAGCGGTTAGCAACCGGAGCGTAAGCCGCCTCCGAGGGGAATTCCTGATTCTGGAATTTTTCTCGGAGGTGCTTACGTGCAGGTTGCTGCTTGGAGGAGCTGTCCTAAACCCCAGTCCAACTTCTTTCCAATCACAATAAAAAAATACAAGTTCCACAAGCCAGATTTTAAGCAATTGTTGGCTTGTGGAACTTTTTTTAAAAGAATTATTGACAATTCAGTTGAAAAGGCTTACATTAATTACGCAATCGTTTGCGTAATTTTTAAATACTGAATAGAGGAGTGATATTCTTTGGACAATTGGTGGAGGAATGCTGTTATTTATCAAGTATATCCTGCAAGCTTTCAAGATAGCGATGATGATGGCATCGGTGATTTAAAGGGAATTACGAGCAGGCTAGATTATATAAAAAAATTGGGGGTCGATATTGTTTGGTTAAGTCCAATATACGAATCACCGCAAGTTGATAATGGCTATGATATTTCTGATTATCAGGCAATTAATCCAACGTTTGGTGATATGGCGGACTTCGATGCATTACTTGCCAAGGCACATTCACTAGGCCTCAAAATTATGATGGATCTAGTGGTTAACCATACTTCGGATGAGCATAAATGGTTCCAAGAATCACGTAAGGGTAAAGATAATCCATATCGAGATTACTACATTTGGCGAGATGGAAAGAATGGTGAAAATCCAAATAACTGGGGATCCTTTTTTACGGGTCCAGCTTGGAAATATGATGAAGAAACTGATCAGTATTACCTGCATCTATTTGCCCCCCAACAGCCGGATCTAAATTGGGAAAATCCCAAGATGCGTCATTCAATTTATGACATGATGAACTGGTGGGCTGATAAAGGAGTCGACGGTTTTCGAATGGATGTCATCAATTATATTTCTAAGCCGAAGGGACTCCCTGATGGTAAAAAAGCTGATCACGAAAAGTATGCTAATCCTGAGCCGCTCGTTGCCAACGGTCATCGGATCCACGAATTCTTGCAGGAAATGCACCAAAATGTGATGAGTAAGCATGATTTGGTAACTGTCGGTGAAATGCCCGGTGTAAATGTAACTGAAGCTCGACAATATGCCAACTTCGATGACAAGGAACTTAACATGGTTTTTCAGTTTGAGCACATGGGGTTAGATGGCAGTGATAATCCAACGTTGGGTCGTTGGGGAGATCGTAAAGCATCTTTGAAAGATTTGCGGGCTAATCTAACCAAATGGCAGGAAGCGTTATCAGGAACAGCATGGAATTCGCTTTATTGGGATAATCATGATCAGCCGAGGGTGGTTTCTCGCTTTGGGGATGATTCGACTGAGGAGAATCGAGTGCTTAGTGCCAAAATGCTTGCAACCATGCTTCACATGCAACAAGGAACGCCTTATATCTTCGAAGGTGAAGAAATTGGAATGACTAACGCATATTTCAAGTCAATTGATGACTATGTTGATATTGACTCGATTAACGCCTATCAACAATTCGTTGAAGATGAACATCTCATTGATAGTAAATCAATGATCAAATATTTGGGACTTCATAGCCGAGATAATGCGAGAACACCAATGCAGTGGAGTTCGGGTAAAAATGCCGGCTTTTCAGCACATGAGCCTTGGGAACACATGAATTCAAATTATAAAACGATCAATGTCGAACGAGCGCTCGCAGATCCCGATTCAGTCTTTTATTACTACCAAAAGTTAATTGAGTTGCGACACACGCTGCCGGTAATTACTGACGGTAAATATCAATTGGTTGCTGGCAATGAAAATGATGAGGAAGTCTATGCCTTCACACGGAAAAATACCGAGATGACCCTACTAGTTATTTTAAATGACACAGCACATGACTTAAATCGTCATTATGATGCTCCAAAAGATGCAAAATTATTAATTAGTAATTACGCGGATGACCTTGGTGATCACCTGCGTCCATTTGAGGCAAAAGTTTACTCTTATTAAAGTATGAACGTCCCTTAAAATCTAAATTGAGAAATATTGAATTATCTGTTAAATCCTTAGGGGGAATTAATATGTCAAAAGTTACCAACGTTTCACCAGAAGATTCTGCGCCTACGCCTGAGCAGGGTACTCTCGACAATCAAATGCCAACGTTACCGATGAGAACCATCTTTGCCATGACGTTTGGTTGTATTGGGGTGAACATGGCATTTACATTGCAGGGCTCACAAATGAGTCGAATCACCCAGACCATTGGGGTTAATCCAAACAGCCTCGGTTTCTTCTTTCTATTACCACCATTGTTAGGGATGATTGTCCAGCCATTATTAGGAAAATATTCTGACCGGACTTGGACTCGCTGGGGTCGGCGAATTCCATACTTATTATTTGGAACACCGATTGCTGTGATCGTCATGATTATGTTGCCGTTTACCGGATCCTTTGGGTTTGGCTATGGTTCGTTATTAGCACTTTCATATGCAGCGATTGCCATTGCATTGATGGATTTGTTTAGTAATATCTGTTTGGCGCCCTACCGAATGCTTGCTGGTGACATGGTTAACAATGATCAGAAAAATTTGGTATGGTCGTGGCAGCAAATTTTCAGTTATGCAGGCGGAATTTTAGCCGCACTGTTACCTTATATTTTGACAATGTTTGGCATGTCAAATACCGCTGCCAAAGGAGAGGTACCAAAGACAGTTATCTGGGCTTACTTGATTGGTGCTGCAGTATTGTTAGTGACTAGTTTTGTAACAATTTTTAATGTTAAAGAATATGATCCCAAAACGCTGGCCAAATATCATGGAATTGATTTACAAAAACAGGCTGCCAAAACGCCTAGTCTTTGGAGCTTGGTCAAAACGGCTCCCCGCGCTTTCTGGGAACTTTCAATTGTCCAATTGTTCAGTTGGATCGGGATTATGTATACTTGGACCTATGCAACCGGCGCCATGGCTAATAATATTCGGCATACAAGTGACCCAGCTTCAGCAGGCTTTCAAGCTGCCGGTAATTGGTATGGGGTAATGACGGCGTTTTATAGTGTTGCCGCTCTGCTTTGGGGCTTTGTCTATGCGAAAACCAAGCCAACCCAACGAAAATTCTGGTATTCATTCGGACTATTTGCCGACGCAATTAGTATTATTATCACTGCAACTACCGGAAATAAATGGATTGCGCTTGCCGCATTTGCCTTATATGGCATTGGTAATTTCACCATTAATACATTGCCATTTACGTTATTAACATCGTCACTCGATGGTCAAAATGAGGGGGCTTATCTTGGTTTATTTAATATCGCAATTTGTTTACCACAAATTTTTGGCTCCTTGTTAAGTTTTCTGATTTTTCCAATGCTTGGAAATAGCCAATCAATGATGATGGTTATCGGCTTTGTTACGATGGTTATCGGTGGCTTCTCCGTTTATATTGTTCACGAGGGTAAGTGAGCATGATATCACCACTCAACATAATTGCTATTCCATTTTACGAAAATTTGGGTAGAATTAATACTAAATGAATGAAAGGAGATCGTCGAATGGCAGCCACAATTAAAGATATCGCGAGAAAAATTGGGGTTGCCCCGTCGACGGTATCCCGAGTTCTCTCGAATAAACCGGGAGTTGGACCAGCAATGACTGAGAGAATTCGTAAGGTTGCTAAAGAACTAGGATATAAAAAGAACCGGGCAGCTGTGGAACTTGTTAAGCAGCGCAGCAATGTAATTGCCGCGGTTGTGAGTTCAGTTAAAACGAGCTTTTCAGGCCAAATTATTGATGGGATTCAAGCTGAAGCTGAGAAAAATGGTCTAAATTTGATCATTGTTTATTCTCATAGTGCTGATCCAGTTGAGCAGAAGAAGGCACTACTAACCGTGATTGAACGGCCAGTTAGGGGGATTTTGTTGTTATCGATCGCTCTTGCAGCTGATAATGTTGCGTTACTGCAAGAATCTCAAATTCCATTTTGCTTTCTGTCAATTAGTCTCGATGATCCTGCATTACCGTTTGTGAGTTCTGACGATTGGCAGATTGGCTACCAAACAACTCAATTTCTACTGAATAAAGGTCACCGGAAAATTGGATTGGCTGCAATTGACAAGTATCCTTATACCGGTCGCTTGCGGTTAGCTGGCTATCGGCAAGCACTCAAAGAGGCCGGTATTCTTCCACGGGATCAATGGGTTCAACTTGGCGATTATAGTTATGCGGCTGGGAAGCAAGCCATGGTAAACTACGGTGCTCATACAGAGTTAACAGCCATCATCGCTGGGAGTGATGCAGCTGGGGTTGGCCTTCTTAATCAAGCGCGAATTCTCGGATTGAAAGTGCCTGACGATATTTCAATTCTAAGCATTGATGGTACAGAGATGTGTGAAATGGTACAACCACAGCTGACCAGCATTTCCCAAGATTTTTACAAGATGGGCATTGAGGGGGTCAAATATCTCCAATCGATTGAAATGCATCCGGCCGCTAAAAAGATCCAACAGGAATATACACCAGTTCAAATTGTAGAACGCCAAAGTATCAACAATTTAACAAATAATTGAGCATTCCAAGCAATCGAGTGCCCAGCTGGGCTACAGATTAGGGCGAATGGGAATTTGGTCTCAGAATTCAAGTGAAAAACGGCAGTGCATTCTGATTTTGGAATGCATTGCCGCTTTTGCTTAATGATGGAGAACCGGTGCTTGTTGTAAACTTGATCATTATAAAATTCTGATCGGAGTTGACTTCACAAACAATTTACCGACTAATACTTAGACAGTTTTATTATTCAAAAGTGACCACTTAGTGGGGCTAACTTACCGGTTACCCAAAATAGCTATGCAAAGTGTCCAATAAATGGTCTAATAATACTTGTACCAGGAAGAGATGGTGTTCATGAAAGTTCGTGTGGAAATTGACGATGATCTGCAAAACAAGGAAATTGTCATTAGGACACCCAAATATGATGCCGAGGTTTCACAATTGGTTGATGTTCTTAATGCTCAGACTAGAGAAGTTCAATCGCTGGTTTTCTACAAAGGTGATAGTGAATATTACCTTGATCCGAGTGATATCTTGTTTTTTGAAACTGAGAATCGGCAAGTCCATGCCCATACGGTTGACGATGAATACGTGATCCATCACCGGCTATACGAACTGGAGATGATGCTGACTGGGGAGTTCATCAGAATTTCCAAGTCAGCAATCATCAATTTGCACAACATCCTTTCCTTGACACGCTCGGTAGCGGGTGTGGTGGTGAAGTTTCAAGATTCCAATAAGCAGGTTTATGTATCCAGACGGTATTACCGACCTTTGAAAGACCGACTGGAAAGGAGAGGGTAAGTGAAATGAATCGAATAAATCGACACCGGTGGATTGCTGGAATTGTTTTTCTAGCGGCCGCCATTGCATGGTTGGTTGTTGGGATGGGCTGGTTGAATTTCCACATTAGTATCTTCACGATCGTGATGACGATCATTCTGGCAATTATTCTGTTATCTTCATTAGTGGATCTCAACATTGCTGGGAGCGTTTTTTCACTGGCATTTCTAAGTATGTTATACGCGGCTCCACTTGGAATCACAAAAATGGTTCCTTGGTCGATTTTGGGCATTGCACTTTTGGTGACAATCGGATTGTCAATTATTTTTCACCCACATTATTACTGGCATCATGGCCGTGCATGGAAGCGGGCATCTGGGTGGGACTATGGTGATGATTGGGGCGATGAAACAATCAATTCATCAGAGCATTCCACTACCACGATTAATGCCTCGATGGGGGATACAGTTCGCTATATTGAATCGAATGATTTTAAATTGGCGACTATCCACGCCTCAATGTCGGGTGTTAAGGCGTATTTTGATAAGGCCGTCATTACCGGCGATGAAGCAACAATCAATGTGGACGGCTATATGTGTGGCATCAAGCTGTTTGTGCCGAAAGATTGGCAGATCGTTAATAATATTGATCCATATATGAGTAATATTGAAATTTTTAGTAGAGATTCACCGCATGACGGCCCAACTGTATATCTAACGGGGAAAGTCAGCCTGGGTGGTCTGCAAGTTTATTACATTTAGGATGTCAAACCATTAATATCTCAAAATTAAAGGGATCAAATGCACGCGAAAGAATTGGTAGACGCTTGCATTTGATCCTGATTTTGTTGGCAAAGCTAAAAATAATTGGCTGTGAGTGCCAATGCAAAATAAGTGGCTCACTTATTCCAAGTAACCTTCAAATCAATCATATAGAAAATAAACGGACTTCAGTATGCATCATCATATCAGGGGAAGCGGCTGGGAATCAATATGATGGGGATACAAGTGATTTCATTCTAAATTTCGCCATGTCTGCCGGTGTCCAAAAAGCGAATCGTATCGCCCACAATTTCATAAATTAGTAGCCAACTTCCCTTAATAAAGAGTGCTCGCTGGGGTTTGCGACTTTTGATAACGTGGTCGTCATATTTTTCGGCGACTGGCTGACCGTTAAGTAGCTGTTGCTCGATTTTACTAAAATCAGCTTTTGAATAGCGATTCGCGCGGACCATATTTTGATAATGTTTTTTGAAACGTGACTGATATTTGGGCTTGTATTTCATTGCTTTTCCTTCTCAAAAATGATTTGATGATGGTAAAATTAAACGTTATTTTACGATGGTCAACCCTTCAAAGTAGGTGAGCAGTTTGATAGGTAGAAAATTGATGGGTGGCTTCTTAATTGTTGTTCTAAATATCTCTGGGATTATTTTGCTAGTCGATCCAGTGGTGAGCTTCATTCACGGTCAGTTCGATTGGTTGACCATTATCGGAGTTGTCAGTGTCATTTTATTCCTTATGATCATAGATTGGCAATCAATTTTGGCGGTGAGGAGACATGATTGAAGGCTGGACAGTTCCAACATTCCTGTGGATATGTAGATTAGGACTGCTCCGCAAAGCAGAAAGCTACACATAAAAAACTCTGCCAAAAATTTCAGAACCGGGAATTTCTGGCAGAGGAGACTTATGCTCCGCTTTCTAACCGCTTTGCTCCGCACACTTACTTTTGCACACAACAAAAAAAGATAAGGCGGGGGAAGCCTTATCTTTAGTATCAATATTCTGAGGGGAATATGAATATGAAAAGCAACAAATTAATGGGGGGATTAATTTATCACTCATTATTGGGGGGTGAGAAGAAATAAACATTGTTTATCTCTTTCCATGCTTTTAATATACAGGACAAATATTACTAAAAAATGGCGAAATTATGATTTTTTTGTGAACTCACAAAAAGGGAGTGGAAAAGCCTGCTGTGTCGCGATATGTATTTTGGAAAAAAAGAACTGTGACAAATAAAATTCATTTTGTCGCAGTTCGCTGAATATGAAGTGCCCTACAATTGTTAGACAAGTAAGTCTAATGATTGTGGGGCTTTTCTTGTGACAAAATATAGTAGTCAATTCA
>NZ_JAHPPD010000070.1 GCF_019061365.1 Lentilactobacillus dabitei
AAAAAGGCATTCGATTGTGTTATCTGAAGAATAACATGCTCGAATGCCTTTTTGAATACGTCCAATTATTTAGTGCTTACCGACAAACAGCTGATCCCAATCTCTACTAATAACTTAACGCCAGCTTTTGTTTGTACATTCGAATTGCTTCAAAAGCTGAAATTGGCATTGATGTTTGTTCACCGGTCCAACAGTCATTATAATAGACCAATTTATCATCAAATCCGGTCATAATCAGCGCATGGGTATTAAAACCGTCAAATTGACCAACCCAAGTTACAATCGGATGCTTCGTATCAGCAAGGTACTCGCTCAATTCGTTAATCGGCTGACCACTTAAGTTGACCGCTTTTCCAGCGTATTTCGTAATCAGCTTAATTAACGCTGATGGATAGATACTGTCCCCATTGTCGGTAAATGGATCTCCTACAAAGCCCTTATTTGGATCAGAGTGGTCGTACGGCATTTCATGAGCAAGTGAAACTTTATCGACATTTGCGCCAGCATACCGCAGCATCATTGTCACGGCCGTAATTTCACAACCGGTCGGTAACTCTGGCCGCTGGGTAATGAGTGGAACGGAAAGTTTAGTGGTGGGCATGAAGAATCTCCTTTAGCTAACTCATTGGAAAACAACCCAAAAGTCACTCGTTAATTGAGCAACAAAACAACTCAATAGCTAGTGATTTTATTTGATCATCATGAAATTTAATTGACGAAAAGTCATTTCTAAGCTTCCCGTCTCACGTCTACATCTTCAACCAGTCCTTCAGTCTTCAGCTGTTCATCAATCCCATTCATGGCTTCAACTTCATCCTCACCTTCTACTTGAATCCGGATGTCGCTGCCATTAGGAATTCCAAGCGACATTACGCCCATGATTGACTTGAGGTCAGCGCGTTGCTGACGGTAAAAAACAGTGATTTTTGCTTGATAGTCGTTTGCGGCCATGACCAGCTGGGTCGCAGGTCTAGCCATAATTCCGGTTTCGGCATTAACTCGATATTCTTTTTCTAACATTTTAAATGTCCCTCTTTCAGATTTTATAAATGACTTTTTTATTAATTAACTTTAGTTTATAGTGTAAGCGATTTCAATTTTATAATCAATGGTTATTTTACGATAAATGGTGTCGAAAAGTGATATTTTAGTAAATTTTAACATAATCATTTAGCAAAATTCTGAACTTCTTTTGAAAGTAATTGTAATTCTATTTGATTCATTATTTTATAAATATCCATTGGCTTTTCGTAAATACTATTTTTAATGGAAGCTGTCCGTACCTATTAAAAAGCAATAATGATGCCCTTCTCTTTCAAACTTGGGGGCTCGTCTTTGTGGTTGAAAAAATTACGACTGAGCGTCATTCCGCGATTGCTTTCAATTTTCACCAGAGATATACTCAAAACAGTCTGAACTTAATCCGTATATATATAATGAAAGCTATCATAAATTATGATATTGAAAGGACGTAATCATATGCGCTTTTTACATACTGCTGATTGGCACATTGGCCGGCGATTGCATGGCTTTGACCTGACTTCCGAACAAAAGAATGCTTTTGAGCAAATCGAAAAAATTGCCATTGACGAAAAAGTCGACGGGATCATCATTGCTGGCGACCTCTACGATCGCAACATGCCCGCCGAAGATTCAGTGGCTCTTTTGAACCAAATGATTGAGAAGTTAAACTTAACGGACAAATTTCCCATCTACGCCATTTCCGGCAACCATGACAGTGCCACGCGCCTATCTATCGGTTCCAAGTGGTTCAAGCAAACCGACTTTTACCTGCATACTAAGCTGAACCAGGCCTTTACACCAATTGAGCTGCCTGACACCCAACTTTTTTTATTGCCTTACTTTGAACTTTTTGATGCTCAACAATACTTCAACGATGAAACGATCAAGCATCTGGATCAGGCATTTAAACCAATTGCCGAGAAGATGAAGACGCAATTTAATCCCCAGAAGAAACACATTTTAGTGGCCCATTTCTTCGCGGACGGCAGTACTCAGACCGCTTCTGAAACCCAGCTAACCGTTGGTGGACTGGCTGCCGTACCGGTTGCTCTCCTTCAAGATTTCGATTATGTTGCCCTCGGCCATTTGCATGGCAAAGACGCCCTTCACGCTGACAACGCCAGATATAGCGGCTCGCCGGTCAAGTTCTCATTGTCCGAAGCCAACCAGCAAAAGGGCGTCTTTATCGTGGACACCGATCCAGTAAAGCTGACCTTTAAGCCGATCAAACCGTTGTGGGATGTCCAGAAATTAACGGAAACTTTTGCGACCTTAACCGATAAGGATTTTTATCAGCAATTGAATCTAGATAACTACTACGGCATCACCCTGCAGGATACCAAGCCAATTCCAAACGTTCTCGCGCAATTACGAAACATCTATCCTCACATCATTTCGTTGGACCGGGAAAACGGGTATGAAACCACAATCGACTATCGGGGAGAAAGTGGCAAACAAATCCGCCAGAAAGACCCGATGGCACTCTTAGCCGATTTTTATCAGCAAATTGCCAAAGAGGACTTAACTGAGCAACAAAAAAAGTGGGCCACTGAAGCACTGAAGGCTGCCAATGATGGGAGTAAAAAATAGTGAAACCATTAAAATTACACATGCAAAATTTCGGTCCCTATGAAGATGAAACCATTGATTTTAACAAATTAGACCAGTCCCCTGTCTTTTTGATCGCCGGCAACACCGGTAGCGGCAAGACCACCATCTTTGATGCCATCACTTTTGCGTTATTCGGCGACGGCATTACCAAAGACCGTGACCCAGAAAGTTTACGGTCGGATTTTGCTGACTTTGATTTGCCAACGAAAGTTGAACTGACGTTTGAACATCAAGGCAAAAAATACGTGATTGCCCGCCAGCCTAAACAAACATTGAATAAGCAACGGGGATCCGGTCAGAAAGTTTACGAAGCCAAAGGGACGCTCAGCTTTTTTAAGAACGACAAAAAAATTAATGAAATTAGCCGGATTTCAGAAATCACCGGCAACATTGAACGCATTCTCCAACTGAACCGCCAACAGTTTGTCCAGATTGTCTTGCTGCCCCAGGGGGATTTTCGTAAGTTTTTAGCCGCCAGCAGCTCGGATAAGGAAACGTTATTGAGAAATATTTTCCATACTGATATTTACCGTCGTTGGAGCGATGCTTTGAATACAAAATTACGGGACATGAACGCCAACGCTAAGCAGTGGCAGCAGACCATTCAGAATAACTTGAAAAGCATTGCTTGGGTGAATGCACCCGATGATATTGCAGACCAAAGTACGGAAAACCAGATGGTGGTTTTGAAGGCTCAGCAGAAGGCTGCCAAAGCCGAATTGGCGACACTCAAGAAACGGATTGACGATGCCCAGGACCAAATCATGGCGCAATCCTCTAAAATCAATGCCGCGGATAAAATGAATGGTCAGATTGAAGAGTTGGAAAAGCAACGGCAAAAATTGGCAGAGCTTAATGCCCAGAAAGTCAACTACGACAAACTTTCCCGCCAGATCGATCAACTAACTTGGGCCAAGGATTTAAAACCAAAGTATGACAATTTTCAAGAGCTCCAGACAACCGTTCAGGATTTTCAGGCAAAGCTGGCAACCGCTACCAATGAATTAACCAGTCACCAAGTTGCGCAAAAGACTGCAGAGAAAACTCGACAGGTGCTTCAAGATAAACAGCGTGCTCAAGCGGAATTGAAAGATCGCATCCCCGTCTTAACAAAACAACGTGAGTCTTTCAAAAAGGCCGCCTATTTGGCGCAATTGGTGAGAGATTCCGAGGGCCGACTTGCTGACCTCAAGAAACAGATAACTGCCACCAACCAATCAGTAGCTGATCTTCAACAACAAACTGCCCAAATTGATACTGATTTAAAGCAACGAGACCCCCTGAAGGATCGTCGATATCTGCTTAAGCAAACCAGCGATCAATTAACCAATTACAAGCAACAACTGAAGGATTTATGGCACCAAAATACCGAAAATCAGAACCTGGAAGCTCAAGTTTCAGCCTCTAAGACAGCTTTACTTATTGCCAAAAAACAGGTAGCAACTACTCAGACCAACTATGATGAGTTGCGCAACAACTGGTTGCAGAATCAGATTATGAATTTAGTTGACCAATTAAAGGATGGCACCCCTTGCCCCGTTTGTGGGAGTCTGGATCACCCGGCACCCGCTCACGTGGTCGATGTTCGAACGGTTTCCAATGCGCAAATGAAGGCTGCCCAAAATCACTTGCAGGCAGTGAAGGATACCGCTACGCAACAGGAATCTCAATTGGCAAGCCAAACGGCCCAGTTAGCTAAGCAAACCCGACAGTTTCAAACGACATTTGCGGCATTGGTTACTGAATTCGAGGAGCGAAAAATCACCGAGAACCCGGTTAGTGATTTGCAAAGTGCCGTGCAAGTCATCAAAAATCAGATCAATCAAAATCAACGAGCTATCAGTGACGTTGACGATCAGCTTCAAGAATTGGCCGACAAAGCCAAAAAGCAGGATCAAATCAAGCAACAACTCAGTGCTTTAACGGATAAGTCCACCAGCCTTAACTCGGAACTTCAGACCAACGAAAAGGATTTGGCGAAAACTAAGGGCACCCTAGAAACGATTCAGGCAGATTTACCGGCGGAATTTAAGAATTTGGCAACTCTGGACACCTACTTAGCTGAAATCACTGATTCTGTTCAGAATTACGAAAATGCGGTTAAGGCTAACAATCAGAATTTGAACCAAATCAGTAATCAAATTTCCGAAAGTAATGCCACGATCAAAGGATTGAACCAAAACATCAAGGATAATGAGCAGAAATTGACGGCGGTTCAGAAATTGATCACTAACGCAATTCAAAAACAATTTGGCACAGCCGAGTGGTCCAAGTTCGAATCTTGCTTGGAGCATCTTTCTGATTTGGCTGATTACCAAAAACAGGCCAAAGACTATCAACAGCAAGTTCAAAGTGCCAAAGTCGCCATTGAGACCTACAAAAAGAACGTCGGTGATCACAAGCCAGTTGACCTTGAGACAGAACGGGCCCAACTCGCTCAATTAACTCAAGTTCGGGATGATTTAAACACTGAGTCAAAAGCTCAGAACAACCGCTACATTTTAAACGGTAATTCATTGAAGCAAATCAACAAAAGTTACAAGGATATCCATAACCAGCAGGAAAAGCTCACTCAGTTGGAGCAGCTGGTCTCGACGGTTACCGGAAATAATGATGCCAAATTGGGACTGGAGCGCTACGTTTTGCGGGCTCAGTTGGCAGAGATTTTGAACGTCGCCAATGAGCATTTGAAACAATTGAGTTCCGGTCGTTACCACCTCTTGTTGCACAAAGAATCCGGCACCTATCAAAAGGATACCGGACTAGAAATTGATGTTTACGATGATACCGTTGGCGAAACCCGCAGTGTCCACACCCTGTCAGGTGGCGAAAGCTTCATCGTGGCGTTAAGCTTGGCATTAGCTTTAGGAGAAGTTATCCAAAATGAAGCCGGTGGCATCAGCATTGACACCCTATTTGTCGACGAAGGCTTCGGTAGCTTGGACCAAAGTTCCCTGGCAACCGCCATGGCGGCGCTGGAAAACATCGAGAGCAGCAACCGGACGATTGGTATCATTAGCCACGTGGCCATGCTAAAGGATAGTATTCCCTGTCAGATTCAGGTGCAAGCCATTGGGCAGGGGAAGAGTGCGGTGAAGATGGTGGGAGTGTGAGAACGTCCATTCAGACTTTTTTGAAATGACTTAATCAATTAAAGAACGGGACTCGCTAGCGTAATCATAACTGAGCACGCTAATTAGTCCCGTTTTTAAAGTAAATAATGGCCTTAATTAGTTGTTAACTATTCTTCGGTTGATCTACTCACCCTCAAATTTAATATGGGCAGATTTCCGTAAATCAAAAAGAACGCGATTAACCCCAACACTAAGTTTCAGCCAGCGATCGTAGTCTTGCTTATTCTTAGCATTATCAGGATCCGAAATGACTCTAGCAAAATCGAGAGCTTCCGGCAGCATCGGATTTTGATCAGTTTGCTCACCAATTGGATTCCGATGACCGACTGCATCAATGTAGTTAACCCGTTGAATTTCACCCGCATCATCGAGCTCAATGAGGTCCTTTAAGCCATAAATTTCTGAAGTCATGTACGAATTGGAAATTTTTGAAAAGTTCAAAGTGACGTTGTAATTTGGATAGCTAAGAATAGCGGTTCCTTTGCCATCCACCCCGGTGCGAATCAGTTGGGGATAATAAGTTGCCGCGGTTGGCAAACCGAATAAGGTCACGGCATCATAAACCGTATAAACGCCTAGATCCTGCAATGCCCCGCCAGCAAATTTCAGTGAGAATACATTCGGTTCCTCGCCAGCTAAAACTTTATCATATCGTGAAGAGTATTTAGAGTAAGTAAATTCAGCACCCTGGATCAGCTTTAGATCAGCCAATTTCTCGCTGATTGACCGGAAGTTTGGCGTGTGAATATTTCTAGCAGCCTCAAAATAGCGGACGGTTGGATGTTCCTTCAACAATGCTTGGATCTGATCCATTTGATCAACATTCATAAACGCTGGCTTTTCAACAATCACATTTTTTTCATGATCAATTGCTTGTTTCGCCTGATCAAAGTGAAGACTGTTGGGTGACGCAATATAGAGAGTATCAAAGTCCCCCTCATTGAAAAAAGTTTTCAAATCATCAAACGTCTCGGTTGCCCCATTGTGATCAGCGAAACTTTTAGCCGTACCCAAATGACGAGAATAGACACTTGTTAATTGGTAGCGCTTAGACTCCTTGATAGCATCAATAAACTGCTGGGTAATCCAATTAGTACCAATAATACCTAATTTAATCATTTTCTTTATCCCTTCTCAAGTAGAATTTCAACATATTAACTTTATGACAAGTAGCTCTTCCTAGCAACTAAAAGAATCTACCCAATGATATGAAAAAAATTTTAAGTGGTTGAAAACGTTTTATTGACGGGGCTTCGACGAGGTGCAAAAATCTTTTGACGGATAAAATAGTTGAAAGCGATTCCAGATTGTGCTATCTTATTCAATTGTAAAAGGATTTAGTAAAACGTTTGTCTAAAACCTTTTAAGAGGCATTTGGTAAACATCAATTAAACAACATTGGAAGTGGTCTTTTGAACAAAGTAACAGTTTTAGGCAGTTTAAACGTTGACACAACTTTTAGAATTAAAAACTTCCCCCAAGCAGGAGAAACAGTCCAAGTTAATTCCAAAAGTAACGCTGCTGGTGGCAAGGGTGCCAATCAAGCAGTAGCTGCTGCTCGGGAAGGTGCCCAAACTTCATTTATTGGTCAGATTGGTAATGATGGCGCTGGTCAATTCATGCTAGATTCACTGAAAGCCGACAAAATTGACAGTACTTTTGTTAGCGAAAATGAAAGCGTTGGCACCGGAACTGCTAACATCATGCTCGATGATAATGGTCAAAATTGCATCTTAGTTTATGGCGGCGCCAACCAAACACTCACTGCCGAAGAGGTCCAAAAAGCAGAACCAACGATTAAAAATTCAGATTTTGTGGTTGCTCAATTTGAAACGCCTCAGGATGCCGCAATTGCTGCTTTTAAGATCGCCAAACAAAACGGTGTAACAACCGTTTTGAATCCAGCGCCAGCACCAAGCAATGGCATCAAACCAGAATTGTTGAAGTTGACCGACATCATTGTTCCTAATGAACTGGAAAGTGCTTCAATTACTGGCATTAAAATTACTGATGAAGCGTCAATGAATGCGACGGCTAAGAAATTTGCCGAGATGGGCGTTGCTAATTTAATCATCACAATCGGTGACAAAGGTGCCTTCTATTCAACTAAGAGTAAGTCAGAAATGTTACCTGCATACAAAGTTAAGGCAGTTGATACAACAGCTGCAGGCGATACCTTTATCGGCGCCTTTGTATCCCAAGTTGAACCCGACTTTTCAAACATCGTCTCCGCTGTAAAGTTTGCGCAACACGCAAGTTCACTAACGGTTCAACGACTAGGTGCTCAACCTTCAATCCCAACACTGGGTGAAGTTTTGAAAGTTGAAAAGGAATCAGCATCATAAAATTTAGTATCAAGAAAGGAATTATAAAATGAAAAAAACAACTGTTATTAACTCAGAGTTATCAACCGTTATTGCTGGCATGGGCCACATGGACTGGTTAAGTATCGGTGACGCGGGCATGCCTGTCCCAATGGGAACCAAAAAAATTGATTTGGCGTTAACCAAAGAAATCCCAAGCTTTATGGATGTCCTAAAGAATGTCTTGGCCGAGCTTAAAGTCCAAAAGATTTATTTAGCCGATGAAATTAAAACTCAGAATCCAGATCAATTAAAAGCGATCAAAGAAGTTTTACCAGATGTCGACATTGAATATATGCCACACTCAGATTTGAAAAAAGATTTAGCTAAGTGCCACGCTTTTGTGCGGACCGGTGAAATGACGCCATTTTCAAATATTATTCTTGAATCCGGCGTAACGTTCTAATCGATTTGATTTAGTTTTTGCAATTTATATTTTAGGACAGCTGCGTCAGGCAGAAACCTGCAGATAAGCACCTTGGTCAAAAATTCCAAGCCCAGGAATTTCTGACCAAGGAAACTTATCTTCCGGTTTCTAACCGCCTGACTCCGCTCACTTACTTTAGGAGGACTCAAATATGGAAGCAAGTCGTCACGTGGTCGAAGAGAAACACGGCTGGAAGCAATATGCCGATGGTTATCTCAATAAAACACCTATTTTCCAATTCCTATTAGTTTCATTAATTTTCCCATTATGGGGAGCAGCGGCATCACTGAATGATATTTTAATCACTCAGTTTAAGACTGTTTTTATGCTTAACGATGCTGCAACTGCTTTTGTTCAAAGTGCCTTTTATGGTGGTTATTTCTTAATCGCCATTCCTGCTTCAATTGTTATTAAAAAACAAAGTTACAAATTTGCTATTATGACTGGTTTAGTCTTTTATATCGTGGGTTGTGCAATGTTCTTCCCCGCTTCACGAGTCGCAACCTACACCATGTTCTTAGCTTCAATCTTTGCGATTGCCGTTGGATTGAGCTTCTTGGAAACATCTTGTGATACTTATAGTTCAATGATTGGACCGCGTAAGTATTCAAACATCCGAATGAACATTTCGGCAACTCTGGTGCCACTTGGTGATATTGCCGGAATTGTCTTAGGTAAATATTTGATCTTTGGTCACGTGGGCAATTTGTCAGAAACCATGAGTCACATGCATGGTGCTGAACGAATTGCTTATGGTGAAAAGATGCTCCAAATGACTTTGCAGCCATACAAGTACATTTTAGTTGTCTTAATTGCCATTTTAATTATTTTGGCTTTAACACCAATGCCTAGCTCAAAAGCCGTTAGCCTCGATAAAGAAAAAGCAACGCAACCAAGCTTGATTGAAACCCTTAAGTACCTTGCTAAAAACACTCGATTTAAAAAAGGAATCATGGCACAATTCTTCTATGTTGGTATGCAAACCACTGTTTGGTCATTCACCATTCGGTTGGCCCTTAACTTAAATACCAGCATTTCAGATAGTGATGCAAGTACCTTTATGATTTACAGTTACGCCGCTTGGTTCTTTGGTAAATTGTTTGCCAGCTACTTGTTAAAAGACCATTCTATTACCGGTGTTTTAGCTATCTTCTCAGCCCTTGGGACGTTGACGTTAATCGGCGCAACGACGATTCCAAACATGACTGCCGTTTGGATGGCGATTGCTGCTAGTTTCTTCTTCGGTCCAGAATGGCCAACGATTTATGCTCATACGCTTGATACGGTTGAAGATAAACGATTCACTGAAACCGCTGGTGCCATTGTGGTTATGGCGATTGTCGGTGGTGCTGTTATCCCAGCAATTCAAGGATTGGTTTCAGACTTCACAGGTTCAATGCAACTTTCATTTATCGTACCAACCCTTTGCTACGTTATCGTGACAATTTACTTCTTCTTTGAATATCGTTACGATCTTGCTCATCCAGAACAAATCGAACAAAATCAATAAAATCAGCCTGTTTCATTACAAACAATTTGGGACAATAAAAACGTTTGGTCACTATTTACAGGTGATCAAACGCTTTTGTTTTTAATTAGTACTTTAATAGATCCTTGGCAACCGCCTGGTCAACGACCAAGACATTGGCATAGCCGCCAGTGAGCGCCGCATGAATTGGTAGAAGCTTGGGTTCCCCGCCAGCAACCAGGATCGAATAAGCCTTGTGCTTTAACTCATCCAATGGTATGGCAACCGTTCGTTTATCTAGCTGAGGATCAGCAAGCTGACCATTCCGGGTAATAAAGTGGGAGATGACATCGCCAACTGCTTCTTTCTGTAACTTCTTAATCTGTTGGTTATCAAGATATCCCAGGCGAAATAACATGGCGTTCGGCCGGGTCGTCCCGACCGTAAAGATAGCGATGTTGGCGTCATAGCCTTCTTTAATAACATCTTTGATAAAATAATCGCTGGTTGCGGCTTCTTTTACCTTAGAATCACCAAAGATAACCGGCAATGGCAAAACATTTGCTTGGGTATGAAAAGCCCGATTAAATTTGTTAGTGATATCTGCGGAAAAATTACCTTCGCGGGAATTCGTGACGCTCCCTTTTAACTGGACGACTTTGACATTCTGGTGGTGATCCTCGCGTAAGTGTTCGGCCACTGCCTTCATTGTCTTGCCCCAATTAATGCCGATAATGTCGTCATCCTTTACAATCTCATGAAGATAATCGGCGGTCGCTTTGCCCAAATCAGTCAAAATCCGTTTTTCTGTATGGCTAGGTTCCAAAGTAACAATGACGCGTTTTAACTGATACTTATCTTGTAACTGTTGTTCAAGCAGCGGAATATCTTCGAAGGGATCAACCACCTCTATTCGAACAATCCCTTCTTTGCGCGCTTCTTGAAGTGCTTTAACAATCGTTGGCCGGGATAAATTAAGCTGCTTGGCAATTTCGATTTGACTTAAGCCGTTTTGATAGTACAGTCGACTAATCTTGACAAGTCGCTTGAAATGTTCATCTGTTTTTGACCTCTTTGCGATAGCCATCATCGGTAGCCGCCTTTCATCAGAAAACCTGTTATTAGCATTAAGCTTAACATAAATCACTTTATTTTACATATGTAAATATATTATATTTACATATGTATGATTTAATGATAGATTAAAGATATACAGGAAAAACTGAAAAGAGGATTTATTCATGGAAAAATTAAACCAGTACATTGATCACACGTTACTCAAACCTGAAGCAACTCAGGAAGATGTCGATCGCGTTGTCAAAGAAGCCATCGACAATGATTTCTATTCGGTGATGATTAACCCATATTGGGTTTCACATGTTCATAATTTACTAGCCGCCACCAATGTCAAAACAGCGACCGTGATTGGCTTCCCCCTGGGAGCAAACACGACCAACATCAAAGTTGCCGAAGCTAACCAAGCGATTGAAGATGGCGCCGATGAAGTCGATATGGTGATGAATATTGGCGAATTTAAGGGTGGAAATTACCAAGCTGTTCAAGAAGATATTCAATCTGTTGTGACAGCTGCTCATAAACGTAATACGCTAATTAAAGTGATTATCGAAAATGCGCTATTAACTGATGATGAGATTGCCAAGGCGTCTGATATTGTCGCAAATACTGGGGCTGACTTCGTGAAAACTTCGACTGGTTTTTCAACTAGTGGTGCCAAGGCCCATGATGTTGCCATTATGAAAAAGGCCGTTGGTGACCGCATTAAAGTTAAGGCTGCCGGTGGGATTCATTCTGCCGAAGATGCCGAAAATATGATCAAAGCTGGCGCCTCCCGATTAGGAACCAGCGCTAGTCTTAAGATTATCGGTAAAGAATAAAACTTAACCTAACAGAGAATTCAATCACGTTCAAATTCTCTGTTTCTTTTAAGGAAATATTGTAAGCGCTTCATATAAAAATAAAGGAGATCCGAACTCATGAAATCACTTAATCTAAGCCACGCAATGTTTACTGATGCCCCCTTTGAATTGTTCAAAGATGATCATTTTACAGTTGAAACCTTTACTTATCCTTCAGGGATTGAGGGCTTAAAGCTCAAGAACTCCAGAGGTGCCCTAACCGTGCTCCCCTTCCAAGGATTAATCATTTGGGACGCAATCTTTGATAATATTTCACTCAAAATGAAAGATATGTTTACCCAACCACTACCTGGCCCGGGAATTGCCGACACCTATGGTTGTTTCCAATTTACATCAGGGCTATTAGCTAACGGAACCCCAGGACCCGAAGACGATTATCAATTGCATGGTGAATTTCCAACTTCACCAATGAATGAATCGCACTTAACTTTTGGCAATGACACAATCACCATCCATAGCAGTTATGAATATATTAAGGGCTTTGGTGATCATTATCTGGCCGAGCCGAGTGTCACCCTCCATCAAGATAGTGGACTGTTTGATATTCAACTAAAGGTCACCAACCTTTCCAACTATCAGCCGATGCCGTTTCAGTACCTTTGCCATATGAACTATGCCTATGTTGCCAATGCCGAAATGAATTCAAACGTTCCCGATGAGGCTTTCCAGCTTCGCCAGACTATTCCCGCTCACGTTCACCCAACGCCAGAATGGACGGCATTCAACGAAAAATTGAAAGCCTCAGGTAAGTTGATTAACAAATTAGACGATCCCAATCATTATGATCCAGAAATCGTCTTCTTTTCATCAGACTTGTCAAAGTATGTCGATGACGCAGAGTTCCGAGTCAACATTGGCAATGGCAAAAACTTCCTGACCAAATTTTCAACAAAGCAATTTCCAATTGGTACTCGCTGGATTCTCTATAATCCAGATCAACAGGTTAATGCATTTGTGATTCCCGGGACCAGTACACCGGAAGGCTTCGCTGCTGCTAAGAAAGCTGGCACCTTGATTATGTTAAAGGCTCATGAATACCGTGAATTCAAAGTAACAACTGGATTGGAAAAGTAATCTAAGGAGGAACTTATCATGACAAAAAGTGACGTTTTAGTAATTGGTTCAAACATGATCGATTTAATTACCTACATTGATCGCATGCCCATTGAAGGCGAAACTGTCGAGGCTCCCGACTTTCAAATGGGCTTTGGCGGTAAAGGCGCTAACCAAGCCGTAGCAGCTTCCAGATTAGGTTCCAAGGTCAGCTTTGTCTCAATGGTTGGTAATGACACGTTTGGTAAACAGCAGCTCGCTAATTTTAAGGAAAATCACATTGATACCACCGGTGTTGGCATTGGCACTAAGAATAGCGGTGCTGCACCAATTTTTGTTGATCCGACCTCAGACAATCGAATCCTGATTATCAAGGGTGCCAACAACGAGTTAACCCCAGAAGTTTTGGATAAGTATGTCGACTTGATTAAAAATACTAAGATCATTGTCTTACAGCAAGAAATTCCGTTGGAAACCAATTATCATGCAATCGACTTGGCCAACCAGTTCGGCGTACCAGTGCTCTTGAACCCCGCTCCCGCAAACAAAGACTTGGACATTAATCATGTATCTAAAGTTGACTTCTTCTCACCAAACGAAACTGAGTTAGCCACCCTAACCGGTATGCCAACCAATGATATGGATGAAATTAAGAAGGCAGCCAGGCACATGATTACCTTAGGAGTTAAGAATATGATGGTAACGCTGGGGTCAAAGGGCGTCCTTTGGGTTGCCAAAGATCACAGCGAACTGATTCCGGCGGTCAAAGTCAAAGCCGTCGATACCACTGGCGCTGGCGACTCCTTTATTGGGTCATTCTCCCACTACTTTGCTCAAGGAGAAGATGTGCCAACTGCGCTTAAGCACGCTAATCAGTACGCGGCAATCACCGTTACTCGCCAGGGAACACAGAAGTCGTATCCAACTTGGGAGGAAATGAAAACGCTATCGGGGTTGGTACAATGAAAACTGGTAAAATAGTATAAATTAAAAGATCTCAAGGCAATCAATGTTGATGGCTTGAGATCTTTTATTGTGAGATCTTTTGGGTAGAGAAAATCACAAAATACAAGTACTATTTGATGACGTTCACGTTACCCATTATGTGAGCGAGTTATTGGCGGTGGAACCTTGGATTAACAATGATCAAAATACAATCAAACGATCTAACTGTTCTGTTAACTGTTGCCAATTAACATTAAGATCCAAAGTCTTGACTCGAAATCTATGACCCAAAATATGAATTTCACCATCCGGATGGCCACCGATACTGGATTTTGCGTACAAAATGATTCCTTCAACATTGGAATTGTGGCCAGTCCGACTTTCATTTAGAACATACGTAATAATTTGGTACATATTATCCGAATGAAATTTTTTGACGCCAAAATTTCTTTGTAACGAATGCTGATAATACTTTGCGTCTAAAACAACTATCCTATTTTGGCCACAAATTCGAACATCAGAATGCATGGTTGGCAGATGGGGCGTTTCCTTTTCCATCTTATCCCATTTAATATAAGCAGATTTTACTTCATAGTTGGAAAAGCGTTGCTGATAATACTTTAACAAAAACTTTTCATACAATCTGCTCATCAATTGTAAGCACTAAATAACTGGACGTCTACTTCGTAGACGTCTTTTTGAGTACCATAGAATTATTAATTAAGTATGAGGTGA
>NZ_JAHPPD010000071.1 GCF_019061365.1 Lentilactobacillus dabitei
AAAAAGGCATTCGATTGTGTTATCTGAAGAATAACATGCTCGAATGCCTTTTTGAATACGTCCAGTTATTTAGTGCTTACAATGGATTTAACCCAGATTTAAAATAAAAGCGGCAATGCATTCTAATTTTGGATGCACTGCCGTTTTATTTGACTGGCGGGGGTGGCCGCTTGTCGCAAGTTTTATCAATCTAAGAAAGGAAAACCAAGTTGTATTTATGTTCAATTTGCCAGCTAATATCCCAGCCACACACGTTTTGGTGAGGATGCCGGTGTGAATAGGCTGACTTGAGATTATCGAATATAGGATGCAGCATATGTCCACTGGATTACCGATTTCTTATTGACCGTAATTTCGGCGGCCGGCGCCATTGGTTGGTTGCAGTCAACCGTGTAGATCCAACCCCTTTCATCGTCTGAATCGGTGTAATCGCCGATCCGACTAATGTAGGGGTAGCCATTGACTGAATGGAAGTAATACGGAATATTGTTGCGGTTGAAGAACCGTTTAGACACATCATAGACACTATCACTACTATTCCAAGATAGGTCCCGGGAAATTGTGTAGATCTTGTCGATTGATGCATTTGTTTTTCGGTAAAGCAATGGCGTTTCGCCGGTATATGATTTGAAAATTTTAGTGAAATAACTCGTTTGCGAATAGCCGAGCTGACTCGCGATTGCACTGATCTTTGCGTTGGTGGTAATCAATTTTTCGCAGGCCAGGGCAATTTTGAGGCTATTTACATAATTGATGAAGTTCACGCCAAGCTTTTGTTTAAATGCCTTACTCAGGTAGGACGGCGACAAAAAGACTGATTTGGCAACTGATTCAAGCGATAATGGCTGGTTAATATTGGACTTGATAAATGACAGGGCGCGTTGAATATTAACTTGAGAATCGTTATTCAAATGAGTGGTGGAATTGGTGGCAAGGTGGCCTGATTCAGGATGAATCATCTCGGTAATTCCGACCAACTTGCGTAATACGGTGACATTAGCCAAATCGTCTGCCCGAACCGCATTCAAAATTGAAACGTCATTTGGCGCAGCTTTAAAGACGTTGTTAAAAATGTTCTCTAAAAATGTTCGCGCTAACTTAATTCGCTCAGGTGTAATCCCTGAACCCTCACAAATGATAAATCCAGACAGGCTGTTTTTTAAAATGACTGGAAAAATAAAGAAAGAATTTGTATTCGAAGTCGGAAGATTTTTTAGAACATCTTCTGTTTTGGTGTAGACGTTACCGTCAATCAATAATCGATTATCCAGGTCAAAATAATAACCGTTAATTTGACTGACCTTCGAAAATTCATTAATCCCTTCAGAAATTGATTTATAGATAGTTGTTTTCGTATTATTTGGTGTGATCATGAGCACCTTCCCTCGGGTAGATTATATAATAATATCTTGTGCAGTGCTGAATAATGATGAAAATAATTGAAAATTCTTAGAATTTGAATAAAAATCTTGATTTGTAACACTATTTGTCTCTTAAAATACGATAATTTCATTCTTTATCAAAATTTATTCTTTAGATATTCAAAAATGTTATAAAAATAATGTCAAAAATGGAACTATTTTCTTCAAATTGTTGAAGCGAGCATGATATTTAAAGTATTACAAATCCAAAGATTGCAAGCGTTTCCAAGCGGATGCTGTTATAATTAAAACAGTGATTATCCGATCATGTGAAATAATTCTATTAGTGATCGGAATACCAGTGAGAAGGATGAGGGTTGAATATGGCGATTAAACAAACAAAAAAGTCGATACAGACTAAACAAACAGTCGATCTGAAGGCTGCGGATAAACTATTAAAGCAGTTCGCTAAAGTTGTGAACAGTGATCATGCGGTTCGAAAAGCCAAAAAAGATGAAGTCTTTAGTTGTGGAGTTGACTTAGGAACGTCTTCAATTGTTTTAACGGTTCTGGATAAAGACGACAACATCATTTACGGTGCATTTGAATATGCCAAGGCAGTGCGTGATGGGATTGTTGTCAACTACGTGGATTCAGTCAACATTTTGAAGCGGTTGAAACACAAGGCAGAAGACGTATTAGGCGTTGAACTCACCACAGCTTGTGGGGCAATTCCACCTGGCACAGGAGACGGTGCTGCAAAAATTGTTGCCAACGTCATCGAGTCGGCGGAACTGCAATGCAAACACGTGGTTGACGAACCAACAGCTGCGGCCAAGTTCCTGAATCTTAAGACGGGGACTGTTGTGGACATTGGTGGTGGCACAACCGGGATTAGTGTCTTCAATCATGGAAAATTAACTCAAGTGCTGGACGAAGCCACTGGCGGTTTCCATATGACCCTGGTCTTAGCTGGTAACCACAAAATTGACTCCGATGATGCCGAATTATTAAAGCGTGATCCGGAAAAAGAGGATGAAGTGTTCCCGGTTATCCG
This sequence comes from Lentilactobacillus dabitei, assembly GCF_019061365.1. Lineage (GTDB taxonomy): Bacteria > Bacillota > Bacilli > Lactobacillales > Lactobacillaceae > Lentilactobacillus > Lentilactobacillus dabitei. The sequence goes on from NZ_JAHPPD010000071.1 coordinate 2,419, forward strand.
ACCAGTTGTCGAAAAGATGGCCACGATTGTCAAAGATTCAGTTGGCAGCTCAATCAAGCAACCCGTTGTCGTCGTGGGTGGTGCGATTAATTTCAAATCATTTATTCCGGCATTTAGCAAAGTATTAGGAATCCCAGCGTATAAGACCGCCTTTCCACAGTTCATCACCCCATTGGGAATTGCAATGTATGACCACGATTAGTGAGCGTAGCAAAGCGATTAGCAACCGAAACATAAGGCTTCTCAAATAGAAATCCCGAGTTTAAATTAAGAAAAGGCCTCAATGATGATCCGCTCATCATTGAGGCCTTTCGCTTTGGGTTTTCATTAATTGTGGCTATTTTCTACCAGAGACACATTTCAGGTGATTAAATGACTCAAGTTTAAGTGGTTCCAACCATGATTCACTTCCAGTGCACTTCGTAGATCAATCCTGTACAATATACATTAGATTATCTGCGGAGGAGAATGTGGGATGAATGATAAAGGAATCGCCAATTTTAGAGATATTGGTGACACTGTTGTGGCAGGTGGGTACCTAAAGCCGGGCTATTTCTATCGAAGTGGTGAAATCAGTAGTTTGAATTCCCAGCAAATCTCATTTTTGAAAAATGATTGTCAGCTCGATTCAATTTTTGACTTTCGAAACCAAAATGAAGTTGCCAAGGATCCGGATACCAAGATTCCGGGCACTCGCTATTTTAAGGATGATATCTTGGCTGACCAAACGACTAATGGTGCGAGCTTGGCGGGGATGTTTGCCAATGGCGGCCATATTCGGGACGCGATGCTCAAAACATATGAACAAATTGTGTTAAGCGATTCTGCGCAAGCCGGTTATCGTGAATTTTTCAATGAGATCATTCAAAGTCGCAAGCCAACTTTGTTTCATTGTTTTGCCGGCAAGGATCGAACAGGGTTTGCTGCCGCGGTGATTCTAAAAATGGCAGGGGCTAGCGATGAGGCCATCATGAAAGATTATTTGCTGACTAATGAACTGAGAAAAGCCGCCAATGCTAAGTTACTTGAACAATTCAAGCAAGAAGTTAATGAGCAGCAACTGCACAACTTGAGTGTTGCCCTGGTCGTCGATCAGGATTATTTATTACATGCTGAAGAGACGATCAAACAGAATTTTGGCAGCTTTGAGGGCTACTTGAAATCCGGATTAAAATTAGATGATGGTTACGTTAATGAGTTTCGGCATGCTTTTGTGGCAGCAAAGTAAACGCATACTTGTTTGTGGAACGCAAAATTGCTAAAATTAGGTTGATTAGAAGCGTCAGTTTAGCACACCAATAAATGCGTCACGAGAAAAGGTGAACTTCATGGTTAACAAACCACTTGTTTTTGATTTTAACACCGCTCAGAGTAAGCCGGAGAACATCAAACATCCTGATGGGTATTGCCCGTTTTGCGACGTTGATCACTTGGAAAATATTTTGGCCAAGGAAGACGATCGGATTTGGCTGGTTAATAAGTTCCGGACGTTAGAGGATACGTTGCAGACCGTCTTAATTGAATCCAGTGATCACAACGGGGGTCCATCGACCTATTCGGTTGAACAGAACCGGAAAGTCTTCGAATTTGCATTTCGTTGCTGGCATCAAATGATTGCTTCAAATAAATATGCCAGCGTTGTGATGTACAAGAATTTCGGCCCATTATCTGGTGGTAGTTTGCGGCATCCTCACTTCCAAATTGTTGGCCTCAACCATTATGACGTTTACCAAAATGTGGGCGTTCGTAATTTTAATGGAGTCGAGGTTTCCAAAAATGCGGATCGTCAAATCACACTGTCGACTGATCCAATTATTGGATTTGTGGAGATCAATATTGCCATTAATAATGAAAAAGAGATCGATAATCTTGCCGATGCCGTTCAAGCGATCATTAAGTATTTGTTGAAAGACTATATGCACGGGACAATGACTTCTTATAATTTGTTTTTCTATAAGATCTACAGTAAGTTTTATTGTAAAATTGTTCCCCGATACGCGACTTCGCCATACTATGTGGGATATAAGATTGCTCAAGTTCAAAATAGGCCGCGATTGGAAGAGATTGCGGAGGATATTCGGCATCAGTTGCCATAATTGACAAGAAAAAACCAATTGAATATGTCAGCGTAAAGAGCCAATAGCGCAACCATCCAATCAGGACAGGTTGCGCTATTGGCTTTATTGCACAGTTGGTTTGATTTTTATACCGCACTCACGAGTGGAATCGTTGAATCTTCATTCACAACTGTGACATTGGTATCTTGTGCCAATGCCTGCTTAATCATTTGGTTAATCTCAGCATAAATTTTTGGATCGTTTTGGTTGATTTCATCTCGTGAAGCAACGAATAAATGACGAATGTCTTTTGAGTTTAGCAAGTTCTGAATATTGGTAAAGTCGGTAAATAGTTTGTCGCGGAACGTTTTGGTGATAGCATCTGCGGTGTTGGTCTGATTGTGCTTCTCAATTTGATCATTTACCAGCTTGGCAATTTCGGTAGGAGCCAGGTTCTGGATAGATTGGTCAATTTCAACCGGAGCAAGTGGCAAGCTGTTATTTAATTTCTTGAACAAATTAATATTCTGGGCGAGTCCCATTAAAATAAATTGATGGTTGGACAAATCGCTGTCCTTATTGATTAAGTCGATAATGAAACGGTAATAACGTTCCTGGTCGATCATCTTTTCCTGGCTGGTTTCATTATGACCATGATACTGGGTGGAACCACCTTTGCCACTAAAGTTCAGTTCACCGCCACGGATTTCAGTCCCAAGTGCATCTTGAACGGTAGCTGGGTAATCTTTGACTGCTAAAGGATTAACCCGTTTGCTTTTTAGTTCGTACAATTTACTATTGTCACGATTAATTTCAATTAAAGTATAGTCGGAATTTGGTGCCTCGCTCAATAACAACAACCAGTCAATTGAGTCTTCAATTCGATAATCAGCTTCCTCAACACTGGTGCGAATTAAGTGATAGACCTTGGACCCGGTTTTATCAGTGATCACCGAAATTCCTTCATAAGGCAGTTGTTGGCGGGTTAAGTCATCTACGTCAATGACAAATGACTTGAGGTCACTGCCAGATTTCTTTTCGATTTCTTTGAGCATATTCTTGACCCGGAGCCGTTCACTTTGATCAAATGCCAGCTTACGCAGGTTTAGATTCAACGTAATCACTGGCGCCTGTAAATCAGGTAATTTTGCCAAGTCGGAAACACTTATAATAGTTGCCATAAATAGGACACTCCTTCGTTTAGAATTATTATAGATTGTGAAATCCATAACTACTATTTTAAGTGTATCAAATTAGGCATGCAAAGTCGTGTTTCTAGCTTGTGAAAGAGCTTACATCATCTTGCTTCCGATCAATGTGAATGACTCGAATCAGCGTTACGAGGGCTGCCATTAGAACTAACAAAAGTGCCAATCGCCTGAAGTTCCCTTTAAATAATGCATCGCCACTGAATGAGTAAAGAGCAGAAACGGCCAGACTGCCTATTAAACACAGTGAAAATAACTGGGGCGGGGAGAATTTTAAATCTGTTGCGGCAACGTTGATGAGCATACTTGGAATAAATGGAATTGAGTAACCGATGACCACTCCTAGTTTTGGATGGCGCATGTTGATCAAATCCGCATATAACCGATTAGGACGGCGCTTGACCCGATGATTAGAAATTGTGTTTAAAAACGTTGCGGCAATAAAGTTTCCCATCGTAATGCCAATAACGTTAACCATAAAACCAAGCCAGTGGCCGAAACAAATCCCGGCAACAATTCCAATAATTGAGGCGGGAAAGCCTGGAATAACTGAAAATAAGATTATTAAAAGCGAAAATGAAATGAGATCTATGGGGGAGCTGGATTGAAAATGGCTGATAATCCACTGACGCTCAGCGGCTTCATTGAAAAGTAGCCGAATCTTTGGTTCAAAACGCATCACTAAGAATACCAGCAGCAGGCATCCCAGAATGGCAGCACAGATTAAACTAGTTATTTCAAAATGTTTTTTCATTGTGGTCTCCTTGAGGCGCTTCTTTAAAAATAATTTGGGTTAGCTGTTGGGGCGTTAGCGAGCGACTCTGTTGGAAAATTTGGTACGCCTCACGTGGGGGTAAAATTGGCTCTTGATTAAGCCAAAAGGTGATCAGATCAATAATTCCCTGGGAAACGATTTCTTTAGCGAATGCTGCTGGAATTTGAGTGGCAATAGTTGATGGGGATGCTTGGGGCTCAACTAAGACTTCTTCAATCAACCGCTTCACTTTAGCAACGATCTTTGTCGTATTACCGTTCAAGAGAAGAGCCGCTAAGTCTCTTTGACGATATAAATATTTGAATAACTGAAAAAATGCATTATTTTCTTTGTCAACGCTTTGAATGGTTGAGTTTAACTGAGGTTTTTGAAATCTTTTAAAAATCTCACTAATGTTTGCCACAATTTCATCTTCATAGTGATTAAGCAGATCGTATTTATCAATGTAGTGTAAATAAAAAGTTCCCCGACTAATGTGGGCCTCCTGACACAGTTTTTGAATCGTTAGTTTGTCAAACCCAGATAAATTGATGAGCTTGATAAATGCTTTTTGAATTTTAATTTCAGTCGCCAGCATTTTGGTATTTGCTTCCAAGGACTTCATCTCCAATAGACACGTTGTTTACTTTCTACCTAATTAAACAATAAATTCAATCAATTCGCAATTAACATTTTGAGAAAATTTGTCCAGTAATCCGGATAGTCGCTGGTTTCAACCTAACGATAACGCTTAAAAATAATGCTGAACTCAACTGAACAAAATGGTCATGATTGCATATTGCCAACGTAACTCGTTAACATTACTATTTCAAATGAACATAGTGTTAATTTGAAAGGTGGTCATTAAATGTTAGCTAGTGAATGGAAGTATCTAAATAAACACAAAATGAGTCTCGTAGTTCTAGTTGCGATTGCCCTAATCCCAGCAATCTATTGTTTTATCTATTTATCTTCGATGTGGAATACTTATGGGAAAATGGATCGGTTACCGGTTGCAATTGTCAATCATGATCGATCGACGACCTATCATGGGAATCGGATTGATATTGGTAGTAGTTTAACTAATAAACTGACAAAGGCAGACACTCTGGATTTTCACCATGTTTCTTCAAAGCGGGCAGCCGAACAGCTTCGAAAGGGGAAGTTTTATATGGTTTTAACCATCCCTAAGAATTTCTCTTCTCGTGCAACGACAATCATAGGAGCAACCCCTCAGCGAATGAACCTTCATTTTACCTTTAATTCTGGTCAGAATTTTATTGCCTCAAAGATGACGACAGGCGTGGCCACAGCCATTAAAGCAAAGGTCTCAACGCAAGTAACCCGACTTTACTCAACAATTATATTACGTGCGTTGGGTACTGCAACTGAAGGAAAGAAGCGGGCAGCAGTCGGTAGCCAGGAAATGTATCACGGGACTCAAAAGCTTGTGAATGGGGAAAGACATTTAAATGGCGGGATGCACTCGCTTAAGTCAGGTATTAGCCAACTTTCTGCAGGTAGCGGTAATTTGGTTGTTGTAAATCAGACAATGACCGCCGGATTTTCGAAAGTAATGGTTAGTACACCAACGGCAAATTTTCAGCGCTTAGGATCCGCCAATGCGAAAGTTGGTAACGGACTGATTGAAATTCAGCGACATGTGCCAGCGCTTCAAACGGGTGCTGATCAGCTTGCCAATGGTAGCATAGCGTTAGCAAGCGGTACCGATAAAATTTTAAAGGAAACGAAAATAATGTCGGCGAGCCTTGACCAGGGGGCCAAAAAACTTCAAGTCATTCACACTAAGGCAGTAAATGCAGCAGCAATTGCCAATCCTGTCCATGAAGTTACGAAGGATATTTCAAAGGTTCCAAACAACGGGACCGGGATGGCTCCCTTCGCAATTGCAATCGGATTGTATGTTGGCGCGATCGCCTTAGGGACAATGTACGAAGGTTTTTTACCTCATCGAAAGCCTAAATACGCGATTACATGGTGGGCAAGTAAAGCCTCAGTGGTTGGTGCAGTTGGCTTTTTACAGACAATTTTATTGTTTTATTCGTTAACACAAGCAAATCAATTAGTAATTACTCGCTCTGGGACATTCTTTTTGGTTCTATTGCTTGGATCGTTCTTGTTTTTATCGCTTATTTTTTGCTTACGCCTGCTATTAGGCGGTTTTGGGACATGGCTGGTTTCAATTGTTTTGGTCCTTCAATTAGCAGCCTCTGGTGGCCTGTATCCCACTTATTTAACGGATTCTTTTGCCCAGTCACTAAATGAATGGTTGCCGATGACTTATCTGATAAACGCGTTAAGAAGTTTAATTTCCACTCATCAGGGGATTACGGTTGATCTGGTCGTTATGATTGGCTTGATTGTGGGATTCAACTTCGCAATGATTTTGCGGTTTCAACTAGGACTTCACCAAAGCGTTATTGAAATTGACTCTGAAATTGTGTAAGGATGGGGATGACAGGAATGCAAGGTCGTAATCAGATCGGAGACTCTTTGGAAACTAAGAGTCGAGAGAATGCGATTCACGCAAGTCATATGTTACTCATTAATTTATTGATGTACACGATAATTTCGGCGGCCGAACTTTGGATAGGGACGGTTGATCATTCAGTAGCCTTAATAGCAGATGGCGAAAATAACTTTACTGGGATTGTAGCCGTTATTTCCTTAATTGTTGGCCTAACATTCTCCAGGCGGCCGTCTGATGAATACCACGTGGAAGGACACTGGCAGTACGAAAACCTGGCCGTTTTTCTTGCTGGGCTAACAATGTTTTTAGTTGGTGTTAATTGTATCTGGAAGGGTGGCACCAAAATTATTGTCTTTGTGGATGGGAAGACCGGAAGCCAATTGAATGGTCAGGCTGCTTACATGGCAGTCGTTTCGGGAACAGTGATGTTAACGTTGGCAATCATCAATCATGTAGTGAGTCAAAGGTTTGAGAGCACGTCACTAGCAGCATCAGCCCAAGATCTTTTTAGTGATTCACTAACATCTTTTGGGACGATGTTAGCTATTGCAGGAGCGGCTTTTTTGCATATTGATTGGATTGATGCGGTTGCGGCGATACTACTTGGTAGTTTTATCATTTATAATGGTTCGAAAATTTTAAGTGATAGTGCGGCTAAACTCTCAAATGGCTTTAATCCGCAGATCCGAAAGAAAATTGTCAAGAATATTCAGGAAGTAAATGGCGTAAGGGGTGTTACCTTCATTGATGTTCGATATTCAGGAAGTAATATGATTATTGCGGCGGAAATCGAACTGGTCGGCGAAAAATCAGTGTCTAAGGCTTATCAAATCTGTAAAGAGATTGAGCATTTACTGCAACTTAACTTTCCAATTTTATATTGCTGTATTCAAGTGAAGCCAGTAGAGATCAATTAACGAGATAATTAAAGCGCACCAAAAAGAGCCGCTATCGTTAAGGTAGCAGCCCTTTTGTATCTATTAATTAACCTTCAGTGCCCTTTGTGTTTCTCAATTCGTTTGGCTTTCTTCTGCAAGTAATGGCGTTGTTGGCAACAATTTCGTTCGGTAACGGTTAAATGTTTTCTTTGTTGCTTAGCAGCCTCAAATTGTTCTTTTAAGGTTGACTGAGCCTTAGTGCTTGTGTTGTGAGTCATTGCCTTATTGGCTAATCGTTGCTGTCGCTTAGGGTTGACGTGTTTGACAATCGCAATCCTGGAAGAATAGCTGTCCTTCCTAAAAAAATGGATGTTCCGCCAGTTTTTCATTACTAACTGAATAATAGCTGGTGTTTTTGGCTCGGAAGTTCCCAAGGTAACTTGAGCAACCTCATACTGATTAGCCGATTTACGCTCAAAAATCGCTTTGTAAAACGGTGGTTCAAAGACAATCGTTAGTTGACTGGTAATGATATTCATTAATAGACCCTCCTATAGTTGATGCGGAAAGACGGACGACCTAGGAGGAAGGATACTGATCGTATAGCTGGAAATACGACATCCGGACTACCAACCGAATCTGTGTTTTTACTTTCCAAATTAAATGTAGCAAACGTTAATGAATTAATAAACATTAGATTAAGCGAACTAAAAAATCCCAGCTGTTTGAAGGCTGGGAGAGAATGAATAAATTATTTTGAATCTTTTAGTAGAAGTTTCAAAACTTCGTATACCAATGAATTGGCGTATTCCATCGAAGCTTTGTCACCATTTTTAACTAATTGCGCTAATTGATCGGTTGAATCGCCAGCCGTTGGATTATACCGGCCACTTTTGACCCGCTCATTATGACGAACGGTTGCTGCCTGAATTGCGGAACGGATTAGTTCCTGTAATTTGTCATCATCCATTTGAATTGCCACCTTTCACGCTCATTATAGCAAATAAGCGGGGACTTAGAGGGTAAATGATTGCTTGGATGTTCTCAACGAATTAAAATGACCTTGGTTTAAAACTAAAAGGAGATGTTTTTATGGCAAAATTAACTCAAGCAATGAAAGACATGATTGCCGGCGAACTATCATATATTTCAACTGTTGATGCAACTGGCAATCCGGATGTTGGACCCAAAATTTCGATGAGGGTTTTGGACGATGAACATCTTATCTATAATGAAATGACTGGCGGTCAAACTCAAGCTAACATTAATGATAATGGTAAGGCAATTGTGGCAGTTGCCAACGCCAAAGCATTGAAGAGATTTCGGCTTGGTGGTACTGCCAAGCTATATACTGATGGGGCATATTATGACCAAGCTGCCAAGTGGGCTGAAGGCAAGTTTCCAGTTCCTAAGGGTGCCGGCATAATCACAATTGAAAAGATTTGGACACTTGATCCCGGCCCTAAAGCTGGTAAATTAGTTGAGGAATAGAATTCAGCGGTCATAAGCACGAGATATTGGATAGGAAGTCACCGGAATGGAATGCTTATTTTTCCATTGAGTGGCTTCTTTCTTTAAAAGTGAGTCGTGATCTGTTTTTAATTCCTTACGTTTGTTATAGGCTAGGCAGTTGATCTGGCTATTTAAGATCCATTTAACCCACCTTCAATAAACTACTCATAATTAGAAAGTTAGCTTGATTATCAGTATGAAAGGAAGGTACTCATGATGGTTCGATGGATTCCATTTTTTATGAATGTCACTGCGTTGATGATTTGGTTAAAACTGCAATCCCGGCGCTTATCCCAGTTGTCGTTATGGCAGCTCGTCACGGTTATTTCGTCAGTGAGTTATGTCATGGTGGTTGGCTACCTCACGTTGGCACCGACCTCGAATGTTTTTGTAACAGACCAACAAGTTGCCCCGATGATGATCGGTAAAGCACCCGCGAACTTGATCCCATTTTGGAGCACATCGGCGGATTTTTACCAGAACGCGTTGATGATGATTCCAATGGGCGTGTATTTGGCACTCTTAGTTCCAGGCTTTAAGTTTAAAGACGTTGTTTTGACAGGTACTTTAGTGGGAATTGGCATTGAAAGCCTCCAGTTGATTCTTGATATCACAGTTAATTTGTCTCGTTGGGTAGATATTAACGATGTGCTGACAAATGCCTTTGGGGTCATGGTGGGATGGTTGATCATGAGGGGATTAGAACACACAAAAGTGAAAGCTTTTATTAATCTATTTTTGGTTAATCTATGATTGATAATCTATCAAAAATAGAGAACACCCAGGTTAGCTGGTGTTCTCCATAAAGGAGATTAATTTGTGTACCAACCATTGTAATTTTTACTCCAATGGTTCCACCCCTTAATTGGTCCCGTCTTGAAAGCAACTTGCTTTTTACCCCTATGGTAACGATAGATCACTTTTTTGTAATTCCAGCCACTTGGATAAATCATGTTCAGTCCACGGATAATATAACCATGGCCAGATTTTTTGTAATGAACGTCTTTGAGATCGTCCGGGTCACCCCCGCCACCGAATAGTAATGCTTTTGTTGACGTGATTTTAAAGACTGAAGTAAATGGACTGTGAGCGTTGTGCTGCTTATAGGTACCCCTAATTGCGCGCGGAGTTCCTTTATGCCAGCTCGCTGCGGATGTAGGTGAACTAAATAGCGGTAATGTTACAGCCACTGCTGCAGCGGCCAATAATGCTTTTTTCATGTTATTCCTCCTCAAAATTATCATACCTTAAAATAAGTATGAAAAGAAGTACCCCCAGACAGGAGATGTTGGGCAAATTACGGGTTAAGCTTAATTTCGAAATCATGACAATATAAATTCAAAATAAGGAAATCACATCATGACAACTATTAATATTGAAGTCGCTAGAAAAGAAAAATTTTGGTAGGAACACTTAACTGATTTGTTCGGAGTGCCTTTATACGTCTTCGTTTTAAAATACCCGTATTTAACAGCTTGAAGATGCGTATCATCTTCATATTGACAAAGTTATTTTCAAGAATTCCAAAGAATCGGGCGAAGAAACATACCCGATGAAAGAAATTTTGAAGGAGTTCGTAAACGATAATTAATGTACAAATGAAAAATCAACCCTATTAATTTTCAGTCAATAAAATAACATTTGTACTAACAGTTATTAATACAGAGGAAGCAAATGACTGTCGACTATTCAGAAATCTCTACCCGGAGTGTTTGGATTTGGCCCCTTGAATTAAAGGTGTAAGTATCGTAACCGTGAAGGGCAAATAATTCACCAGTTTTCTTTCGGCCTGAAACTGCCCATTCTGCCTGATACTTGCTATCTTTCACAAATACTCTGCAGAGATGCTTTAACTGTTCATTGCGTTCAAAGAACGCTTGAAAAAAATGCCTGATATTTGGGATGCCAATGCAAGTATCTCCGGTCGCGCTTTGGACGGTTTAATCATTCGCAAAAAGTTTGATAATGGAATTGAGCGCTTCTTGATCGTTGGATGCTTGATCAGATAATTTGAAGTATTGGTTAATTATTTTTTCTGGTTGATTCATATTGATTCCTTCTTTCAACTGTTTATTATATACTAAACAGTTGAAAAATAAAGTCTGTGAGGTGAGAAGATGGCAGAATCTCAATTACCCGATATTGATTTGAAAAATATCCCAATCACAAAAATCTTGAAATCATTAAGTGATCCCACCAGGTTAGCAATCATTACCAGGCTTGAAAATGATGGAACCGAAATTTCGTGTGCGGAATTCGACCATTTAGGTAAGAAAAGTAATCTTTCTCAACATTATCGGAATTTAAGACTATCGGGACTGATTTCCATTAGGCGAGAAGGCCGGCATAGTTATTTAAGCTTGCGAAAGGACGACCTAGACAAAGAATTCCCTGATTTGATCGAAAGTATTGTGAAAAGCATAAATGGGCACAATTCTATTGGAATCTAATCACTTCTATATTTGGACAATCTATGATAAGATAATTATTGTATCGGGGTCGTTATGGATTCGACGGGTATAGGTTGAGCCTGGATTGCGTTTCGTGCAGCGTCACGTTAAACCGCCCAGTTTATTATAACTGCAAAAAATAATAACAATTCTTACGCTTTAGCTGCCTAATAAGCGCTTAACGTAGATCCTCCTAATCTCGCCCATGGGTTAGATCTGGGTCCTAAATTTAGTGGGCTCACGCAAATTGCTCCCACCTGAAGTGATTTGAAGAGACCAATCAGGTTAGCTTACTGTGGGTGCCTTGATTTATGGCGTTTCAGTAGGTGAACTTCAAATAATAGATCTATGAACGTAGATATCTAGGTGGCGATATGCTCGGACGCGGGTTCAACTCCCGCCGACTCCATTGATGGTTAAAAACCAGTCGTAATTAACGCTTAAAACGTTGATATGACTGGTTTTTTATGGCTCTTCGTCAACTGTTGTTGGTGAAACTAAATTCGAGTTCTAATCACTTTGTGATTAGGGCTCTTTTTGTTTTGA
>NZ_JAHPPD010000072.1 GCF_019061365.1 Lentilactobacillus dabitei
TGTATCTAAGCAAATTGTGGTCGTGACACCGTGAGGTGTTATTCTCACAAGCTCCTGAATTTATTCAGGAGTGGTTGACTCCCCTGGATGGAGCGGAGTATCTGGAGCTTCAATTGCGTTAATAAGCGAAGCGACTGGCTCAATCGGCGCTCTGATCCCAGAATTTGAATATAAAGCCGCTGCGGCAATTTAATGAAAAGGATCAACTATTCCAAGATCACAGGAATAGTTGGTCCTTTTTATCGAATGGCTTCGCTTCAGCTTCCAAACGCGTTTTCAGCCATTTTTATTTAAATACATATGAATCAAGATATAAATGACGCTGATTCATGAGCTTTTCTGTCATTGGTTTCTCTAGGGTAACGATAATAAGCGGAACCATTACCGCAATCGTGACCTTGGTCAAGACGTCTTCAACGCCGGCGCGACCCAGGATGTCTAATAAGAAGTTGTGCATATACATAATGATCATGGTGTGTTTGCCGATCAGCGACAGGAACCAATTGATTGGCAAATAGGTGGTCAAATGGGAAATCCCCATCACCGCAAACGAGAAGATCAGTGGGATCGTTGTCATCATCAAGACTTTTGGCTCGGATGATTGAATCAAGTGAGACTTCATTGAAAATTCAAAGCTGAAATTTTGATTCAAGTAGAACCAAATGAGCGCACCCGCAGATATGACCAGCCCTGCAATCGGGAGTGGCTTTTCAATCCATTTCCAATTTGTGTGGAAAAATAGATACCCAATATAGGTGAAGAAAGCCGCAATGAGGACAATATCTGCATTCCAAGGCATCGTTTTGTAATTATATAAGGTTAACCAATCAATCTTGTCATAGCAGGTTGCCAGAAAGACACCGGCCCCAACTATTGCCAGCTGAATCACTCGTGATTTGGTGATTGAGATGAGCAGGGTAACGGCAGTAATCGAGAGCAGATAAACGTTCACAAACCAGAACGTGCTGGTGTATAGATTCAGCGTTCGGCCACCCACAATCAACCGCGACAAATGGTTAACCAAATATTGCCAGTCTTTATTATAAAGGATGCTGTACGCCAAAATTAAAACGATTCCAGCACTAAAGTAGATTGTCAGATCCCGATAGATCCGTTTGTTGAAAAACTTCTTCCAAACAGTGAGTTTATGAATATCAATTGGTTTGAGGAAGAAGCCACCAATAATGAAGAATAACGGCATGTGCCACCAATAGATAATGTTAGTTGTATTTCCGCTTGCCAAGGCGTGGCCGAGAACAACGGCGATAATTCCGTAAGCTTTGGCAATGTCGATCCATTCAATTCTCTTCTTAACCATAATAATTCCGCGATCACCTTCCGTATAAGATTTGGACAGTTTCAATGTTCAACTCTATTTTTACTATAGTAATCTTAAACCAGGCTTAAGCGGAAGAAATGTGCCTGCTGAAATGGGTCGCAAAGTGGTTAAGAATGGGAATGAAAGGTCAGCAACTAAAAAATCCCCACACACCAAATAGGCATGCGGAGAAAAGTTTATTGATAAATGAGGTTATTCACCGAAACCTCTTGGTCCATGGAAACCACCACGATGGCCGCCAAATGGGCCGCGATGGGGACCACCAAAGCCATGGTGATGATGTGGGAATCCATGAGGGCCTTCTTCTCTGTCGGGAAGCTTACCTTCTAATGATGTGTTGAGTTTGTCGAAAAGTTGACTTAACTCGTTCACCTCATCATCAGATAATCCCTCAAAGATGGTATCAAGCATTTTGTCGGCAGATTCATCATCGTTTTCGATGATCTTTTTGCCTTCATCGGTGATTGAAACCTTAGTGACACGTTTATCATCTTCGTCGGTGGTGCGGGTGATCAAGCCGCGGTCTTCCAACTTGGATAATAACTCAGTAAGTGAAGAAGGACGGATGTCCAAAATTTCAGCTAATTGAGATTGGATGAGGGTGCCTTCTTTGGCAAGAACGCCCAATGCCCGACGTTGGCCGTGCATATGGTATGGACGGTCCTGCATCTGGGCCAAGCGCTGAGTGCGATGGATAAAGCCGAAGATTTTTCTTAGAAGTTCTGCGTTTGTTTTTGTCATAGATATTCTCCTTAAAAAAAGTGAGCGGATCCAGGCGGTTTGCAACCGGAGCGTAAGTCTCCTTTGGCGGGAATCCCTGATTCTGGGATTTTCGCCAAAGGTGCTTACGCTCCGGTTGCTGCCTGGAGGAGCTGTCCTAACAAGTATATTTAGGTACCTAACAACTGAAAGTATACGCGGATTTTTTTAGAAGGCAAGCAAAGTGATTCGGAACCTAAATGCTTTAAGAGATCCCACCCATCTTTGACGGCATTAGTTCATAATCATACATCAAAGCTGAATATAAAAGCGCAAAAGTTTGTAAAACAGCGGGCATCCTCTTACAATGAAAGCGATACCAAGCAAATACACAAAGTCGTGATAAAAGGCGGTGGTCTTGAGATTAGCAGTGGTCGGGTGCCGAGGCTTTATGTAAAAGTGGCCTTCGATTAACAATATTCATAATGCATATTTTAGGACAGCTCCTCCAAGCAGGAATCTGCATGTAAACACCTCAGAGAAAATTCCCAAATCCGTGATTTCTCTCTGAGGAGACTTACAATCCGATCCCTAACCGCTTGGATCCGCTCACGTTTTTTTCCTTGGGGAGGGATAAACATGAAAGCAAGGCATTTAAGTACTTTCTTTATTTTCTTCTTCGGTGCTTTAGGTGGCCTCTTATTTGGATTTGATACAGGTATTATTTCTGGCGCCTCACCATTAATTGAAAGTAATTTTAACTTGGGAACTGAGCAAACCGGCTTTATCGTTTCTTCAGTGCTGATTGGATCATCGATCGGTGCGTTATCGATTGGATCGCTATCAGACCGCTTTGGTCGGAAACGACTCCTTGTGCTGGCATCCATTCTGTTTCTAATTGGGTCGAGTTTATCGATGTTTGCTCAAGGCTTTGTTTCAATGGTGATTGCCAGAATTATTTTAGGCTTTGCCGTTGGATCAGCTTCCGCACTCACGCCGGCGTACCTCGCAGAGTTAGCCGATGCCCCTCATCGTGGATCATTAGGAACAATGTTTCAATTAATGATTACCCTGGGCATTTTGCTGGCATACGTCTCTAACTTAACCTTTTTGCACCACAATTTGCTTGGATTACGTGATTGGCGATGGATGCTTGGATCAGCTTTGATTCCTGCACTGTTACTGTTTATCGGTTCAATGATTTTACCAGAATCACCACGTTACTTGGTTGAAAAGGGACGCGTTGATGAGGCGCGTGATGTGCTTCATGAACTTCGTGCCAAAACAAATCAGGATCCAGACAAAGAGCTGTCCGACATTCAAATGGTTGCCAACCAGCCTAAAGGTGGGTTGAAGGAACTATTTACCTTTGCTCGGCCAGCTGTGATTGTGGCGATCTGTTTGATGTTACTGCAGCAATTAGTCGGCATTAATTCCGTCATTTACTTCTTACCACAAGTCTTTATCAAGGGATTTGGTTTTCCTGAAAGCAATGCGATCTGGATTTCCGTCGGGATTGGGATTGTCAATTTTGTCTGCACGATCTTGGCATACAACATCATGGATAAATTTAATCGGAGAACGATCCTGCTATTTGGCTCAATTGTCATGGCCACTTCAATTGGAATCTTGTCGGTCTTGAACTTCACGTTGAACGTTGCCGATGCTGCGGTTCCAACCATGATTTTGATTGGCATTTATATCTTCGGATTTGCCGTTTCATGGGGGCCAATTTGTTGGTTGATGATCGGTGAAATCTTCCCCTTAAATGTTCGAGGAGTCGGTAACTCCATCGGTTCAGCTGCCAACTGGATTGGGAACTTTATCGTTTCTCAATTCTTCTTGGAATTACTTCATGTCTTTAATAACAATGTTGGTGGACCCTTTGCCGTCTTTACTTTCTTTGCAATCGTTTCAATCTTCTTTGTTATCTACATGGTCCCAGAAACTCGAGGCAAGAGTCTTGAGGAAATTGAAATGGAAATGCGTCAAAAAGCTGCTTTGAAGGCCGCTGCTAAGAACGCGCCGAAAGTAAATTAAGATTGAACTTAATTCATATATGAAGGGGTTCGGATATCAACTCACTCTCGACTATTTAGCAAACAAAGACAAGCATCCCGAAAATCTGGAATGCTTGTCTTTGTTTGCTAAATTCTGGTATAAAAATCCCGATTTCTTACGATCTACTCTGGATCCACACATAACCGCTTAACGGCTTCAGCGTAAATATCCATCGCTTTAAACATACTCTTTAATTCCCAATTTTCATTGACTTGATGCATGAAGTCTGGCACACCCGGCAACATCGCACCGAATGCGACACATTGGTTCATGGTTCGGGCATAAGTGGCACCACCAGAAATCTTTGGTTGGGTGTCATCGCCAGTCAAGTCTTTGTAAACTGACATCAAGGTTTTGACCAGTTCACTGTCAGTCGGAACGTACAATGGTGCCAAATAGTCGAATGCCTCGTAGTGCAGGTCAAATGGTGCAACGGCTTTCTTTAACTTTTCGATCAGCTCGTCTCGATCAACTGTCACTGGGATTCGCATATCAATTTGCATGCGGGTCTCATCTTTGTCGATCTTGAGGCTTGAAATGTTGCAGGTTAAATGACCGGACTGATTGTCTTCAACGTCACCCAAGAGATTAGTAGCGGTTGCATCTTCTTTGAAAAGTTTGCCGATAAAATCAAGTGGCTGACTTGGGAAAATATCGTCTAACGCCATTGCTAACCGCAGGACGGCGTTGGTTCCCTGAGGTGCGTTCATCGCGTGGACGGATTTGCCAATCACCGTGATGCCATCCGTCCCGTGATCTTCATACTTAAAACCATGATTGTCCAATGCTTGCTTCACCTGATCAAGTTTGGGTCCGTTATACGGAGCTTTGGCAGGGACAGCGTTAAAAGCATTCTCCAGGTCAATGTTGAGATCAGCCATCCCAGGGCCAACCAAATATGCCTGCTCCAAACCTTTTTCTGCGTAAGTCACCGGGAACTCTGAATCTGGGGCGATCCCAAAATCAATCGGCGATTCTTTCTTGTTATAAACGGCAATTCCTCGCCAGAGAGTTTCTTCATCAGTTCCAAAAATAAATCGAATGCGGCAATTGAATTGGTAACCATGATCGATCAAAGCTTTCACGGCAAACATGGCTGCCATTGATGGCCCCTTATCGTCTTGAGTACCACGTCCATAAATGTACCCATCCTTGACCGTTGCGGTGAAGGGATCACTGTCCCAGTCGTTAGGGTCACCAGCAGGGACGACATCAACGTGGCCGATAATGCCAAAGATTTTATCACCGGTGCCAACTTCGGCATAACCATAGTTGCCCTCAGGATCTTTATAAGTCTTGAATCCATTTTCTTTGGCGATCGTGAGAATCTCTGTGAGGGCATCATCAATCCCTTTACCAAATGGGGTGGTTGCCGTTTTAGTCGATTCATCATTGACGGAAGGCTTGCTAACGAGACGCTTGAGTGCTTCGACGGCTTCATTTTGCTGAGTTTCTGTTACGATTTTGGTCATTGTGGAATTCCTCCTTTGATTGATACTGATTGACTGCTTGTTATTTCATTATAACTGATGGATATGAAAACGCATTCTTATTTTGTTAAAGCGATCATATGACAGATAACGACTTCCTTTCAAATCGACTCAATGGATTTTAAAAGGAAGCCGCTATAATGACGTTTTATTGATTACAGGATGGCCATGATGCCTAAGAATACGGCTGTTGCCAAGAACAGGTAAATCATTAACTTAAACATGAATTTCCACCAGGTAGTAATGTTGACGTGCGCAATGGTTAAGGCCCCCATAACCACACCGGATGTTGGGGTAATCAAGTTAACCCAACCTGATGCACTTTGATAGGCGGTCACAACCAAGCTTGGGTCAACTCCTGCAAATTTACCCATAGGACCGATAATCCCCATTGTGGCGGCTGCCAGTCCTGAAGTTGATGGGATCAGGAATGACATTGGAATATAGAAAACGTAGGCCAAAATGATGAAGACAACGGAGCCTAAGTTTGATAATCCCATTTCGCCCCAGTGAAGGACGGTTGCGGTAATGCTCCCATCGTTCATGATAACTTGGATTCCACGAGCAACCGCAACAACGATTGCAACGCCCATGAAATCACTCATGCCGCTTAAGAATGATTCAACGAAAGTGGACTCTTTCATTTCAAAGACAAACATCACGATTACAGCCATCAAGAAGAAGAGGGTTGTAATTTCCGTGAAGTACCATGAGCCAAACGGTACTAAATTGGATCCGATGAGGCTGCCCAGGACT
The DNA here is from genome assembly GCF_019061365.1 of Lentilactobacillus dabitei. GTDB lineage: Bacteria > Bacillota > Bacilli > Lactobacillales > Lactobacillaceae > Lentilactobacillus > Lentilactobacillus dabitei. The sequence continues at coordinate 6,346 of NZ_JAHPPD010000072.1, forward strand.
GGAATGTCTTGAGCCCATTTGGTGAAGCTAACGAAGAATGTCCATTTTTCGTTAATTTGATCCCATGGAATTAAGCCCATGATCATGATGACGAAGGTAAGACCAAACATCCAGAGAACGGCTTTTTGACGGCCGGTCATCTTGGTGCCAGGCTTGTCTTCATGGTTCAAAGCAAATCGTTTAAGATCTTCTTCTCGTTGTTCATATACAAGTGAACGGGATGGATCTTTCTCAATCTTAGATGCATAACGGTAGACAAACCAAATACTGATGGCTACGACGATGACAAAAAGCACGGCCCGAGATAAAATTCCGTCACCCGGCGAGATGTTTAACGTCTGTGAAGCAACCCCCGTGGCAAACGGGTTAACGGTTGAGGCCAAACAACCAACCTGTGAGCCGACCAAGACGATCGCAACGGCAACCAATGAGTCAAAGCCAACCCCAATCATTACGGGGATAAGCAATGGATAGAAGGCAATGGTTTCTTCAGCCATCCCGTAAGTGGATCCGCCGAGGGCAAACAGAATCATCAGTAAGGGAATTAAGACTTTTTCCTTGCCTTTATATTTCGACACGATACTGGCAATCCCATCGTCAAGGGCGCGGGTCTGATTAACGACGCCCAAGAAGCCACCAATGACCAGAATGAATAGCGAAATTGAAATTGCGCCTTCAGTTGTGTCGTTTCCAATCATCCCATAGATTGGCGCAGAGAATACGTCCCAAATTCCTTGAGGGTTAGAAGCAACGGCTTTGTAAGTGTGGGCAATAATATTGCCTGCCTTATCAGTTGAATACTGACCCGCTGGAATAATCCAAGTTAAAATTGCAACGAAGATAATGATCAGGAATAAGATCGTATACGCGGAAGGCATTTTGAATTTCTTTTTCGGAGTTGTTTGTTGATTTTGCATGATGTTCACTTCCTTTTCTTTTTCTGAGTAAATTTTACAAAATATCTATAAATTTTCCGTGAACAATTATAGAAGAATTATATTAATGTTCACAATTAAGAAAAATATAAACATCTTGCTTACCCATAGTATAAATAAATCATCATGATAATGAAAATGAAAACACTTATGAATTGATAAAAAATTAGTTAACTAAGGTTAACATTCCCCGACAAAACAACACTTTTGTCAATGAAGCCCGAAAAGAGATAATCAAAAAGCCCATCAACCGAGAGTCGAAGAATCGGTTGATGGGTCAAGTTTATATATTCACAATCATTGAATCCAGCTTATCCATCCAGATCGTTAAAGAAGCTCAATAATTCCTCCTTGGTCAAATTATCTTTTTGATCACCGGCAATATCATAAGTGATTTTACCGTGGTCCAGCACAATTAACCGATTGCCGTATTTGAGGGCATCATCTAAATGGTGGGTAATCATCAAACATGTGAGGTGGTTACGGGTAATTTGATCATTGGTTGCCTGCATGAGCTCTTGAGAAGTTTGGGGATCCAAGGCTGCTGTATGTTCATCGAGCAACAAAATTTCCGGGCGCTTGATTGTCGCCATTAAGAAACTGAGCGCTTGGCGTTGGCCGCCGGATAATTTGCCGGTGGCGGTGTTCAAGCGATCTTCAAGGCCGTTATTCATAACTGAGGTAATGTCTTTGAATTTGGCCATGTGAGTTTTGAGATGCCGGGCACCTAACCCCCGGCGTTGACCACGTTTTTCTGAGAGTAGTAGGTTCTCGGCAACCGTCATTCTGGGGGCGGTTCCCATCTTTGGATCTTGGAAGACCCGACTCAAGAAACGGGTGCGTCGTTCAACTGACATGCTGGTGATGTCTTTGCCATGAAGGAGAATCTGGCCGGTTGTAACGGGAATATTGCCACCAATGACGTTAAAGAGCGTTGATTTACCGGCCCCGTTTGAGCCAAGAATGGTGATGAAATCTCCGGGATAAATCGCTAAATTGACGTGATCCATGATGTTGATTTGCTCGGGGGTGCCGTGATTGACGGTTACCACAATATCATTGAGTTCAAAAATTGGCTCAGTCATGTTTGGTCATCCCCTTTGCTAAAGTATGGCGAATCCGGAAGCGATTTTCGAGAACTGGCAGCATCATGAAGATTGCCAGGACAATGGCAGAAATGAGGTTTAAATCGTTGGCGTTGAACCCAAGCTTTAAGACCAGTAAGATAACGAAACGGTACAAGATACTGCCGATTGTAACGGCAATCAGGCGTTGGTTCATTGTTAGGTCACCAAAGACGACCTCCCCAATGATGATGGAAGCCAAGGCAACCACGATGACGCCGATTCCCATATTAACGTCCGCAAAGCCATTGTTTTGGGCGACCAATGCACCGCCAAGGCCAATTAGGCCATTGGAAACGCCCAAACCCATGATTTGCATCGCATCCGTGCTGATGCCGAGCGAACGCGCCATATTGGGGTTATCACCAGTTGCGATGAAGGCTTGACCCAGATTAGTCTGCAAAAAGTAGATAATAACTGCCGTTACGATGACAACCACGATGATCCCAAGCACGACACTGTCAAAGTAGGGCGGCAGTGACTGAAGAAAGGGGGTCTTTAGCATAGTTGGCTTGTCGAATAATGATAAATTAGCCCGACCCATGATTCTCAAATTAACGGAGTAAGCGGCGGTCATGACCAAAATTCCAGCTAATAAAACAGGAATTTTTCCTTTGGTATACAACAGGCCAGTGACCAAGCCGGCTAACATCCCTGCTAAAAACGCGATGAGCGTGGCGACCAGCGGGGATGCCCCAGAATAAATGGCAGCAACACAGGCCGCAGCGCCCATTGGAAAGGTGCCTTCAACCGTCATGTCGGGGAAATCCAAAATTCTAAATGTTAAAAATAGGCCGATGCCAACGATCCCCCAAGTGAGGCCTTGGCCGATGGCTGAAACGATAATGCTCATTTGATGAGTTCTCCTTTTTGTTGGGCTTCCTTCATTAAACTAGCAGGAATTTTAATGCCCAGTTTGTTTGCTTGTTTTTCATTGATAATCAATTTTCCATGACGGAAGAATTTGATTGGCGTACTTGCTGGCTTCTTTTTACCTTTAAGAATCTGGGCGCTCATTTTACCAGTGGCGACGCCGAGTTGATATTGATCAATCCCATAGGTTGCCACGCCACCTTGTTTAACCATAGTGTCTACAGCAGGGAACACTGGTACCTTGGCATTGTTAGCAGCACCAACTAATGTCTGCATAGCACCAGCAATTGTATTGTCGGTTGGGACGTAGATAGCGTCAACGGAGCGGACAGCTTGTTGGGCAACTTGGGTTAAATCATTGGTGTTGGCAATAGAATAGGCCTTTAATGGGATGCTTTCTTGCTTGCACAATTTAACGAACATCTTGTATTGAGCAACGGCTGAATCATCACTTGAGGTGTAGATAATCCCGAGTGTCTTCATCTTTGGCATTAATTGCTTGATTAAGCCTAGCTGTTCTTTTAGTGGTGCCTGATCAGATACCCCGGTGATATTGCCACCAGGCTTGTTATTGTTCTTGACTAAGCTGGCACCCTTAGGATCAGTGATTGCCCCCAGAATGACGGGCTTTTTGTTAATTGTGTTGGCCAAGGCTTGGGCGGAAGGAGTGGCAATCCCAATAGAAAGGTCAGCATCCTCGTTGGCAAATTTAGAACTCATGGTCTTTAAGTTACTTTGATCATTTTGAGCATTTTGAAAATCAATTTTGATGTTTTTACCAGGCTTGTAGCCCTCTTCTTCAAGCCCATGAAGGATGCCCTTGTGGATGGCGTCCAAAGCGGGATGAGACATTAACTGTAAAATGCCGACTGTTGGTTTTGCTTGCGGCTTTTGTTTTTGCTTACCTTGGAAGAAAGCAATCCCTAAAATAACAACTAAGATTAAAACGGCACCTGATATTAAATATTTTTTCTTCATAATAGCAATCTCCTCAATATAAAATAAATTAGTTGCAAATTATCAATGCGAACAAAAAACGAGCATTCCGGTCCGACCGAAATACTCGTAGTGAAGTCGGTCTGCCGGAATCATCTGGCCAGACCATTTCTTTTGGAAGAGATTGCCGGCACAGATGCGTTCATGATCGCATGCTTAAGATCAAGTCGCATCTGTCCCAGACGATGTGACTTGTTACCGGCTTTGCCAACTGCGATTAACAAGTGAACACATAGCAATCTTTCCTTTCGTTAATGAATACATATAATTCTAAATGATTGGGGGAGGTTCGTCAACATGTGAGGTTGGAATATATAATGAAAATGAATGTATTATTTAACACTCTGGTAACCTGATCATGATATCTATTATGGAAAGAGGGGTTACATACATGAAAAGAATCGTTAAACTTATCGGTGTGATGCTGGGCTTCGCTGCTCTGGGAATTGCTTTTAATATAAGCTGCGCACGGTAGTTATCAGGTTAAGGTCCTTAAGACTTATTCAAGCAATTCACCGGCAAATCCGTATCACGCCAATCTAAAATCCAAAGCTTACATTTGGGCAAGCAAACGGTATCCCTCTGATAAGCAAAAGGACTTTCAAAAACGGCTCTATAAAGTTTCTAAATTAAAGGGCATCACGCTCTTTATCCAAAAGAAGGCCAGTGTTTATCATCAACACAAGCGGGCCACGTATTACTACGTTGCAGATAGAGGTAACGATTATCAGGGCTGGGTTCGTCCCAGTGCCTTGATCAAAGGCTTCAGTCCTTACGGCTACCAGATTGTCAAAGAGAAGTGGGGTAACCAAACGGCAACATTTCACGCCAAGAATCCTAGCCAGAATGTCTATGTTTGGAATTGGCGGCACACCAAAAAACAAGCTAATTTAAAGAATTATCCTGCTGCCAACCTATATCGTAAGGCAACATTTACGATGCTTCATCATAAGAAGCATCGTAACTATTATTATGTCAGAATGCAGGCAGATGGGAATTCCGCAAAGAATGTCTATGGTTACGTTGCCGCTTCTCAGGTTGAAGCTGGCCATAATACGAATTATAAGCAGATCGAATATACCCAGATTGACCAATTTACCGACAGCACCGACTATCAAAACTATATTCAAAATGGCAAGTAGCAAAAACTTGCCAGGGCGATTGTTAACTTGTTTCCTAACAGTCCGGTTGATTTAGGCTTATCCAGGATTGCTGCTCACGATTATGATACGTTTGAAAGTACGCCCGATGGCGATCCAACTCCCATCAGCAAGACGAGTTACACGGATATCCAATCATTTTCCAACATTCAAAAATGGCTGTATGCCCATGAAATGGCCTCTAACGCGACTAAATTAACTGGGATTAAGAAGTTACTGGATAAAGAAGGATATCCCGCAAGTAAACGGGATTCGCTGTCTGGATATAAACTGGGGAATCAGATCGTTAACAATATTAAAGGTTATGGTTCTGAAAATGACACCCCCACTCGTTGGAATGGCTATGTATTTATTTTGGGTCGTGTTGATAATTAAATAGTTGTAATAATTGGGACGAAAGCCACTCTAGTCCAATAGTTTAGGGGAAAAACGCAATGTATTCAGAAATAACCGAATGCACTGCGTTTTTTTCTTAAATTCTAGAATTAGTTGATACTTTTAACAAAATAGCCAAAAAGGATTGTATTTTCTGCCAAAACGATTATTATCTGTACTTAATGCTAAGAAAATTAGGAGGTTGCATTCCAATGAATAACAGGTTAAATCGAGTTACGCTCGCTGGTATGCTTGTTACTTTGGGGATTGTTTATGGTGATATTGGGACATCACCATTGTATGTAATGAATGCCATTATTGGGGATGCAGGCACGATGGGGCAAACATCAAAGGAATATATTATCGGTTCAATTTCACTGATTTTTTGGACTTTGATGATCATCACGACCCTTAAGTATGTTTTGATTGCAATGCAGGCAGATAACAATCACGAAGGTGGGATCTTCGCGCTTTATGCGTTGGTTCGTAGACACGCCAAATGGTTGATCTTTCCGGCGTTGATTGGGGGAGCTGCCTTGCTTGCTGACGGGACGTTGACGCCTGCTGTTACTGTAACCTCAGCAATTGAAGGATTAAAGAATCAGCACTTGGGACCAATTCAATTTAGTAATTCGCAGACGGATGTTTTGCTGATCACTTCGACGATTATTTTAATTTTGTTTATCATCCAAAGGTTTGGAACTGGCACAATTGGCAGGTCGTTTGGACCGGTGATGATGGTTTGGTTCACTTTTTTAGCGGTTTCTGGAATCATGAATCTATCCGGTTATCCTGAAATCATCAAAGCGTTGTCACCTTACTACGCCATTGATATTTTGTTTAGCCCAGCCAATAAAGTTGGTATCTTTATTTTAGGCAGTGTCTTCCTGGCAACGACTGGTGCGGAAGCCCTTTATTCAGATATGGGGCACGTGGGTAAAAAAAACATTTATGTCACTTGGCCACTAGTCTATGCATCACTCTTCTTGAACTATCTTGGCCAAGGGGCCTGGGTGATTAATCATGCCCAAGATGCGGCCTATCGTAACTTAGGAACGGTCAACCCGTTTTATGAAATGCTGCCGAATTCTTGGCGACTGTTTGGCATCATTATTGCGACCCTGGCAGCGATTATCGCCTCACAAGCCTTGATAACAGGATCATACACATTGGCGGATGAAGCGATTGGATTAAAATTTTTACCAAGATTAATTGTTAAGCATCCCAGTAATATCAAGAACCAAATCTACATTTCGCAAATCAACTGGATCTTATGTGTGATCACGCTGGGAGTCGTTTGGTATTTCCAAACTTCGCAGCACATGGAGGCAGCTTATGGGCTTGCCATCACGGTCACAATGCTGATGACGACGGTCCTGCTCTCAGAATTTTTATCAACCAAATTGAAGCGGCCGGTTGCTATCACCATCAGTCTATTTTTTGGCTTGATTGAGGCTGTATTTTTGGGCGCGAGTCTGGTTAAATTCATTCATGGTGGTTATATCACGCTGCTGATTATGTTGATGATTCTGTATATTATGTGGGTTTGGTACTTCGGCAATAAGCGACGGGAACATTACGAGCGCGAAAGTGAGTACGTTTCTTTGCTGGATTATCGAGATCAGCTGGAAGAACTTACTAAGGATGGAAGTGTGCCGCTGTATACCACTAACTTGGTTTATATGACCAAGATTAAGGGAAATTATCAGATTAAGCGGGATGCGATGTATTCAATCCTTGATAAAGATCCCAAACGGGCAAAAGTTTACTGGTTTGTGACTGTTAATGAGACCAATGTGCCGTTTGAAAGTACGTATACGGTTGATATGTTGGAGACCAAAAATATCATTAACGTTCAGCTTTATCTCGGGTTTAGAAAGTCGCAAAGCGTGAGTGTCTATCTTCACCAGATCGTTGATAACTTGGTCGAGCAAGGCGTACTTGAACCCCAAGTACCAAAGTACACGACCATGAAGGGTCGCAAAGTCGGTGGCTTCAAGTTTGTCATTGTCAACGAGCAGCCTGCCGATTTGGTGGTAAGTGATGAAATTAGTCCGCTGGATAAACGCTTAATTGCAGGTAGAATCTATCTCCAAAATGTGACGGCCTCACCAATTTCCTGGTATGGCCTGGAGTTTAGCGATGTGGTTGAAGAATCCTCACCGTTGTTTATTGTTTTACACAAAGATGACTATCTCGTTCAAAGAAAAATTTATCATTCAGTAGATGAATAAAGTAATGATGGCTTGGACCAGGTCAGCAGTTTGGTCCAAATTAGAAGATCAAAAAGAAGCTGGCGACAAAACAGATGATGTTTTGCTCCCAGCTTCTTTTGGGTCTAAACTTTCTGGTATTGATGGAAATCATCAATGCCAGTTTTTTTATCCAGAATAAATGGGACATCACTGTCC
>NZ_JAHPPD010000073.1 GCF_019061365.1 Lentilactobacillus dabitei
GCAAACATCATTTTACAGAAATTTGGCCATGGGCCATTCTTTATTTAATTAGTGTTGCACTTAAAGTGTAAATTCAAGGGTAAAATATTAAGCACAGAAAGGGTGATTCAAATGACAGTTGTTTTAACCCAAAGTGATTTCCGCTCACACTTAAAAAAGTATCTTGACCAAGTCAATGATGATGACGAAACCGTCTACATTGTTCGCTCGAACAATCGGTCAGTTGCCGTTATTTCTCAGGAAAAAATGGATTGGTATGAACGTGCTTTGCGGGCCAAAGAAGGGTCGCTGGAGCATGCCATTGCTCGAGATCAGCTGATTAATCGGCATGTCTTGCCGGATGATGAAATTGTCGAATCCGATGACCATTATTGGGATCGGTTCAAGTCATGAAAACCCATTATTCTGCGGTAGTTGATTGTGTGCCTTATCTAATATGATTCTTGAGTCACTGATTAGATTCAAATAACTAAGGGTACCCATAGACGTACATATATAGGTACGCTATAATTTGGGTGAGTTAGAGATATCTATTGGAACCTAATCCTCAAAAGGAGATGTTTTTATGGCGATTTATACACCAAGCTCATTCAGGAAGAACTTATTTCAAGTTCTTAAATCAGTTTTAGACACTAATAATGAAGTTGAGATTGCAGTCCAGGAAAAAGATCAGCCTGTTCGCAAAAGTGTGGTGTTGATTGATAAGGAACGACTGGATCAATTAAAAAAAGAAGCAGAAGTGGATAAGCAAAGTTTTTATGATACAGCCGATGCTAAGGAAGCTTTACGGGAAGCTTTAAGTGGTGAGGTAAAGACCATTGGCGATGGCAGTCTCCATGATTTTGAAAAATGGATTAATCAATTAGAAGATGAGGCTAAGCAGAACCGCTAAATTTGATCGACAGCTTGAGAATGATTTTTTGAAATCTAACCTTCATAATTATAGATAATACAAAGCCGTCGAGCTCTCGTTCGACGGCTTTGTATTATCCTCACATATACGGATAGCACGCGATACTGGTGATTAGTATTAAGAATTAATGGTGCTAATTGCTGACTAATTGGAAGATTTTAAAGCTTTTTCGATACTTAATTTGGTTTGTCATCATCTGATAGCAACATTTCTAATAATTTTTTGGGGTCGTCGGTTCCCGGGAGGTTTGTTTTTCCTTGAATTGCCTCAATTGCTTCTTTAATTCCAGCCATTGTGTCTTGGTTTGGAATCATGAAGTGTTCTGGCAAGCCTTCGTTAGCGACTGAAGTCAAGGTTGCTCTTACAAATTCGGAAATGGTCAATCCTTGCTTCTTAAGCTGGGACTCGGCCTTTTCCTTAATATCAGGATCGATTCGGACGTTGATGCGTGGTTTAGTTTTAGCAGATGCCATTAATATCACCTCGTTGTCTAAATTGTATGACATTTGGTGCACGTGGTCAAACATGATGAACGATTACAAAAATGATTTCCCACTTACAAAAAATCACCAACAAATAAATACAATTATCCAAATTAACTTCTTAATAATATCTTAATAACAGGTTGAGCCTTGCCACAGCACGGTTCTCAAATCAGGCCTCACAAAAATGGATGCTAATAGTCAAAAATTAGCATCCATTTTTATATTTTTTATTTTCGCAAAAAAGTGCGGACAAAACGCGTCTGATACATATAGATATATATAATCGTTTATTTAGAATTAAAAGTGTAAATAAATAACCGTTAATTCATATTGAGGAGATACCTATTCTAGGTCATCAAGATGGCGGGGTAAGTTCCGGACGGTTTTTCATCTATTTATAGCAACTATTTTATTTGGATGGGAGGAATTAATGATGTCAGAAGCTGAGGGAGCGGCACGGCAAGTTCAAAACTACGCTGAAGTCCACTTTGAGAACCTGGACGGCGATCAATTGATGGAACCGCAAAAAATCTTCCGCGCCATTAGTGAGGAATACCGGATCGCGCTCCCAATATTAAATGGCTACGTGCTTGTCAACAAGCCACAACGCCTTTCACGGCTGATGGGAACTGAACCGGCGATCATCAAGCTGGTCTATGGCAAGATTGGCTCACTTCACGTTTATCATGGCCTAACCGATATGACCGGGGAATTGGTGCCGTTAAAAAATGGTGATCAACCAGATGAGGTCGCGCCAGTTCAATTACCGGCTGTCGATGATCAGCATCACTATTACGTGTTGGACGACGAGGGGCTTGGCGAGCGGATTGATGACGTGAACCATTATCAACCGAACAGCCCAACTGCCAAAACGAGTCTGGTGAGCTTAACCGATGAAGAAAAGCAAAAGGTTGACCGGATGGAGCACGAGTTAAGCGAAGGTAATAATGAAAGCATTCTCAACATTGAGGATCTTAAGAGTGAGCTAGAGAAGCCAATGACAGAATCGATGAGTGCTGACGAGCAGCAAGCACAACCTGATGATCAGCCAGCGCGATCTTCTGCGAGTGATTTGCAAGCGAGCCAGCCAAAACAACCGGAATCAAAACAAGCAACGAGTGAAGCAAGACGGCCAGTCCACTTGCAGCCACAGTATCCAACTGATAATCAACCAGCAGCTCATGAACCAAACCAACCGCAAGTTGACGAACCACAAAGCCAGCAATCAAGTGAAGCACCAGCAACTAAATCCCAAGCAGCCACGGCAATTCACCAAGCTCATCAAGCGACGCCGATCACGCTATTGGCCCAGGCGCTCGGCCTCATCTGCCAGAGCTTGGAAGCAACCAGTGACCAACAAGAAATTGCTGATCTGGCGCAATCCGCTGGCCAGATGTTAACCGCAATTCGCACGTTAACGAAGCTGAACAATTAATGACTTTAATCTAAATAAAGGAAAATGGGGGAACTGATATGAATACAGAAACAGATAACATCGACACCTTGACCCGCATGACGCCCGTTAAAGTGTTAAGTCAAAATATGAGCACGATTGCCCAAGCAATTGATGATGCCGCTACCGATGGTAATCAGCAACAGGTGCTCCAATTGGTTGATAGTGCCGAATCATTACTGAAAGCAATCTCGAAGTTGAACCAATAATGGCTCGGCTTAAAGAGAAGAGGGATGAATATGATGGAAACTGATTCAGTGAAGCAAACCGAACCGGAGAACGCGCCAGCTCAAAGCGAGTCCCAATCGGAAGGGATTATGTCGTTTAAGACTTCCGGCTTTAACCAGCGGCTGCAGTCGTTCATGGATCAACCGATGGATCCGGCGCTTGAACATCGTTTCGCGGCCTCGCTGCTCGAAATGAAATTCTACGCCCCGGTTCAAACTGGCCGCCGAGCTGCTTCATCCAGGCAGCCTAAGCCGGCGTTCACCTTGTCGGTGGCTGTGACCACCTACTTGGCGGACGGCCAAAAGTATATTCCAGTGTTCACTGACCTAGCCAAAATGCAAAAATTCCTTGCCGGCACGCCCAATTTGGATCCATTCCGATCCTTTGAGTTCACCAGCAAGGAATTGATGGCTGAAGCTAAACAGTTCAGCCTGCAGGGAATCTTGATTAACCCAGGCGTTCAGAGCTTCCCATTAACTCAGGAGTACTGGGATTACATTCACAAGGTCGCCCCGGTCGTCGTCACCCACAAGCAAGATGACGACTTCAAGTTCAAGTTGATTAACCCAACGCCGACTAAGCTTCAAGAGGCACTGCGCCGGCCATTGACGCATATCCATAAAGCAGAAGCGGCCTGGCTGATCAAATTAAAGCCTAAAAACGACAGCACGTATCAATTTGCGGTCTTAGTTGACTACCGGGGCAAGCCCGAAACATTTGAAGCCAAGGTGTCCCGCAAGTTAGCCGTTGCCGCGCACCGCTACCTCCCATATGGGTCTGACATTATTGTCGGCCAGCTGGAAGGCGAACTGGGTGATGAGGTGAAACACGATGTCGATGCGTTCTATAAACGCAGTGGTTGGTTGTTGTAGGGAAGAGGGATGAGTTTCTCATGGAAAAATATGGCCGCGAAGTTCCCAGCCGGCGCCAAATCAAAAAGCAACGCGCATTAGTTGCTAAGTCGGTATCACACGCCAAGCAGCAGTCGGCAATTAGAATTCACGAACTAAAAACAACGGTTGAAATTGATGGGGTTGTTGACGTGGGAACCTATCCACGAATTAAGAAAATCGCAGAATAAGAATGTCCGAGGGGGTATTAAAATGAATCGATACAATTACAATTCAAGACTATACAAAGATAGCTTGGAGAAACAGGAACATTACAAGTTATACAAGAAGGGTAAATTATGGTTAGTTGCCGGCATCTCAGTCTTCACCTCTGGGTTGTCATATACCATGTTGTCCTCACATCCGGTGCACGCTGACACCACCGCCACTTATAATGGCGATGATGCTCAAGCTGCCAGTGATTCCGGTACAGCAACGGCGACCGCAACCAAGCCAGTGACCGCCACTGCCACCAGTGAAAGTAATGATAGCACTCAAAGCAGCACAACAGCCACAACGCCAGCTGCCAATAGCTCAAGTACCACGACTGGCGACCAAGCTTCATCAACCAATTCAGCCGCAACCACTGGTTCAACTGACAGCACCAACAGCTCAACCACTGGCACCACAGATCAAACCAATGCCGCAACCACTGGTACTACTGACAATTCAACTAAGGTAACTTCTCAAAAGAAAACCACCAAGGTAAATAAAAAGGTCAATAGTCAGCTCAAAGTTAAAAAAGTCACTTATAAGAAGTTAACTAAATACAACAAAAAGTCAGCCCAATCAATTGTCAATCGAGCTAACAAGATTATGAAAGCGACCCAAACGCAAATCAACAAGGGCAATCAATTAGCCAACGCCAAAGAAAATGACAACATTCCTCAAGACGAAGCCTTAACCGCGATTGGTACCCATCAAAAGGCTCAACAAGCTCAAGTATTGAAGACCATTAAGGCGGCCCAAAAGATCGCTGTTAAGAACCAAAAACAAGCAACGACCAAGTTGAATTCAGCCTTAACGGTGGTCGCTAACATGCACACTGAATTGAATCAAGCCACTGCCTTGGTCTCAGCTGATAAGAAGGGGGTTAAGGCCCACGTGGTTGCTAACGCCAAAGCAGCTTACAACGATGTCAGCGTCCCCAATGGAACTTCCGCCAAAGTCGATGATTACGGGGATTTAATCATCACCACTGGCAACACCAAGAGCTACAACAAAGTACTAGCCAACTTACATAAACAGGGGTTGACGAAGAGTTTCAGACAGGTAGTGGATCCGGCGCAGGCGGCTAGTTTGACGTTTACGAATTCCAATTGGCCAGACGGCACACCGATGGTAAAAGTAAATGCAGATGGTTCAGCGACGTTTGTTATGGATCGCCAACCTTCATTTTATCAAAATGTTTCTGTAAAGTTTTCTTATACTGGGAATAAAGGAGATACATTTCATGTTACTCTTCCCGCCTCTTTAGCTGGAAGTCAAGGGTACGCCGCCCAGTCACAAGCTACTGGGAATCCTGTGCGAACAACTAATAAGGATGGTTCTGTTAATTATACTTGGACCGTGAACTCGGATGGTGAAACATCGTCGCAAACAATCAGCTCAAACTTGGTTGGATTTGCTAATTATGATTATCCGACTGAATCCGAAATGGGAAACTATACACCCGCAACGGGAGCAATTGGTGGGCCTACCGGTTCTGTTGCAGATCAAACGTTACTTCCATTTACGTATGGCGGGACTAATCTTGATGATAAAGTAACTAGTATTACGCTTCAAAATGCCACTAAAATTACTAAATTATCACTAACTGAAGCAGTAACGGATAGTACACAACCCAAAGTAAAGAATGTGGATTATATTTACGCACTAACTCCCACACTTAATGGGGGTGGTATGTCCCTACAATTAAACTTTAATGACGTTAATATTGCTGTGAATGTTCCGTCAACATTTACTTTAAATGTTGAAAAGACTCAACAGTATATGGCGCATTATTCCGGACTTAATTCAGCGGCTGTCCAAGTTGCACAGCCGGGTGGGGTAGGAACGCCTATTATTTTTTCAACTAAAGATGGTAAAAGTTATAGTGCAAGTAGTAGTTTATGGTTTATAGGATCATACGGAAAGTCAACAACTAATGGCCCCCAGGCCTTTAGCCTTGGAAAGGTTACTTACTCAAAAAATTTCGGGGATGTTACAGCCCCAATTGCAGCCGATAATGGCGGGGAAAGTAAGTTAACCGCAAAAACATCGTCGTTAAATGGATTGGTTACATTTGACGGCGCAAGTAATAAGTTGAGTGAAAATGTGGCAGATACAGCTACAAAAGCAGTATCAAGTACAATCTATTTAGCTAATAATCAAAGTAAGTTGATTATTGGAAATAAAATATCAAATGTTTTAAATAATTTTGGAATAACGGTGACTGGACATGAACCTTTAAATGCAACCATGGAAATGGCGGTCCCTGATAGCGTTGAATCAACTGGTTTGTATGTCCCACTATTAACCAAAGCTTACAGATCATGGGCTTCTGGTGATAGTTATGATGTCAAGATAAACTTTACAAATGGGACATCAAAAGAATTCAAAGATGTCAAGGAAGGAACAACCCTCTCAACACTTCCCCAAACAGGTTCGGTCAATACAACAACAATGTTTAATTTACCAGTGGGTGCTTCAGTAAAGAGCTATGACATTACGCCTAATTTCACGCTGAATCCTGGAGATATGTTGTATTCAAAAAGGAATGCTGGCGGTGAGTTGGACAATGCACTGCCAACTGAGAACGACGTTCAAGCCACTTCATTTTCGACACTAGGTTATGTTAAGGACGGAGTAGCAGATCAATCTAAAGTACCGTTTGTTTTAACAACAACGGATAATGACACAGGGAAGGTGGTAGACTCTATTACCCAGTCTGCCACTGCACTTGCATCGGCGCCAATTTCTTTAGATGTAACGCCTAATAATTCAGCCCCATTGACTCCATCTTCTCAGTTTAATGTTTTGATCGGTGATGGAACTAAAGCAGCGTATACTAACCCTAATCTGAACGCAAATGGATTCTTTGTTAATAACCAACCAAATGCTTATTATGATTCTACTGTCATAAACAACCCTTCTCCCAAAGATGAAAATGATATGCCAGGGTACAATGGAGTGGCTTTAACAAAAAAGGATCCAGTATTTTATGTTACGGTACCAAAACAAACACAAGTTGTTCCTCAAACTAATGGACAAATATTTGCTCAAAAAGGTGCTGGCTGGAGTGGTGTTACTGTTACCCCCAAGGTTACTAAACTTGCAAATGCGGATGGGCAGACCGTCTATAAAATTGATTACACTGGTACAGGGATTGAGTGGAATCCTAGCAGTATGGCTTTAAGCATTCAATTTCAAGTTAATGCAGATGCGCTAACTGGCCTACAGTCGTTTCAAAATACCGAATCCGTTACAGATACCTATAACGGTATATCATATGATGTTCCATCTGCGACTAAAGGTGGTAAAGACGGGGAGTCAAACAGTGTTGTGATGCTTGCTGGTGATGACACTGATAGTAATAGAAGTTCGTATAGTAATCTATTCAATCAAAGTAACGCTCAAGACTTATTTACTACTTTAACGGACTCAGAAGGAAATACGACCAAAGTATCTGGACTTAGTTCTTTCAACGGCTGTGGAAGTAATGGCCTTGGTGCTGCTTTAGGAAGCAATTTTGGGGATTTACTATTAATTAGTGTTCCCCAATCCATGATCCTCAGCGGAGCCATTCAAGATAACCAAAGCTTTGGCTCGACGTACAGCACTAACGGTGTTAATAACCCGATGAAGAACGACGCCCAATCGATCCGATTACGGTTAGCAAATAACATGTCCGACACTAAGACTAATATTGGTGGGATTATTAATCTACCTACTGAAGTCACCGCTAATAAGGGAGATACGCCAGGTAAGTTTGCGCTTCAATTAACTGGTGCTGCCACTGAGGGTAAGAGCGCCGCAGGTGATACCACCACGACATTATATTCAACTAGTCCATTGGAACTAACTGATGGCGGAAAGAGTGTCACCTTAACTAGTAATGGGCACAAATACTACTTCAACACTAAGGATGGAACCAACACAACTACTGCGGATGATTTGATGACTGCTGATAAGGTTGGTACAAAGTGGAGTAGTATTGTTGGAATTGTCACTTCGATTTCTAAGCTAGCTTCTCAAGATATGGCTAATGTCATCTTGCCAGTTAAAGATCCGGATAGTTTGAACGATCGTGGTAAGCAAGTAACTATTCCAACTTACTTCCGAGTTGATGGTCTGGGTAATGTCAACGGTTCAATCACTGATTCATTTACAACAACTGCTCACATTAAGAACGTTGATCAGGACGGTAAGGTCATCAATGGTTTCCCTGGTTCAGATGGTGGCTATACTGATGACGGAACTGCCACACCACCAGTCGGAGTTGCTGGTTCTAAGATTTTGAATAACATTCCCACCATTCCGGGGTACGTCCTCACGACAACCGATGGCGATACCACGATTAAGCTGGATGGATCATCAACGTTAGTCAACCACTTCCAAGTAGACAAAGCGAACTTGGTAACTCAAGGTCCTGGAACGGCTGCTGCTAAGGTGATCGATACAGCCTTAGGTAATGATGATACTAAGAACCCTAATACGGGTGCCAAGACAGCAACGGGGACCAACGACATTACGTTCAAGACAACGGATACTGATTTAGCTAAGACTGGTACTTATAAGGTTACTGGTCCAGATGGCAAGACTTACGATACTTTAGCTGCCGCATTAACCGCCAATCCAGCGTTCGATCTGAACTCTGATGCTAAGGGTGCCACCCAGACATTCACGGTAACTTATACTCAGACCCCAGTCGATAAGGATGCTGTCGTTCTGCAACCTAAGCATAAATTTTATGATGGCGATGCTTCGACTGATCCAACGATTTTTGATGTTAAGTTGAATGACGATTTAGTTGCGCCAACCGATGGTTGGACTGCCGATGACTTTGATACAACTGGCATTGATAGCCAGAATGTTGATAGTTACGACATTAAGTTGAGTACCAAGGGATTAAGTGATCTGCAAGCTGCTAACACAGCTAAGACGATTACGATGGACGATGTGACGAATACGCAGTTCACGATCAATAAGCGGCCAATCACAATTACTGGTCCAACGGTAAGCAAAGCATACGATGGTCAGCCATATACAGATAAACTGACGGCGACAATTGACGGTATGCCAACTAAAGATACGGCAAAGCCGGATGCCCCTAAATATCAGTTTGGAGATATTAGTCAGGATATTAAGGTTGGTGAGTACGCAATTGAAGTTACCGGTAAGGATACCGATAATCCAAATTATGATATTACGTATAAGCCAGGTAAGTTGACAATTACTGATGCCCAAACTTACAAGTTAATCGTGAAGTACGTTGATGAAAAGGGTGAAGACGTTGCCCCATCAACCACAACAGCGGACTTAAAAGATGGCGATAAGTATACATCTAAAGCACTTGTCGTTCAGAAGTACTACCTGATCAAGACGCCAACTGATGCGAATGGGACAATGACCAACGGTGACAAGACGGTTACCTACGTTTACAGATTGATTGGTAAGTATATTGCCGAGTTACCAACTGGTGGTGATCAGGACATTTCGATTTATCCAAATGATCCTGATGATCCAGCCAAGATCACGACGCCAACGACGGGGATCATTCCTTATATTGATGGTTACAAGGCAGTGGATGCCGATGGGAACGACTTAGTTCAGGCTGATAAGGCTGACGCAACTAAGGGTTACTTACCACCAACAGCGCCTTATGCAACGCCTGATAAGAACACGTATATTCACTATGTAAAGGCTAGTCAACCGACGCAACCGACTCAGCCAACACAACCAACGCAACCGACCCAGCCAACACAGCCGACGCAACCAACTAGTCAGCCAACACAACCGACTCAGCCAACACAGCCAACACAACCGACTCAGCCAACACAACCAACGCAACCGACTCAGCCAACACAACCAACACAGCCGACTCAACCAACGCAACCGACCCAGCCAACACAGCCGACCCAGCCAACACAGCCGACGCAACCAACTAGTCAGCCAACACAACCGACGCAGCCGACTACGCCAACACCAAACCAGCCAACGACTGTTACTAATCAGCCGGCTAAGCCAGGAAATGGTCGTAACAACAGTAGCAGTAATGAGCCAGCTAAGCTTGGTAATGCCCGAGTTAACACCAACACTCAGCCAAAGCGGTTGTCGAATGAGCCTGTTAAGGTTGCTGGTGCATATGGTCCAGCGAAGGTTGCTGCACAACCAGCTGATAATCTGAATAAACAAGCTTCAAGTCAACAATTAGCCCAGAAACGATTGCCACAAACTGGTGACGATCAAAATGAAGGGGCTGTAATCTTGGGTGTCGTGGGAATGTTAAGCACGATTGGCTTGGCGGCATTGCGGAGAAAGCGACACAACTAGTTTCTTTCGAAGCAATGCAGCTAGTGAATCATTCCGTTCCCCCTCATAACGGTAATGGTTCACAATGCCGATGAATCGCGCCGTTTCCCCTGATGGGGCGATCCGTTAACCCAAATTACTGAGCAGGTGGTAATGCCACCTGCTCATACATAGAATGCTTTAGATAGAATTTTCCTACTATTATAAATGTTAGGTAGGAGCACATAGAACACTAATCCAATATTACTGAGGGGTAATTTTGAAAATCGATGAAATAGAGGGTGTCACGATATGAGACGGTATCAATATGATCAAATTACAAATACAGAACCTAGTGTGACCAGGTATAAGCTCTATAAGGCCAAGAAGCAATGGGTCGTTCAGGGGATGACGACCGTTGCCTTACTACTGGGGGTGCATGAAGCTCAGGTTCACGGGGTTCCTGGCTTGATAGCGCCAGATATCACAACAGCGCATGCAGATACGCTTACTGATCAAGCGGAGCCAACGAATGATTCTCCTACAACAACCACTCAAAATGGCCAGCAGGATGAGCAAAATAATGATCAAGCAACCAGTACCCCAACCGCAACAGTTGCAACTAAAACTGTTGTGAATACACAAGACGAGTCTGAAACTGATCAGGAAACTGTTAATAATCCGGCAACTGCTTCAACGACTACGACTAACAATAACAATGCACCCCAAGCAGTGCAGGCAACGACGGGTTCGGTCACTCCGGCTACTTCGGTAAATACTGAAAGCACGAATAATGAGGCTGCTGCAAGTCAAAAAACATCTAAAAAGAATGTCACTGCGGTCAAGGCAACGGTTCAAAAAGTTGCGACACCTAAAGTAAAGCGTGCAACGGACTTTAATAAGCAGGCTGCAAAGATGACGGCGCAGGCTCAAAAAGTCGCTGATAACGTTAAGGCTGTGGTTAAGGCAGATACTCAACAAGCCAACGCTAAGAGCGACGATAATGTGGTTCACGATTCTGGTTTAGATGCGATTCAAGCCCACGTCAATAGTGAATTAAAGCAAGTAAAGGCAACGACTTCAATGAAGTTGCCAAAGAACTTAGCTCAGATGCAGACAACCTTAGATCAAGCCAATGAAGTGCTCCAGAGCATGCGCACAGAGTTGGATGTTGCCAATAAGATGCTCCTCGAAGACAAGCGTGGGGTCAACACCCAGCAAGTATCAGATTCTGAGCAAGCCTTGAATAAGATTGTCTTACCAGCAGATACGACCGCTAAGATTGATGAATATGGTGATCTGGTGGTTTCAACCAATAATCATGCGAGTTACCAATCAGTCCTCAATCAGATGGATTCTAAGGGATTGACCAAGGTATTTCGGAACGTGGTTGATCCAGTGCAACTGTACTATGGAATAAGTGGTTATACCGATGCAGAATTATTAACTGCGGCAAAAACCAATATTAAATCTAAGTTGGGGTCACTAGATATCACGCAAGATGTTACAACCATTAAGAGTCTCCCATTCTTTGCTGCGACTAATAAAACTTACTACAACAGCTTGGCACCATATTGGCGACAATTACAAAAAGAATATAATTCAGGAAATGCTGCTGATCTGATGTTGGCGGCGGCTGAATACTTTGGTGCGGTTGCGGCAATCGGAAACATTAGTTCAACTAGTATGAATGCCAATACCGATCAAGAGCAGTCAACGGACGGCACTTCGTTTGCCATCATTATTAATGTCGATGAGTACAATAATCCGATTTTTACAGATAATATGGGACCGAAAATCAAGCCTGGTGATTTGCTGAACCATGCAGGGGTCGTGATTGACCCGACTAATCCTGCCAATGAGAGTGGTGCTAATCTTAATAACCTACTTTCGCCAACTGAATATTCGGATACGACCTATTTCACTGGCAAGATTGGGACTGAGATTGCTAATCCAACTGTTAAAGACACCGTGCCTAACTTTACATATGTCAGTACTGACGGTCCATCGAAGTTAAGCAGTATTCTGGACGGTAAGACGATGCAAGTCGTTGTTAACCACTGGAAGAGTGCTGTAACCGCGCTGAAAGCTCACGTTGGTGATGTTTCCAAGGTGGAAGATGGGACGACTACTTTCAAGGACGTGCCAACCGTCACTTTGAGTGGTGAAGCAGGCGTGAAGACCCCAACATTTACGGCTGACGATTTTGATTGGAGTAAGGTTCAAGCTACGCCGGGCAGCTATTCAGTTACTTTGAATGATAAGGGAATCTCGAAGATTACGGCTTTGAATGCTAATACCACATTGGCTACTACAGATGTTACAGCTGGTCAGGCAATCATCACCACTAAGACGCCAACCACGGTGGCAATTAAAGCCAAGGTTGGAGATGTTACTAAAGTAGAAGATGGGACGGCCACATTTAAGGCTGTTCCGACCGTCACTTTGAGCGGCAAGTCTGATTTAAAGACGCCAACTGATTTTACGGCTGATGACTTTGATTGGAGTAAGGTTCAAGCAACGCCTGGTAGCTATGCAATTACTCTGAATGATAAGGGAATCGCGAAGGTATTGGCTTTAAATGCCAATACAACATTAGCTACCGCAGATATCACGGCAGGTCAAGCAACCATCACGGCCAAGACGCCAACCACGGTAGCAATTAAAGCCAAGGTGGGAGATGTCACCAAGGTAGAAGATGGGACAACCACATTTAAGGATGTGCCAACCGTTACTTTGAGTGGTAAGTCTGATTTAAAGACGCCAACTGATTTTACGGCTGATGATTTTGATTGGAGTAAGGTTCAAGCGACTCCGGGCAGCTATTCAATTACTTTGAATGATAAGGGAATCGCGAAGATTACGGCTTTGAATGCTAATACCACATTGGCTACTACAGATGTTACAGCTGGTCAGGCAACCATCACCGCTAAGACGCCAACCACGGTGGCAATTAAAGCTCAGGTTGGAGATGTTACCAAGGTAGAAGACGGGACAACTGCTTTTAAGGATGTGCCGACCGTTACTTTGAGTGGCAAGTCTGATTTAAAGACGCCAACTAATTTTACGGCCGATGATTTTGATTGGAGTAAGGTTCAAGCGACGCCAGGTAGCTATGCAATTACTTTGAATGATAAGGGAATTGCGAAGATTACGGCCGCCAATGCTAACACGACATTAGCTACTGCAGATATCACAGCAGGACAGGCAACCATTACTGCTAAGACGCCAACCACGGTGGCGATTAAAGCCGCAGTTGGAGATGTTACTAAAGTAGAAGATGGAACAACTACCTTCGAAAATGTGCCAACCGTCACTTTGAGTGGCAAGTCTGATTTAAAGACCCCAACATTTACGGCTGATGATTTTGATTGGAGTAAGGTTCAAGCGACTCCGGGCAGCTATTCAGTTACTTTGAATGCTAAGGGAATTGCCAAGATTTTGGCCGCCAATGCTAACACGACATTAGCTACTGCAGATATCACAGCAGGACAGGCAACCATCACGGCTAAGAAGCTGTCTAAAATCTCTTAAGTAATAGTGCTAAAAACGCTAAAACGACCATTTGCAGACTGGTGGTTAATTGAC
>NZ_JAHPPD010000074.1 GCF_019061365.1 Lentilactobacillus dabitei
TTATTCTAACGAGAAACAAAAAATCTGTCATCAGTAATAGATAAAATCTATTACCAACAACAGATATTGTAGAACCAAAATAGAATGACCGCGCTATTTGCGTAATTTTTGGGATTATATCGCTAACGTCCGATTATCAATAGAATTTAAATCATTGAGGTACTTTTCACCGACGATTCCGATCGCCGATAGAAGTCATTGGTTGACTGCCAGATCTAAATGTTCTTGTAAATAACGGGCAACGCCGTCGTTCTCATTCGTGTACTCCGTGACGTCGTCCGCCAATTCTTTAATTTGTGAGTTGGCATTTTTCATGGCAACGCCTGTTCCAGCAAACGCCATCATGGTAGCGTCGTTACTTTCATCACCAAACGCAATAATATCACGTTGCAGGATGCCATAATAATCCGCTAGAAATTTGAGGCCGGTTGACTTGTGGACGCCTTTTGTTGCGATTTCTACGATGGGATGGGGGCCACCCCAAGGCGATACTTCTACTTGGTCGCCAAATTGATTCTTAACGAAATCAATCAAGCCAGCCTTTAACTCGGGCTTAACTTCAACGGTAATGCTGATGGGGTTGTCTTTTAAGCTTTGCTGACTCAGAATTTGGTTGGTTTTCAAAGTGCTCGGGAAGAAGCCAAAGCCACTTTTCAGACCGTGATTGGCTAAAAACAGATTCCGCCCTTCTACAGCAATTAATGACAGGCCAAGTTCTTGGCTCTTTTCAAGCAACTCCATCACAATTTCTTTGTCAATTGTGTACTGATATTCGCGAGGCCACTGTTGATGTGGTAAAATGCCAAGGTTACCATTAAAATTAATCATTGGTGTATTTAAATTAAGTTCATCATAAAAGTTTTCAGATATTCGGTTAGGACGACCAGTAACCAGACTCACAACACAACCGGCTTTAACTGCCTGATTGATTGTTGTTTTTGTTTGAGGGCTGATTTTGCCGTCGTTATTCAACGTCGTCCCATCTAAATCAAGCGCAATTAGTTTCTTTGTAATGATGCTCACTCCTTTAATTACGTATTGCTTTATGTTATCTGATTATTAATATTTCGTCAATCATTGACACCGAAAAGGAAGATAAGAATGGATTTACCTACTGACTTTATTAACAAGTATCAAAAATTAATGGGCAAGCCGGAAGCTGACAAATTTATTGCAAGTTTCTCAGAACCGGCTAATCACGGTTTCCGACTCAATCCATTAAAGAATGTGAAGCCTAAAGATTTGGATTATCGTTATCCGACCGACCATTGCCAATTTGGGTACCGTGGAACTGTTAGCGGAAAAAGCGTTGGCCACCAAGCAGGGGCAGTTTATAGTCAAGAACCCAGCGCTATGTATGTTGGGGAAGTTGCTCATCCACAACTGAATGAAAAGGTGCTTGATTTATGCGCGGCACCAGGTGGAAAAACAACTCACTTGGGCAGTTATTTGCAGAATGCGGGATTGCTTATTGCCAACGAAATTGATTCCAAGCGGGCGAAAGTCCTTGTTGAGAATGTGGAACGTTTTTCGTTCACCAACACGATTGTCACGAACACTAATCCCGATGCTTTGGCTGAAAAGTTGCCTGGTTATTTTGATCGATTGTTAGTGGATGCACCGTGTTCGGGGGAAGGGATGTTTCGTAAGGATCCTGAAGCTGTCCAATATTGGAATAAGGATTATCCGACTGAATGTGCAACCCGACAGCGAACAATTTTAGCCGCAGCTGTGAAGAATTTGCGGCCTGGCGGGGAGCTTATTTATTCAACTTGTACCTTTGCCCCAGAAGAAGACGAACAAATCATTTCTTGGTTAGTTACTAATTATGATTTCGAAATTTTACCGGTCAAGAAATTCCCGGGGATGGACTCTGGAATTCCAGAGTGGGCTGATGGTAACGAAGCATTACGGAACTGTGTCCGAATTTTCCCCCATCATTTCAAGGGGGAAGGGCACTTCATTGCCAAGTTAAGAAAGTTGGGCAACCCCGTCAACCAGGAGACGCGTGATCGTCCTGCTAAGATTAGTCGGAATATTTCTGACTTATCCCGTGATCAGCAGCAACTTTGGCAGGCGTTTAAGAAAGAAACGCTGAACTCGGCTTCATTTGGTCGGTTGGTTAGCTTTAAAGATGATTTATATGCTGTTCCAGAAATCACACCTAACTTGGACGGCATTAAAATTGTGCGGTTAGGATTAAAATTGGGAACGTTCAAGAAAAAGCGGTTTGAACCCAGCTATGCACTTGCCTTAGCGTTGAAACCGAGCGAGTTAAAACACACCATTAACATTAATGATGAAGATTGGGCTAAATACGTTCATGGGGATACTTTCCAAGTTGATCGAGAATTAATGAAGGGATGGTATCAAATTGTGTGTGAGGACCTCCCAGTTGGGTTTGTAAAGGTTGTGAATGGCACCGCCAAGAATTTCTTTCCTAAGGGGTTAAGATTTAGCGTATAACAGAACAATCTAAAATACGGACAATAGACGGTTTGAGCCTCGAATTTGAGCCAAAAGAAGCAATGCATTCTGATTTTGGAATGCACTGCTTCTTTTGGTTTAAATGGCAGGAATCAGCCATTTGTCGCACGTTTTATCAGTAACAAAATGGGAAACCAAGTTGCATTTATAAGTCCTTTGCCCGCCTGTTGTTAGCTTGTTTTTAGTAGCTGAGATGTCGTTGTTGCATATATGACATCAATTGAGGAGATAAAATCATTTTTTTGCTTTTCAACTCATTAATCGTGTGACAATTTTGCATTAACATGATTGCTTTTAAACCGTATTTCCAGTTGTTGATAGTCTTAATCACTTCCTGTTTGTCATGTTTGATAACCTGATTAAGAAAATAACCGGCAACGCCGACTGCTGAACTCCCAAGTGCAAGGCACTTAGCAACATCTAGTGGCGACTTAATGCCCCCAGAGGCAATCATTGTTGCTTGATTCTGGAATTGCCGGCTTTCCAATAAGGATTCCGTCGTCGTTAATCCCCAGTTTTCAAGGTAACCCATATCTTTTGAATGTCGGCGAAAGTTTTCAATCTTGGCAAAATCGGTTCCGCCACGACCACTCACGTTGATATATTTAACACCCATATTGATTAATTGATGAATCGTTTCTTGACTAATCCCAAAGCCAACTTCTTTAACGATGACCGGAACTTGAACTTTGGCGATGATTTCAGCAATGTTTTCAGTAAAATGAAATTCTCGATCTCCCTCAGGCATAATCAACTCTTGGGCCGTATTAATGTGAACTTCCAGAGCGTCCGCTGAAATCATCTCGATCGCAGCTAATGCATCGGTAGCGGAACGATTAGCACCAATATTGGCAAAGATGGGGCCGTCCGGATTCACTTGGCGGACGATTTTAAATGTATCTTTTAAAGATGGGTCACTCAATGCCACGCTTTGAGACCCAACTGCCATTGCAATACCGGTTTGAGCGGCAATCTCAGCGAGAGCGGCATTAATCTTTTTGGTATATTCACTACCACCAGAAATTGCCTCCAAATAAAATGGGGCCGGTAATTCAACTGGGCCAATGTGGGTCGCTAAATCAATTTCATCAAGAGAAACCTTTGGCAGTCCAGTATTGACAAAACGGAGGTCATCAAAAGAATCGACATCATCCCGATAAAATTTCTCGGCTAATGAAACGTGTTCATCTTTTCGATGTGAGTGTTTTGAAATCATAGTTTACTCCTTATTCAGGTCGATGACCGGGTGCACATTGAGTGCAAGCTGGGTGATGCCGTTTTCTTTCCAGCGTTCGATCATTGAATCAACGTTGACCTGCTTATCGATCACAACGATCCCACAATCGCCACCACCGGCCCCAGAAGATTTAGCGGCAGCGGTGTTTTCTACAGCAATGTCGCACATCTTTTTTAAAGTTGGGGTTTCAATTGCGACCTTGGTAAAGTCTGCAAGTTGCTGCAAAATTTCCCGGTTGCGTTTAATTCCCGTCTTGATGCGTTCCAAGCTGCCATCCTTAAATCCTTGGATTAAATCTTCAAGACAGTTCTTGCTGTCCCGAAGGAATTCGGCATAAATTTGGTGTTGCCGACTTTTCTGAATGGCCACCTTATCAACCAAGTGAGAGGTTGATGCCGGCGTCCCGGTCCAGCCGATAATCAATCGAAGGTTATCAGGTTGGGTTAATTGGGTGATCTTTAAGGATGGCCAAGGTTGGTTAACCAATTCAGTTAAACTTTGTTGGGTCCGGGCAGCCAATAACCAATCCCGGTCAAATGACCAGTAGGCAATCCAACCCCCGTACACACTGGCGGCAATGTCGCCTAATGAACCGTTGCCTTGAACGTCTAAATGGGCAATTGCGGATAATTTGAACAATTGGCTCTTGGTTAGTGGTAATTTGTAAAACTGACACAGGGCTTTAACCGTTGCAACGGTCACGGCAGCTGAGGAGCCTAAGCCGTATTTCTTGCCGTTTGGGCTGTCAAGATCACTATTGATTCGTAGATCATAAAGTTCCATCGGCCGACCGAGTGCTTGGGCATATTCCTCAGTCAGGCGGATGGCTGAAATTATGTAATTAAAAGTATTATCACGATTATCCAAGATCATTTGGTCACCTTGACGACGCCAAAGAACTGAATCATCACGATATTGTTTGGAAACGATACTGCCATAAGATTTGCTCTGAGAAATTTCTACGGTTACAAATTGGTTCAATGCCACAATAATAGAAGGGTAGCCAGTCTCGACCACCGCGTATTCTCCTGCAATGTATAATTTTCCTGGAGCTTTGACCGTAATCAACCGATCATTTCCTTTCTGGTTATAAATATTGAACACCGGGACCCGCTTGCAACGTGGTGACTCGTTTTGGCCCCAGTAGTTTAGTAAATGCGCCCACAATCTGCGGTTTGTTTGCTTGCTGGCAGATGACTTTAACGTTTGGGCCGGCATCGATCGTATAGTAGCATTCAATGCCTTGATGTCTTAAACGCTTTACGAGGTTCATGGCCGTTAGGGTCTCACTGTTGAAATACATAAAATCCGGTGCCGCACTAAGCGTCAAGGCATGCATTCTCATCGCGTTCAGTTCGCTGATCGTCCCAAACTTGGTAAAATCGTTTGCGACGATTGCCAATTTGATATCTACCAAATCATTTTGAGCTACATTGACCCAAGTTGGATAGTAGGGGGAAGTGGTGACTGATCGATTCATACCTTCCCGGCTGGAAATCGATTTCGGCTTACTTTCAACGGTGAGGGCAATGACTGAAATGTCTTTCAAGCCAGTCTGCTGAAGGGGGAAAGCGTATGAATCTGTGTCATCATGGCCACGTTGCCATTCAACAAAGCCGCCGAAAATGGAACGGCAAGCTGAACCTGAACCCCGGCGAGCAAGACGGGAAAGATCTGTTGATGTCAATTGAAGGCCGGCTGCTTTGCTGGCGGCTGCAGCCAACGCAGCAAATGCGGACGCAGAGGAAGCCAACCCGGCGGCAATTGGTACGTGATTAAGGGATATCACTTCGGCGGCAGCATTGATTCCGGCAAGCTGGCGAACCACGGTTAGAAAATCATGAACCCGCTGCCAACTTTTTCCGGAAACTGCGGCACCGTCGATCTCAACTTTGTCTGCTGACAGTGATTGATCAAATCGAACTGAAGTTTCTGTATAAAATTGGTCAAGGGTCAGTGACAAGCTGCTCGTGTAAGGAATGATGAGCCGCTCATCTTTTTTGCCCCAATATTTAATCAGAGCAATGTTGGTATGGGCTAAGGCACTCACTGGATCATTTGACAAGGTTGTCATGACGTTCTCCCGTAGAAAATTCGTAATTTTTGAATGATTGGATCCAAGTTTGAGTCGCACCGGCTTGGCGAAGCTTGGTGGAAATTACTTGGGCATCCCGTTGATTGCGGGCCAAAGCGATCATACAGCCGCCAAGGCCGCTGCCGGTAAGCTTGGCACCGAGAGCCTTATTAGTGACTGCAATTTGGCAAAATTTATCAAGTGTATTGGTACTAACACCCAATTGCGCAAGGTTCACCTGGCTATGATTCATTAATGTTCCTAGTAAGTCTTCATCTGAATCGGCCAACGCATCTCTGGCTGTATTGGCAATTCGTCCGAGTTGATCGATCATTGGGACGGCTATTTCGGCATCTTCAACAACGTTGTTATGAACCAATGAAACTGCCTCGCTGGTCTTCCCTTTAAGGCCACTATCGGCAATGACCAGGCACAGGTCAGAACTATGAAATTCGATTTGCTCATTAATTTGATTTTTAATAAACCAAATGGGTGCTTCTGAACTAGCCGTTGCAGCATCTAATCCACTTGGGTTGCCATGCGTAATTTTTTCCTCAATATCAGCTAATTCCAGTAGTTTTGCTCGAGTTAGTGACTTTTCAAAGAGGTCAAAAAAGCCGCGAACCAGTGCAACTGCAGTAGCAGCAGACGAGCCCATTCCTCGTTCTGAGGGAACTTTGCTGGTGATTGAGAGCTCAAATGGTAGATCAGGCGCATGAAATCGACTTAATAGCCGTTGAATTAAAACGCCAACGCCTTTGAGGTTATCGTTCATTTCGGAAATCGGTCCATCGAAGTATCGGCAATGGATTGTTTGCCCGATGGCCGTTAATCTGATGGCGACATTTACATCAACCGAATAGAGGGGAATGGCAATGGCCGGCTTTCCATAAACCACACTATGTTCCCCGAAAAAAATAATTTTTGCGTAACTTGTGCCGGTTGCTTTTTCTTTCAATCTTTATCCGCTCACTTTCAAACATTCCAATTTTATCATAATTAACCGTTGGAAGAAGCTTTTCATCATATTTTTAGAGTTTTATAAAAATTAGAAGTCATTTTATATGGTAGATTATCACAATGAGCTTGTAGTATTATTAACATTAGTGAACTTTTAAGAAAAATCACGATATTCATGAGATTGGTGAACACTATGAATTCAAAAACAACTTTTGCAGTTGTTGACATTGAAACGACCGGGACTGACCTAGCAGCAGGTAACCGGACCATCCAATTCAGCTGCTGTTTGGTTTCAGACAATAAAATAATTGATACCTTCGTGACTGACATTAATCCGCAGTGCGAGGTTCCCAACCGGATTGTCCAGTTAACGGGAATTAACAATGATCGCTTAAAAAAGGCCCCGACGTTTGATCAAGTAGCTGCTAAACTTTATGGCTTGCTGAGCGGGACTGTGTTTGTGGCGCATAACGTTAATTTTGATTTCCCATTTTTAAATGCTGAATTCCAGCGGGTGGGATATCCCGAACTTCAAATTGAAGCGATTGATACGGTTACGTTAAGCCAGATTCTCTTGCCAACGTTGGCAAGTTATCGGCTGCAGGACCTTAGTGCCTACTTCAATATTAAGCATGACCATCCCCACACGGCTGATAGCGATGCTTTGGCAACTGCCAAATTATTACTCATTTTATTGCGGCAAATTAAAGAATTGCCAAGCATTACTTTGGAACAAATTGTTAATGTCAGTCCGTCATTGCCACAGGATACACTGAAAGTCTTTCTGGACGCAAACGAAGTGAATCAAAAGAACCCCCGAAAACGGGAACTGCCTGCATACTTGAAATTGTCATCCGGGTTGGTGATTCGCCGGCGGGAAGTTGCTGACAATCTCAATGTTCGCCAGCCGGAGGCAAAATACCCGAAAACCCGCAAAGCTAAATCTAAAGTATTGCCTGATCAATTGGAATCGCGGCTTGAGCAAAACAAGATGATGAACTTAATCTACAACAATTACGCGGACCAGGCGCATCATTCAGCTAAGACAATGGTGATCGAAGCCCCGACTGGAATTGGTAAAAGTTTAGGCTATTGTTTGCCATTTTCATACCTTGCAACCCCGAAGAAGCCGGTTGTGATCAGTACGTCGACCACTTATTTACAATTTCAATTGCAAAACCAGACACTGCCAATGCTGAACCAAGAATTGCCGTTTAACGTTCGCAGCGTCACTTTGAAAGGGTCCAGACATTATTTGGATCTCTATAAATTCCGAAATCTCTTATTTGTGCCGGATAATTCGAATCAAACCCCGTTTATCAAAGCCCAGATGCTCGTTTGGCTGACGATTACCATAACAGGCGATTTAGATGAATTACATTTGAATGTTGACCAGACGCCATTTGTTTGGAAAATTCAGCACACCGGCGTGAAGTGGTTGGATCCCAATGAACCCTTTTATCAAGATGATTTTCTCCGTTACAATTTGCGCCGAGCCGAAATGGCTGATTTTATGATTGTTAACCACACGTATTTGATTAAAAATTGGCAGTATTTTAAAGCCTTACCAGCTAAACCGTATCTTTTGATTGATGAGACCCAGCAATTTGCTGAGACGGCGATCCGAAATAATCAAGAAAAGATTAAACCCTTATCGTTAATTTCGGCAATCAATAAGATTCTTGCCAGCATTAACCAAAGTCACGGCGAGAATATTCGCGATATCGTTGCCGGCAATGCCATCTTGGGTGACTTGACCAATCAACTGGAAAGTCAGCTTGAAGCAATTAAAGAACTGGTGAATGCGATCATTCGTACCTTTTATGATCAAGTTGTTAATCACAAAAAGCTTCATCGCAATGTTGATTTTTTTGAACGATTAATTCCGATTACTGAAATGAAGGATGCAACTAAAGCCAATCAAGCATTGATTCAGCGGCTCCGGGGATTGAAAGATCATACTGATGATTTGTTGGTTAAGCTCAATCGAGAAGTTGATCATACTTCAGATTCATTTACCAATCAGGATTTTATGGCAATCTATTCGTTCTTTGAGAATTATAATGACTTTAATGATCGACTCGCTGAGATGTTAGGAATTATCGATGTTGATGATCATTCCATTGAACAGCATGTCACTTGGATTACGATTAACCATGCGAAAGACGTGAACAGTTTGAATTTGAACCGAGGGATCTTAAAGACTGAAGACTATTTGAATGATCACATTTATTCCTCGTTTGAACCCACAACCTTTACGGGAGCAACTATTTTCTCATCTCGACGCTCCCAGTTTATTTATGATTTGTTGGGCATTGACCGAAAAAAATCAGCAGTTAAACGGTTAAAGAGTGATTTTAACCCGGCTGACCAAGCACGACTTTACTTGGTCACTGGTGAGAACGATGGGAAGTTTGCGACTAACTCGGATACCTATTTGCAGCAAACTGCCAACAATATTGAAGCAATTTATCGAAAAGGACCCCGGCAAACCCTTGTACTGTTCAATTCGTTGAATGCAATTGAACGCACTTACCGAATGCTTCAAGAGAGTGGCTTCACAGCTAATCATTTTGTCTTGGCCCAGGGGGTTCATGGGACTGCCACTAAGATCAGCAAGCAATTTGTTCATCACGAACCGGCAATCTTACTTGGAGCAAATACTTTCTGGCAGGGAGTTGATTTTCCAAGGCATTTGCTGGAAAATTTGGTGGTGGCTCAACTGCCATTTGACACACCGGCAGATCCCTATAACCACGCTTTGTATTCGATTGAACGCAGTAAAGGTAAAAATCCATTTTACAGTATCACGCTGCCAAAAGCGACGTTACGACTGCGACAAGGGATGGGGCGACTACTGCGTACCAGGGATGATTTTGGGACGATCTTTATCCTTGATCCACGATTGTTGACGAAACGCTACGGCAGTATTGTTCTTGCCAATTTACGCAATGAGATCCCAATTGTGAGGGGCGATATTAATGAATGTATTGCTGATATGGTTAAATTTTTCGAAAGCAAGGCCTAGAACGTCTCAAATAGGGCGGTTATTTGCTATAATAAATAACAATACTGATGTGAAAGGAAAACATTATGCAAAGGCAGCGTCGCATTAAAAAACAATCAAAAGTAAAAGTGTCATGGATTGTCACATCCGTTATTCTGGTCCTGCTTTTCTCCGTTTTTATTATTTTTCACCAAGCTGAAAAACCGATGAGGACGGCGAGAAGCCAAACGGTATCGATGGCTAAGAAGTACGCCGGGTTGACGACGGTGAGCTCGTTTTATTCGTCTAATCTGAATAAAACGTACTATTCGGTCGCTGGGACTGACAATAAGGGCAAAAAGATTTATGTCATTATTGCCAAGAAAGGCGGAACAATCACTGTG
Source organism: Lentilactobacillus dabitei (assembly GCF_019061365.1). Classification (GTDB taxonomy): domain Bacteria; phylum Bacillota; class Bacilli; order Lactobacillales; family Lactobacillaceae; genus Lentilactobacillus; species Lentilactobacillus dabitei. The sequence goes on from NZ_JAHPPD010000074.1 coordinate 10,149, forward strand.
GTCAACCAGAGCAGCGGGTTATCCGTTGATGCGATTCGAAATGTTGTCCAAGAGAAAAAATCTCCGAAAAAAATCAATAGTATTAGCCTGACGCTTATCAAGGGCAAACCATATTGGGTGGTCAGCTATTTGAATTCCAGCAACAATTTGTGCTTTGCCACATTGAATTTCAAAACCGGCAATGTCTATCGATCAATTAACAACATCTAAACTAACTGAAGGGAAATTAATATGAAATTTTCAAAACGGATCAAGCACATCACCCCCTCTGCAACAATTGGGGTCTCGAATCGGGCTAAACAAATGGTTCGAAACGGGATCGATGTGATCAATCTCAGTATCGGTGAACCAGACTTCAAAACCCCCACTGTGATCACTGATGAGGCAATCGAAGCCATTCGAACTGGGAAAACCAGTTTTTATACTCCGGCTAGTGGATTAGATGACCTCAAGCAAGCCGCCGCCGATCGGACCAATATTGATTATGGGACCGACTATTCATCCGACCAGATTAGTATCACTTGTGGTGCTAAAACCGCTTTGTACGCTTTAATGCAGGTATTGGTGGATCCAGGCGATGAAGTTTTGATGCCTAAACCAAGCTGGGTGAGTTATCAAGAGCAAGTTATTTTGGCTGGTGGCAAGCCTGTGATGGTTGAAACCAACGATCATTTCAAAATTTCCCCAGAAACTTTGGATTGTGTGGTTAATGCCCATTCAAAGCTGTTGGTGATTAACACGCCGCAGAATCCTACTGGAACCATCTATTCGAGCAACGAGCTTGAAGACATCGGCAATTGGGCAGTTAATCACGGGATCGTGATTATTTCTGATGATATTTATGGCAAATTAATTTATAATAATAACCGGTTTTATTCCCCAATCCAATTAGGTGGTCGGATTGCCCAATCAACCATTTTAGTGAACGGGGTTTCAAAGGCTTATTCAATGACTGGTTGGCGGATTGGTTATATTGCCGGGTCAACTGAGTTAATTTCACGGGTCAATTCCGTGTTATCCCACATGACAGGAAATCCTGCAACGGTTAGTCAATATGCAGCAATCGCCGCGCTTCAATCAGATCAAGCAGATGTTGAAAGCATGCGGCAATCATTTGAGGATCGCCTCAATACCGTGTATCCATTAGTCAACGAAATCCCCGGCTTTGAAGTTGCAGAAAAGCCACAGGGAGCCTTTTATCTGTTTCCAAAGGTCACTGACGCCATGGGGTTAGTTGGGGTGACAAGTTCCGAACAACTCGTCGCTTGTTTATTGAATGAGGCCCACGTTGCAGTCGTGGATGGTTCTGCGTTTGGAATGCCTGGTTATTTACGAATCAGTTATGCAACCAGCTTGAATGATTTAAAGATTGGCATTACAAGAATTAAAGTATTTATGGATCAATATTTAGAGAAAGAGTTGTCTGGAGGAATTAGTAGTGAAGCAGATTAGTATGGTCGATGCACCCAAGTATGTAAACGAAAAAGTTAAGATGGGCGTTTGGCTCACCAATAAACGATCCAGTGGAAAAATTGCTTTTCTACAGTTGCGGGATGGAACGGCGTTTTTCCAAGGGGTTGTGGTTAAGAACAACGTTTCTCCTGAAACTTTCGAATTAGCTAAGGAAGTTAAGCAGGAAACCAGTATGTGGATTACTGGGATTATTCATGAAGATAGCCGCTCAAAGTTTGGCTACGAGATCGAGGTTGAAACGATTGAAGTGGTTTCTGAAACCCATGATTATCCAATCACGCCTAAGGAACACGGGGTCGACTTCTTGATGGATCATCGTCATCTTTGGTTACGATCTAGCCGCCCAAGCGCTGTGATGCGGATCCGAAATGAAGTTATCAAGGCTAGTTATGACTTTTTCTACAATGAGGGCTTTGTCAAAATTGATGCGCCGATCTTGACAGGTAGCGCACCTGAAGGCACCACAACTTTATTCCATACGGAGTATTTTGATCGGGATGCTTATCTATCCCAGAGTGGCCAGTTATATGAAGAGGCCGGCGCTGAGGCATTTGGTAAAGTGTTTTCATTTGGGCCTACCTTTAGAGCTGAAAAATCGAAAACACGTCGTCATTTGATTGAATTCTGGATGATCGAACCCGAAATGGCCTTTATGCATCAAGAACAAAGTTTGGAGATTCAAGAACGATACATTGCTTATTTGGTTACTCGAGTGATCGAAAATTGCAAGCATGAGCTGCAAACACTTGATCGTGATATCGACACCCTTAAGAAGTATACCGTCCTTCCTTATCCAAGAATTAGTTATGATGAGGCGATTGATATGCTCAAAAAGGGTGGTTTTGACCTTGAATGGGGCGTTGACTTTGGATCACCGGAAGAAACTTATCTGGCCGACCAATTTAAACAACCCGTATTTGTGTTGAATTATCCTAAAGCCATTAAGGCGTTTTATATGAAGCCGCATCCAACCAGGGATGATGTCGTGATCTGTGCCGACTTATTAGCACCTGAAGGCTATGGTGAAATCATTGGTGGTTCAGAACGGGCGACCGATTATGATTATTTGTATGATCAAATTGTTAAACACGATCTTGATCCGAATGAGTATTCCTGGTATTTGGACCTCCGAAAATACGGAAGTGTTCCTCACGCTGGATTCGGGCTTGGTCTCGAACGCTGTCTGACCTGGTTAACTGGTGAGGATCATGTTCGAGAAGCCATTCCATTCCCAAGATTGTTGAACCGGATTTACCCATAAATTAGAATTTGTTAAATTGAGAGTGAGGTAATTTGATTGGATGATTACGCACGCGAACTTCTCAACCAGGGTCAAACAACCGTTAATAACGATCTGTTAAAAAATTATCGCCGAATTGGTCTTAGCAATGAAGAACTACTGATATATCTGTTAATAAAGGGAAATCATGACTTAATTGTGCCAATGCCTGAAATTGGTGATTTACAACGACAGACGGGGTTGAGTGAACAGCAGCTTTTTAACTTGTTTCACCAAATGATCGAGAAAAAGTTGGCGGCTATTACCCAATTGAGCATTGAAGGCCAAAAAGTCGATGCTTATGACTTTACGCAGATGTATGACAAATTGGGGATTCTCAAGTCAGCTGAACATGGGCAAAATCAGCCATCCGCTCAACCTGTCAAAGTAAGCGAGCGGCAGACCGTTTTTGAAAGTATCGAGAAAGAGTTTGGCCGAACGTTATCACCCCTGGAGATGGAAACGATTAGTCAATGGTTGGATATAGACCATTACACCCCGGAAATCATTCAATTGGCTTTAAAAGAGGCGGTTTTAAGTCAGGTTTACAATCTGAAATATATGGACAGAATTTTGGTGAGCTGGGAGAAAAAGAACCTGAGGTCACCTCAACAGGTAGAAGCCTATCAGCATCAACGTAAATCAGCTGATAATGAGGCCCCAGCCAGATATCAGGGCCCCAAGATTCCGTTTATTGATTTGTCTGGAAATCCTGAACAAAAATAATTCGCTTGCTAAATTTTAAAACCGAGATATTCTACGATTTGATGAAAAGGACAAGCATTCCAAAAAGGTTCTACAATATCTGTTGTTGGTAATAGATTTTATCTATTACTGATGACAGATTTTTTGTTTCTCGTTAGAATAA
>NZ_JAHPPD010000075.1 GCF_019061365.1 Lentilactobacillus dabitei
AGTGGCCTTGGAGACGCAATTGTCTTCAAGGCCACTGGCACTTTTGGTAGTTGTTTAAAGTTCACCGTTAGCTTCGTAGGTGTAAACGACATTTTCTGGATCCTTTTTTGGATCAAAATCGATTTTTAAGTCATACCCTTTAAAGAACCAACGGTCATCTTCGTCAACAAAATAGTTAATGCCATCTTTATTGGTTTTTGTGTACACTTTCTCAGGATCATCATCCCTTGCCAATGCTAACGAAAAGCCATCATGAACCGGCGTTTTTCCGTATACTTTTCCGTAAAAACGAACCCCGTTTCCGTTTCCCAGCCCCATTTCTCGTTGGAACCATTTACTGGCTGAATCCGTAACCTCAATCTTCATTTTGAGTCACACTCCTAATCAAATTCGAAATCGCCACGCTTTTAGTATATCATCGTCATTGAATTTCACAAACCTTTTGAATGGCGTGATTGGGTTACAAAAAAGCTTGAGCAAGGATTATATTGCTCAAGCTTTTTTAACTATTGATTTACTTTGTGAAATGAAAGGTTAACCTACTCAACCTTCAAAATCTTCACTTTCATATTTCCTGCGGGAATTTGAATGACAACTTCTTCATTCAGCTTATGCCCAAGCAATCCTTTGGCAATTGGTGAATCGTTTGAAATCTTGCCAGAAATTGGATCAGCTTCCGCAGCACCAACGATTTGATAAGTTTCAGGCTCTTCATCGGGTAATTCTTTGAAAGTGACATGCTTACCAACTGTCACTTCATCTTTTTCACTGGCATTGGAGTCAATGATTTGAGCATATTGTAGCATATGCTCAATTGTATTAATTCGGCTTTCTAACATGCTCTGTTCGTCTTTAGCAGATTCGTATTCAGAATTTTCGGACAAATCCCCGTAACTCCGGGCAATCTTGATTCGTTCGACCACTTTTGGTCGTTGATTTACTTTCAGGTCTTCCAACTCTGCTTTGAGCTTATCACGGCCCTCTTCAGTCATTGGATATGATTCTTGTTCAGCCATTGGTATTCTCCTTTGATCGATTAAATTGTAGAATCGATATTATTGTTAATTTGTTTGTTACCACGTTTCATTAAAATAGACCGAATCTTCGTTGTCAAGAGATCAATGGCAACTTGGTTCTCGCCACCCTCGGGAACAATGATATCAGCATAGCGCTTAGTTGGTTCAACAAATTGATGATACATTGGTTTAACAGTTGTCAGATACTGGTTAATCACACTATCTAATGATCGACCGCGCTCTTTAGTATCACGTTCAATCCGCCGAATTAATCTGATATCATCATCCGTATCAACAAAGACTTTAATGTCCATTAAATCACGTAATCGCTGATCGTCAAGTAGCAAAATGCCTTCAAGAATAATGACTTCTCGAGGATCTTGGTGAATTGTCTGATCACTTCTGGTAAACAGATTGTAATCATACACGGGCTTTTCAATCGGTTGATAGTGCAATAATTGAGTTAGCTGTTTAACTAATAAGTCATAATCGAATGAATTGGGGTGATCATAATTCACTTGTTTTCTTTGAGCCATCGTCATATTGGATTGGTCGTTATAGTAGGAATCCAACTGCAAAATCATGATTGAATAGTTTGAAAGTTGATCAAAAATCTTTCGGCTAACAGTTGTTTTACCACTACCCGAGCCACCGGTTACGCCGATGACGACCGGTCGTTTATCTGGAGTCGTCATTAAATAATATCCCTTTCAATTACATTACTTGTCTTTCTTACTTGGTGAGTGCTTGGCAATTTGCTCCTGATGCTGAGCATACGTTGTTGAGTAATAAACTTTTTGCGTTTTAGTATTGGCAAAGAAGTATAAGTAATCCTTTGACCGGTCCAATGGATGCAGCACGGCGCTGATGGAACTGATGCTTGGACTATCAAATGGTCCCGGGCCAAAGCCGGCATTCACATAAAGATTATAAGGTGAATCGACTTGTAAATCTTTGGCAGTTAACGTCTTATTGTTTCTGTGAATTGCATACAGAACGGAAATGTCTGACTGAATTGGCATATTAATCCGAATTCGGTTCAGAAATACGCCGACCATCTTTCGCCGATCAGTCTGGTTGACGCCTTCACGCTCAATTAAAGATGCCAAAGTCATAAATTCTTGAAGGGTCATTTTGGATTTCTTGATCTTTGGATAGTATGGCATCAACACTTGGTTAGTTTTGGCAACCATTTGCTCAACTAATGCTTTGAGTGATGTGTTCTTCTTAACCTCATAAGTTGCAGGATACAAATACCCTTCTAAGCGGTAACGAACACCTTGTGACTTCATCGCAGATGCCAGCAACTGAGGATAACGTTTAGCCAACTGGCGAATGAAAGCCTTATCCTTCATCAGTGAAATGAAATCATGTTCTGAGAAATCAGTTGTGGCAGCAACTTGCTTGGCAATTTGATCAATATTCAATCCTTCGCGGACTAATAATTTTCCTTTCGTGCTTTGGATTGGTTGATCAGTTCCACCTTGTTGTAGTCTGACCGCAATTTTTTTCAGACTCATGGCCGGGGTCAGCTGATAATAGCCAGCCCGGAAATTAGCCATATTGTTTGATTTGACATAATAGTCAAAAGCCATGCCACTTTTGACAATTTTATTGTTTTGCAAAATAGACCCAATTTGTTTATTGGATGCCCCAAGCGGGATGTGAACCTGCTTGACGGCGGTATCCTGAGGATTTAACGGTCGTAATGCCTCTTGGAAAAAATGGTAACCCATAAATCCGATTGTAACGGCTAAGATAACAATTAACGTAATGACGGAAATAATGATCCTGCGCCCAAGGCTTCGATTGGGCTTTGGAGTTCGTTGATTTGAGTTATTGCTCATCGGAAGCTCCTCCTTCTACATACATCTTCATTATAAGTTCGAAACTACCTAATTTCCGCATTTAAGTCAGCTGTTAACCGTTTTTTAATCTTTTCAAAGGCTGCATTGACCACTTCGTCTTTAAGCGTTTCACGAGGGTTGACGTAAGTTAATGAGTAGGCCATTGACTTCTTACCGTCAGGAACGTTTTCACCTTCGTAAACATCAAATAAACGAATTGCCGAAAGATAAGCACCGCCACGTTTATTCATAACAGCCACAATTTCATCGTTGGTTGTTTCACTATCAACAATCATTGAAATATCTCGTTTCACTGAAGGATACTTGGCAATTGGTTGATATTGATCGTCATTCTTTGGTAAATCGATTAAGGCCTGCATGTTCAATTCAAAGGCATAAGTTTCTTTGATCTTAAACATTTTGGCGATTTGGGGATGAATTTGACCCACAAAGCCCACATTATGGCCATGGATTGAAATGTTGGCTGTCCTGCCGGGATGCATCTCCGGATATTGATCAGTTGCACTATATGCAATTTCACCTTTAATCCCAAGGTTTACGATAAACTGATTGACCATGCCCTTCATTAAGTAAAAGTCAGCTGGTTTGACGTGATTGTTCCAAGCAGGGTCGGTGAGGTTACCCGTAATGACACCAGCGACATGTTCAACTTCTTCAGGCCTAATTTGGTCAGCAGAATCTTTGTAAAATACCCGACCAGTTTCGTAAAGAGAAACATCGTCTACTTTGTGGGCGTGGTTGTATGCAACGTCATCCAACAAGCCTGATACCAGATTCATTCTTAATGTCGTGTGATCCTGGGTCATGGGCCAAAGCAACTTAGTTGGTTCAGAATCACGCATCAAGAACATCTTGGCTTTGGCATCAGTTGTTAATGAATATGAAATGGCTTGAGTGAGACCAATTCCTTCCAGAATTTGGCGGGAAGCTCGCTGCAGACGTTGTGTAGATGTTAAAACACCAATTGTTTGGCGACCAGTTGGTAACGTAACTGGCAGGTTATCATAGCCATAAATTCTGGCAACTTCCTCAAACAAGTCTGCATCAATATGAATATCCCATCTGCGGGCAGGCACCGTCACAGCCAGTGTATCTCCGTGTTCAACACTCGGAAATTCAAGTCGATCAAAGATGCGCTTGATTTCTTCAAGCTTCAGTGAAGTCCCAAGAACATGATTGGCTCGCTCAGCCGTGATTGAAATAACCGGTAATTCCGGATGGTATTCGCTTGCAGTCACAATTCCCTGGGCGATCTTACCGCCTGCTAACTGTTTAATCATGCTTACGGCTTCGTTTAAAGCATCTTCAACGCCATCTGGATTAATTCCCCTTTCGAATCGTTGTGATGCCTCTGAATGCAATACATGCCTCTGGGCAGTCTTTCGAATGTGGAAAGAATCAAAAATAGCCGATTCAATGACAACATTCTGCGTATCATCATCAATTTGGGTGTTAAAGCCACCCATGACACCTGCTAAGGCAATCGGCTGATCATTATCGGCAATAACCATGTCATCTGGGGATAATTCATGCTCATCTTCATCCAGAGTAACCAGTTTTTCACCCTTTTTAGCATTGCGAACCACAATGTCGCCATCAATTTTATCCTTATCAAATGAATGTAGTGGCTGTCCATACTTCAACAAAATATAATTAGTCACATCAACAACGTTATTTATTGGCCGAATGCCAGCGTTCCATAAGGTAATTTGAAGCCAAGTTGGACTTGGGGCAATTTTAACGCCTTCGACAACCCGCAATTTGTAAGCCTTAGCTAAACCGGAATCTGCGGTGGCCTTGATTTCAGCGTTAGCATCTAACGACTGATCTTCTTCTACACTCGGCTTTTTGATCTCTGGTTTCTGATCGTAGATTGCAGCAAGATCATGAACGGTTCCAATGATGCTTAACATGTCACCACGGTTTGGGGTGACATCCAAGTCAATAATTGGATCGTCCATTCCTAAATAATGATAGATCGGCTCACCAACTGGAACATCATCATCAAATACATAAATTCCGTCCGCCCATTCCTTTGGAACAACATCCTTTGAAAAACCAATTTCATCGAGCGCACAAATCATTCCTTCTGATTCAACGCCCCGCATCTTTGAACGTTTGATCTTGACGTTACCGCCAATGCGAGAATTGGGCAAAGCCACGATGACCTTTTGACCAGCATCCACGTTGGGAGCGCCACAAACAATTTGGAGCGGCTCATCTTCACCCACATCAACTGAACAAATGTGTAAATGGTCGGATTCTGGATGCTTCTTCATCGATAAAATGTGGCCAACCACTAACTTTTTGAGGCCATCTTCTGCAATGGTCACTGAATCAACCTCAACGGCAGTTCGTTCGATCTTTTCAGCTAAGTCCTTGGCAGGCATATTAAGATCTAAGTACTGTTTTAACCAATTATAAGATACTTTCATTATGTTAATTACCCCTCTTACTGAATTGATTTAAGAAGCGGACATCATTCAAATAAAAGTCTCGGATATCGTCCACACCATATTTAAGCATTGCAAATCGATCGGGGCCGACACCAAACGCAAATCCACCGTAAACATCTGAATCTACGCCCGCCATTTTCAAGACATTTGGATGAACCATTCCGGCACCTAAAACTTCGATCCAGCCTGTGTGCTTACAAACGTCACAACCTTTACCCATACAGTTAAAACAGGTGACATCAACTTCAACTGAAGGTTCGGTAAATGGGAAGTAGCTTGGCCGCAACCGGATATCAAACTTATCACCAAAGATATTCTGCGCCATGGTAATCAACGTACCCTTGAGGTCCGCCATTGTGATGTGTTCATCGATAACCAGCCCTTCAACTTGATGAAATTGATGAGAATGGGTTGGATCATCCGTGTCTCGACGATAGACAATCCCAGGAGAGATCATCTTCAAAGGTCCCTTGGAAAAATCATGTTTCTCAAGTGCTCTGGCTTGCATAGGTGAAGTTTGCGTTCGCATTAAGATTTCCTTACTCAAATAAAAGGTATCCTGCATATCTCTTGCAGGATGGTTTTTAGGTAAGTTCATCATTTCAAAGTTATACTTATCCTCTTCAACTTCAGGACCAGTCAAAACTTCATAACCCATTCCCAAAAAGAGATCGACGATTTGGTCAATAATTTGTTGAATCACGTGTGGTTGACCTTGAGCAACCGGCTTGCCAGGCAGCGTCACATCAATTTTTTCAGCGGCCAATTGCTTGTTAAGCTGAATGGTTTCCAGTTGATCACGGTGTTGTGCAACAGCCTCAGTAATCGCATCCCGAATTTTATTTGCATAACTTCCAACTTCCGGGCGTTCTTCTGGCGTCAATTCCTTGATCCCGCGTAACGCAGCGGTAATTGGGCCTTTCTTACCGAGTAGATGAACCCTGATCTCATTTAACGCTTTTAAATCATCGGTCTGACCAATATCAGCCAGTCCTTTTTCTTTAATCTCGGACAATTTATCCCGTAAAGACATAGTATCCCTCCAAAGTTTATTTTTAAGCACAAAAAAAGCCTCGCCCACAAAGGGACGAAGCAACGCGGTACCACCCTAATTTGCCATTCGAACAGAATGACACACTTAATATATCTTTAACGGTGACTACCGGAAATTTTTCGTTATTAAATGATAACTCCCAATTTCAGCTCGAAAAATGAATTCGTGAAACGACTTTACTCTGTTCACACCAACCACAGAGTCTCTGGATAAAGCCATAACCTACTACTTTTTTCTCAAACACATTACGTTAATGAATAATAAGCTAAAATAAAAAAATGGTCAAGCTACTTTTTCAAGCTTGCATACCATTTTTCAGACCAAGAATGAATTGAATGCATAATTGGTGCCAATTCTTCTCCTTGTTCTGTCAACGAATATTCAATTAAGGATGATTCCGGATACTCATGACGGTCAAGAATACCATCTTGTTCCAGTTCTCTTAAACGCTCAACCAGAACGCGATCACTGCACTTTGGAATTTGTCTTGCCAGTTCCCGAAAACGCATGGTACCTTCCTGCAAGAGAACATCAATAATTAGACCATTCCATTTCTTCCCAAGAAACGAAAAAGTCTTTTCAAATTTAGGACAAAGATAATAATGAACTTCATCTTCCAACCCAACGGCTTGTTTCATAATATCCCCCCAATCTAATCAAAAATGGTTACTTGCTGGTTGAAATCCGATGAACACGATTCTTAAAGTCATCATACTTGACCTTAACAGGGCTCATGAATTCATGAACCGCTTCGTAATCATCTACTAAAGAAACTATAACACTTTCTTCATACTTTGGTCTAGCAAGTGTTAACCCCCACATGTGTTTGAGGATAATATCCTTTTCAATTGGAGAAAGCTTGGTGATCTTTTCGGCGTTCCTTAAGGCAACTCGTGGGTGAACAAATGCATGAGAACCAAGGTCAAACTTGGTTGTTCTCCAATCGTAGAAGAACAAATCATGAAGGAGTCCTGCCCGCGCAACTGCCCGATAGTCCAAGCCACGTCTTTTAGCAATCTTATAACTATCAAAAGACACAGCTAAAGAGTGCTCTAACCTGGTTGAATGATGATGTTGTTTGTAATTTGCTAATTTTTTGACAGTATCATTCGCCAACAAATCAGCAACTATTGCGCAATACTCGGAATCATTTTTCCATTCATCCTTTTGCATGTAATTCCCCTTTACCTTTTATTAATTGCTATAATACATGGTATTGTAAGAAAGATCAATTAAATTGTTTTTTATTTAAACAAATGAAAAAGCAAAATTCCGGTTGCAACGGCAACATTTAATGATTCTGCCTCACCCTTCATTGGAATATACAAGTTTTGATCAGTCCAAGATAATATTTCAGGTGAAACCCCATTTCCTTCATTTCCCATGACTAAACCAAATGTTTGGGTTGGCGTCACATTAGCGTAAGAAACAGCCTGATCATTCAATTCAGTTCCGTATGTCGGAATTTGCTGTTTCTTCAATGCCACTAACCAGTCAAGAAGATCACCGCTAAAAAGCTGCATGTGAAATTGACTGCCTTGCATTGCCCGGACAACCTTGGGATTATAAATATCAGCGGTTCCTCGGCCAAAGACAACGCCACTCACACCAGCAGCATCCGCAGTTCGAACCATGGTACCGATGTTACCTGGATCTTGGATATTATCCAATAGCAACCAGGCACCAATTAAATCACTAGGAATCGATTCATGATAATCCTCAGTTTTCAGTACAGCAAAGACTCCTTGGGGGGTTTCGGTTGAAGAAATATGATTGGCAATTTCTGGAGTAATCAAATACACTGGTACTTTAGTATCATCAAACTCTAATTGATCTAAGAAGTCTTCATCAGTCACCATTAGGGCTAAGATTTCTTTTTGATGACGAATTGCTTCACCAACAATATGCCAGCCCTCAATGATGTATTCTCCTGATTTTGTCCGGCCCTTCTTAGCTTGTAACTTTTTCCATTCTTTCACTCTGTTATTTTGATTTGAAGTAATTTTTTCCATAATTTTCTCCTATATTTTCCTATATAATAAAACGAATTTTGGGTGGTGCTAAATATGAACGATCATATGAAATCTGTGAAAATGACTGTATTTGGACGAGTTCAAGGTGTCGGGTTCCGGTGGTCCACAATCCGGCTTGCCCAATCTCTTACCATTTCGGGCTGGGTCAAAAATCAGATTGATGGCTCTGTTGAAGTAGTTGCAACTGGGTCAGAATCTGACCTCAACAAATTTATCAGCCAGATCAAAAAATCACCGACTCCCTATGCAAAAATTAATCACGTCGACGTCAATTATATAACCAATTTTGATTATAAGGGGTTTGATGTGAAATATTAAATTGAAATGTCAGTCATAATCGAGTAACATTACTCTTGTTTATGTACTAAATTAAGAAAGGTCTTACCAAATGAAAAAACTCAAGCACTTATCGACCCTTGGACTTTTAGCCAGTTTGGCTGTTCTATTGAGTGGCTGTGTTCAAACAACCAAATCGGGAAAGCCTTATGGGATCGTCTATGATTATCTAGCTCGACCAGCACAATCGGTCATGGAAGCAATCGCCCAAATTGTCGGCAGTTATGGCTGGGCCATTATCGCTTTGACCGTGATTGTCCGAATGTTCCTGTTACCAATTATGATTCGTCAGCTTAAAGCCTCTACCATCCAGCAAGAAAAAATGCAGTTGATCAGACCACAGATGGCAGAAATCCAGAAGCGGCAAAAGGCGGCTAAGACCCAAGAAGAACAGGCTGCAGTCAGCCAGGCAATGATGGCACTATACAAGAAGAACGGTATTTCAATGACCGGTGGAATTGGTTGTCTGCCACTGTTGATTCAAATGCCCATCTTCTCCGCACTTTACTTTGCGATTCGATACTCACCTGAACTTTCTCACACTGTTTTCATGGGCATTCGACTTGGACAATCCAGTTTACTTTTAGCAATTCTTTCATTCCTATCCTACTTATTACAAGGATATATTGCAATGTTGGGCACTCCGAAGGCTCAAAAGAAGCAAATGGGCATGATGATGTTAATGAGTCCAGTGATGATCTTGTTCTTCACCATGAACGCCCCAGCCGGTCTTGGAATTTACTTCTTTATTGGTGGGTTGTTTGCTTGTTTGCAAACATTGATCATCAATTTGTATCGACCCAGGATTCGCAAGAATATTGCTAAAGAAATGGAAGGCCGCCAAAAGGTCACCGTCGAAGACTTATTACCAAAAGCTGCACCGGAACCTCAGACGCCTTCTGAAGTTCAAACCGAACACAATCGTAATCGTCAACGAAACTCAGGCAAGCAGCGTAACGCTGGGAAACAGCAGACTAGCCAGCATCAACCTCAATCTTCTGTTCCAAAGAGCGATGCATCTAAACCAACCAACAGCAACAAACGTAATGTGGGCAAGCAACGGAATGCCGGCAAACAGCAACGGCATCATAAGTAATCATCCACAAAAACAAAACGAGTAGTTCGTCTGGAAAAGTCGAATTACTCGTTTATTTTATGTTTTTGAATTTGAATCATTTGCTGATTCAGAAGAATCTTTGTCTGTTGGCTGATCGCCTAATTCATCTTCTGTTGGCATATCTGTCATGATTGGTAGATTAATTTGGAATATAGAGCCATAGCCTAAAGAACTCTCGATTGAAATATTTCCATGATAAGCTTCGATTAATCGATGGGCAATTGAAAGTCCTAACCCATTACCGCCCTTATCACGACTGCGAGCCTTATCAACTCGGTAGAACCGATTGAAGACCTTCTGCTTATCTTCCTCGGAAATTCCCTCGCCAAAGTCTTGAACGGCAATATTGACCTTGGACATCGAGGTCGATAATGACAGGTGGACTTCTTTTCGCTTAGTGGAGTACTTAATTGCATTATCAAGTAAAATAACTAAGACCTGTTCAAGGTGGTTCCGATAAATCTTAACGTAAATGCTCTTATCCGTATCATCGTCAAAGGTAAAGGTGAAATCAGGATGAATCATTTTGAAGTCATTGTACACTTGGGCAAAAACTTCATTAACATTGGTAATTTCTTCACCATAGTTGATCTCAATCTGCTCAGCTCTCGACAAATCAAGCATTTCTGTTACTAAGCTCTTCATTCGTTTAGTTTCTTGAAGAGATGCCTTCAGCGACTCAGAGAGCACTTCAGGATCGTCCTTACCCCATCTGAGAAGCATTTCGATGTGGCCCTGAATAACTGCCACCGGTGTCCGCAATTCGTGAGAAACATCTTCAACAAATTGCTGTTGCTGGTCAATATACCGATGGGTCTGATCCAGCATACTGTTTAATAAATCAGCCAGGTCAGCCAGTTCATCATTCGTTTTTAAATCGGGAACCCGAGCGTCAGAATCAGGATCAGTCTTGACTTTATTAATTGTGTCTTGAATTTCATTAATCGGTCGAAGCATTTCAGCCGCAAGTAGATAAGCAAACATCATTGCCACGATGACTGAAATAACGACCAAAATTGCTAAAATGGCAAGCAATTTGCCAGTTGTTCGTCGATAATCACCTAACTTGTCGGTCACCTGGGCATAACCAATTAACGAACCGTTCTTTTTTGACAACAATGGCTCAATTCCGACTAACTCCTTTTTTCCTTGAAAAGTAGTCGTCATGATTTTACGCTTGTCAGCCGAGTGAAAGGTTACCGGATCATTTCGGGATTTAAAGAGCTGCTTTTTATCAGTACCATAAATATTAACGAGAATATTATCACGGGAAAAATTAACAATCAGCGAATCCGAATAGATATTATCAGAATCCGACTGACCATTTGTCGCTGCACTCTCACCCTTTGTGATACTTGGCTGCAAGTAATGGTCGACATCTTTTTTACTCAGTGGTGATTCATAATTAGATAGTCGTGACGAAACGGTCGTTAAGGTATTATCAATGTGAATTTTTTCCTGTTGCAGCAAGACGTTTGTAAATCGATTAAAGAGCACAACGGAAAAAATTAACACGATTGCCAAAACACCAAGAGAAGTGAAAAAAGCCCACTTCCACTTTAACGATCGCCTACCTTTGGTCCCTGTTGATTTGGAAAAACTCATGAACGCATCACGTACCCGGTCCCTCGGACAGTCTGAATGTAACTGTTCTCACCGGGACGATCGATTTTGTTACGTAAGTATCGAATATAAACATCAACAACATTGGTTTCAACTTCGGAGTCGTATCCCCAAACCTTGGTTAGCAGGACATCTCGAGCCAGAACAACGTCAACATTTTCCATTAATGTTAGAAGAAGTTCGTACTCACGCTTGGTTAAATTGATGACTTCATCGCCGCGACGAACAATGCGACTATCCTTTTCGATCGTTAAATCTTTGAAGGTCACTGACTTTTTATTGCTCTTTTGTTGATCGTTCTCTATTTGAATCCGACGAAGCAATGCCCGAATTCTTGCCAATAGTTCTTCAATCGCAAATGGTTTAACAATATAATCATCAGCCCCATGATCGAAGCCAGAAACTCGATCAATGACAGAGTCTCTGGCAGTCATCATGATAATTGGTGTGTTTTTCTTTTCCCGAAGACGACGAGCAACTTCCATTCCGTTTAGTTCAGGTAACATCAGATCCAACAGAATAACGTCAAAATTATCATCCAACGCTGCTTGTAACCCAGTTCGGCCATTTAACTCAACCTGAGTATCATATCCTTCATGCTTTAATTCGAGTTCGACGAAGCGCGCCAAATTCTTTTCGTCCTCAATAATCAAAATTCGACTCATAAATGATCAGCTCTCCTAAGTGTATTAGTTTCTTTATTATATCTATTGAAATATTTTAACATAACTCTCATTTTACCATAATTATGAAACAGATAGTCATTAAGTTTGACCTTTTAGGCTTTTTTTGGTCTTTTTTGGTCTATTCACCTAAAAGGCTTACATTTTCTGGAAATATTTTTCATTTTTTGATTTTTGTGTACTTTTTCACTTGAATATCATTGCTAGCTTGCTTATAATGTACTTGTTTGAAAATATATTACAAAAAGGATGATTAATAGATGAAAGCAGCTGTTGTACGCGATCCAGTTGATGGATATGTTGATATTAAAGATGTAGATTTACGACCAATTCATGAAGGTGAAGCATTAGTTAAGGTTGAATATTGTGGATTATGTCACACGGATCTTCACGTTGCCGCTGGCGACTTTGGTAAGGTTCCCGGCCGAATCATTGGTCACGAAGGCGTCGGAAGAGTTATCCAGGTTGCTGACGACGTTGACAATTTGAAGATTGGTGATCGAGTTTCAATCGCCTGGTTCTACAGAGGTTGTGGTCACTGTGAATATTGTACAACTGGTCGTGAGACTCTTTGCCGCAACGTTCAAAACTCTGGCTACACGGTTGACGGTGCAATGGCTGAACAAGTTATCGTCCCTGCTGACTACGCAGTTAAGGTACCTGAAGGTCTTGACCCAGTTGAAGCAACTTCATTAACGTGTGCTGGTGTTACCATGTATAAGGCTCTTAAAGTCGGTGAAACCCGTCCAGGTCAATGGGTTGAAGTTGTTGGTTGTGGTGGTCTCGGAAACTTAGCCGTTCAATATGCCCACAATGTATTTGGTGCCCACGTTGTCGCCGTTGATGGTAATGAACAAAAACTGGCTGCTGCTAAGGAAAATGGTGCTGATATCACCATTAACCGTCATGATCCAGATGTTGCTGAACAGATCCAAAAGAAGGTTGGCGGGGTTCACAATGCTCAAATTACTGCCGTAACGACTGATGCCTTCACAACTTCAGTTAACGCATTGCGTCCAGATGGTAAATTAGTTGCCGTTGCCCTTCCTAAAGGTGACATGGCTCTTAACATCGATAAGACTGTTCTTGATGGTATTCAAGTTGCCGGCTCATTAGTTGGTACCCGTCAAGACCTCAAAGAAACCTTCCAATTCGGTGCTGAAGGTAAAGTTAAACC
This sequence comes from Lentilactobacillus dabitei, assembly GCF_019061365.1. GTDB lineage: Bacteria > Bacillota > Bacilli > Lactobacillales > Lactobacillaceae > Lentilactobacillus > Lentilactobacillus dabitei. The sequence goes on from NZ_JAHPPD010000075.1 coordinate 13,364, forward strand.
AATCGTTCACACTCGTCGTTTAAACGAAGTAAATGACATCATTGACGAAATGAAAGCTAACAAGATTGTTGGCCGGATGGTCGTTGATTTCACTAAATAATGACTGTCTATTGAGAAGATCTTTAGAAAGACGCTAACCAGTTAAAGGTTGGCGCCTTTTTTATATTGTGGGGGCTGCACTAATTCGTAGTTTGCGTCATGGAGCGCTCTAATCCAAATTTTGGTTCTACAATATCTGTTGTTGGTAATAGATTTTATCTATTACTGATGACAGATTTTTTGTTTCTCGTTAGAATAA
>NZ_JAHPPD010000076.1 GCF_019061365.1 Lentilactobacillus dabitei
AATTGACTACTATATTTTGTCACAAGAAAAGCCCCACAATCATTAGACTTACTTGTCTAACAATTGTAGGGCACTTCACAAGGAATGGGTGCCTTTCTTTATTAAACGGTTAAATTAATTTTTTAGTATAAATTTTAAATAAGCAACTGCCACTATAAATTGGGTTTCCACTCCTCAACTTTAACAGTCGCGTAACCAAATTACCACAAGCCAACCGTGGGTCCTACCATGTACACACCAAAAGCCATCACGACTAAACACAAACTCGTAACAGTGTACTTATACCAACCGTGCATCCGGTACTTCTTTGGCAGAGCTTTGGCTTCCAGCATCAGCAAAAGCCCCAACACAATCGGCAGCATTAATGCGTTTAATACTTGGACGAAGACTGCCATTTGAACCATCTCAACATTGGCCAGTACTAAAGCTGCGCCAATCACGTGGGCCAAAATATAAATAATATAAAAGCCGGCACTTTTGCGATCAAATTTTTCGTTTAAGCTATGTTTCCAACCAAGCACTTCGGTGATTCCCCAAGTTCCCGCCAATGCGACAACTAAGGCTGCAACCAAGGCACCACCCATGATGCTGACACCAATCAGGATTTTAGCGGTATCGCTGCCGATAAACGGCCCTAAGGCAGATGCCAAATCACCCACTGAACTTAGTGAGGCATGAGAACCGGTTCGGCCAATCGTCGCAGCAAACACGACCACAAAGAGGATCATGATGCCTTGAGTCAAAAAGGTGCCAATTAACGTATCGTGCTTCGCTTTTTTTATGGCAGCCATATTCAACCTCTTATCAACCACGGCACTCTGCTGATAAAAAATCATCCAAGGCATGATAACCGCCCCAACGTTGGCAGCGACCAAATATATGTAAGATGAATGTTTCCAAGGAATCGTCATCAAGCCATTTGCCATTCCTGACAAATTAGGATGAATAAAGAAGATCGCCCCAATAAAAGCCAACTCAGCCAAGCCAACGAGCACCCCAATTTTTTCGGTTCGCCGATAACTACCGGTAAATGCCACGGCAATCAGCAAAACTGTGGCAATTGGAATCGTGATCCATTTCGAGATGCCAAATAATTCACCAACACCGGCAATGCCGACAAATTCCGTCAGTAAGGCGCCCACCGCCGAAACGGCTAATGTTCCGGCAGAAACCCACGCCCAGAATTTGCCAAAATTCTCCCGGATCAGGGCACCGTGGCCCTTGCCAGTAACAATGCCTAGCCGGACGGTCATTTCTTGGGCCATATATAGAATTGGGATCAGCAATAGTTGTGGTAATACCATCGCATACCCCCACTGAGCACCAGATTGGACCGCAGTAATCAAACAACCGGCATCGGTATCAGCCAGCATCACAATTAGCCCCGGCTTCCAAACTTTAAGCCAACGGCCAACCTTTTCTTTGAGGTCTGTATCAAGGGTTGAATTTGTTACAGTTGTTGCTTCTTTCATAGCGTCACTCCCATCCGTTAGTGAATCCCAAGTTCCAATTTGGCTTCCCGAGACATCTTGTCAATTGACCAAGCTGGCTCCCAAACTAAATTAATCTTGACGTCCTTAACTTCATCGAAGCCCATTAATTCTTCATCAATGGCTTCGTTCAAATAATCGGTCAATGGGCAGCCAGCGATCGTTAAGGTCATCGTGACCGTACATAAGCCCTGATCATCTAATTCAACATTATAAATAAGGCCTAGATTAACAATATCAATCGTTAACTCAGGGTCAACCACGTTTTCCAAAACGGACATTGCCCGGTCTTTAAAAGATCTTTTTTCATCTACTTCACTCATTTTGTGACCTCCTATCCAATTGAGCCTTCCATCTCAAAACTAATCAGCCGGTTTAATTCCACCGCGTATTCCATCGGTAATTCCTTGGTAAAGGGTTCAACGAAACTCATGATGATCATCTCGGTGGCCTTCGCTTCAGAAATTCCCCGGCTCATCAAATAATACAGTTGCTCTTCAGAAATCTTGGAAACTTTTGCTTCGTGTTCCATTGACACATTGTTATTCAAAATTTCGTTATAGGGAATCGTATCACTCGAGGATTTGTCATCCATAATAATCGTGTCACATTCAACGTGGGCAAATGAGCCGTCTGAGTGGCGGCCAAACTTGATCTTGCCCCGATAGTCCACTGCACCGCCATCCTTAGCAATTGATTTGGAAACAACTGATGAAGATGTATTCGGCGCATTGTGAATCATTTGAGCACCAGTATCAGAATCGATATTTTTACCAGCCACCGCAATTGACAGCATCGTGCCCCGAGCACCCTCACCATTTAAATAAACGGATGGGTATTTCATGGTCACTTTGGAGCCTAAGTTCCCGTCAACCCATTCCATAATGGCCCCTTCAAGTGCCTGAGCCCGTTTGGTTTCCAAACTGTAAACGTTGTTTGACCAGTTCTGGATCGTCGTGTAGCGGCAATAAGCGTGAGGCAAAACGTTCACCTCAACCACTGCGGCATGGAGGCTATCACTCTTATAAGTTGGTGCAGTACAGCCCTCAACGTATTCAACATGAGCGCCTTCGTCAACGATAATCAGGGTCCGTTCAAATTGACCTGAATTCTCGGCATTCAATCGGAAGTAGGCCTGAATTGGCGTCGTCAAGGTGACACCCTTTGGCACATAAATAAACGTACCGCCGGACCAAACTGCCGAATTTAAAGCAGCGTATTTATTATTCGTCGGCTTGATTAACTTGCCAAACCATTTCTTGAATAATTCGGGATATTTTTGCAAAGCCGTATCGGTATCCGTAAAGATGATCCCCAGCTTCTCAAACTCTTTGACCATGTTGTGGTAAACCACTTCAGACTCATATTGAGCTGAGGAGCCGGCCAAATACTTTCGTTCGGCTTCTGGTACTCCGAGCCGGTCAAACGTTGTCTTAATCTTATCAGGCACGTCATCCCAATCCCGATACTTCTTATCAGTCGCTTTTTGATAGAACTTCATATTGGCCAAATCCAGTTTCGTCAAATCTGGACCAAATGAAGGTTCTGGCATTTTAAGATAAGCGCGGTAAGCGGCCAGTCGATAATCCAACATCCACTTTGGTTCGTGCCTTTCAGCGGAAATTTGGCGAACAATTTCTTCAGTCAGACCTTTGCCGGTAGAATATACCGGCTTTACGTCATCGTGAAAGCCATATTCGTAATCCGTATCCTTTACAATTTCTGACACATCAGTCATGGGCGGTCGCTCCTTTCTCATCTAGTAATTCATCCAGTGCGTGCCAAGCAAGGGCCGCACACTTTATTCTGGCAGGGAATTCAGCAACCGAACCAACCAAGGCCGCGTCACCCAATTCATCATCATCTTTTTCGCTGACTTTTTCACCTGTAATCAAAGCTGAAAAGGCCATGATCAGTTCCCGCGCCCGTTCCACAGATTTATTCATCAGCACCGTTGTCATTAGGCTGGCAGAAGCTTGGGAAATGGTGCAACCACTGCCTGCAAATTTCAAATCAGCGATCTTATCATCGTCAATCTGAACGGAAACGCTGATCACATCCCCACAAGTTGGGTTGCGCAACTCCATCACCCCGGTTGCATCGGCCAGCTCACCGCGATTTCTAGGATGCTGGGCATGATCCAAAATCACTTCACGATATAGTTGATTTAATTTAGCTAATCCCATCGGCAAAGAACTCCTTTACTGCCGTAACCGCCTGAATAAATTTATCCGCATCAGCTTGGGTATTGTAAAAATAAAAGCTGGCCCGCGCCGTGGCGGTCACGTTCAAATATTCCATTAGTGGTTGGGCACAATGATGACCTGCTCGAACGGCAACGCCTTCCATATCCAAACCGGTTGCCACATCGTGGGGGTGCAAGCCAGCCATGTTAAAGGCCAACACGCCAGTATGCTTGTTAGGATCGTGGGGCCCGTAAACTGTGACCCCATCGACTGCTAAGAGCTTTGGGAGGGTATAGGCAACCAGTTCATGCTCATAAGCGTGAATGTTGTCCATTCCCAAGTTCGTTAAATAATCAATGGCACTTCCCAAAGCAATTGCACCACTAATATTGGGAGTTCCGGCTTCAAACTTCCAAGGTAATTCAGTCCAAGAAGCATCCTGGTGATGCACAAAGTCAATCATTTCACCACCAAATTGAACGGGTGGCATCATTTCTAACAGCGCTTGTTTGCCATAGAACACGCCAATGCCTGTTGGCGCCAGCATTTTATGACCTGAAAAAGCATAAAAGTCAACGTCCAAATCCTGAACATCAATCTTCATGTGCGGAGCAGCCTGAGCGCCATCAGCGATCATATACGCGCCGTGTTGATGGGCAATTTGACCCAATTCCTTAATCGGATTGACCACTCCCATGACGTTGGCAGCTTGGGCAATCGCCACAATCTTGGTCTTATCGGTGATCTGGCGACGGGCACTGTCCATATCCAATTCACCGTCAGCAGTCAAATCGATATATTTTAAAGTTGCGTGTTGCTTTTGAGCAACCTGTTGCCAAGGGACAATGTTACTGTGATGTTCCAACTGAGAGATGACAATTTCATCGCCTTCATTGACCACCAAATTACCGAAACTTGAAGCAACCCAGTTCAAGCCTTCAGTAGTCGAACGGGTGTACACAATTGATTTTCGACTCGCAGCGTTAATAAATTTGGCTACCTTGTCACGGGCCGCTTCATAACTGTCGGTTGCTCGCTCAGCCAGCGTATGGACGCCCCGATGAACGTTGGCATTGTCATTTTGATAATAATTGACAATCGTCCTTAAGACTTGATTAGGCTTCTGGGTAGTTGCCGCGTTGTCTAAATAAACAAGGGGCTCGCCATTAACCTGTTGGTCTAAGATTGGAAAATCTTTTCTTGAATTATTCAGTCCCTTGTCCATTGACTAACTTCCTTTCAATCATTGCCACCATCTGGTCCCTGACTTCTACCATTGGAATGTCTGACAAAACGACGCCTAAAAATCCACGGGCAACTAATCGTTGAGCAACTTCTTTGGTTAAGCCGCGACTCATCAGATAGTACAGCTGATCCTGGTTAATCCGGCCAACACTGGCAGCGTGACCGGCAATCACATCATTTTCGTCAATTAACAAAATTGGGTTGGCATCCCCACGGGCTTTCGGCGATAACATCAATACCCGGTTCTCTTGTTGCGCCTTTGAACCATGGGCACCCTTGATAATTTTACCGATACCATTGAAAACCAATGATGACGCGCCAAGTAAAATGCCTCGCTGAAGAATGTTGCCTTCAGAGTGGGCAGCGTAGTTGGTCACCTGGGTATCGATCCCCTGCGTCTGACGGTCGGTCGAAATCGCAACCGTCTGCATTTCTGTATGAGAACCAATGCCAACTAAATCTGAATCAAAATCGGCGATCGTATTACCATCGTTGAACAGACCAATTGTCCAATCAATTCTGGCATCCTTTTCCAGATAACCACGCCGATTGATGTAAGCATGGGTCTGGGTCGCCAACGAATCCAAAGCAGAAAATTTAACGTAACTGCCATTTTCAGCAATAATTTCCACCATAATATGGGCAGGATTGGCAACTTCACCAACCGTTGCCGATCGTTGAAGAACTTTAAAACGGCTGTTTTCGCCAGCAACGATGACCGTATGGTTAATGAAATTAGTTGCTTGGCGACTATCTTGGAATTGAAGCAGGTTAATCGGATCACTAATTTCGACATCGTGAGGGACATAAAGGAATGCGCCACCGTTGATTAAAGCTGCATCCACCGCAACTAACCGATTTTCATCAAAATGAATCGATTTGGTAAACAAGTATTGTTTGACGAGATCCGGGTGTTCTTGAATGGCGGTCTGCATATCACAGAGGATCACGCCTTTTTTCTTGAGCTTGTCACTTAAGTCTAATTTGGCAACAATTTGGCCAATCGTTGCTAAGTGATAATTTTTGGCTTCTTCGGTGACTTCTTTAGGAACCGAAACATTGATACTGGGATCTGCAGCTAACTTCAATAATGGCCAACTATGGTAGTTAATTTTCGCAAACACCGGCATTTCAAGTGATTCAATTTTTTCCCATGCCCGCCGGCGTATGTCGGTCAGCCATTTGGGCTCGTTGGCGAACGTTGAACTTTTTAACAACGCCGGATTCATATCCAGAACAGCTGATTTTAGCATTCTATCGACCTCCGTTTCCTGCAGGCACATCCTCGTCAACCAGGTCGACATCCAGGCCAAATTCATCTCGTAAGCCGGCATACCCCGTCTTTTCAAGTTCTTGAGCTAATGAGTCGTCTCCGGTCTTCACGATCCGGCCACCCATCATCACGTGCACTTGATCGGGATGAATATAGTTCAATAGGCGTTGGTAGTGGGTAATCATCAAGACCCCAAAGTCAGGACTCTTCATTTCATCAACCCCTTTAGAAACAACTTGCAGGGCATCAATGTCTAGGCCAGAGTCAATTTCGTCAAGGATAGCGAATTTAGGTTTGATAGTCATGAGTTGAAGAATTTCATTCCGCTTCTTCTCACCACCAGAGAAGCCTTCATTCAAATACCGTTCGGCCATATCATCTGACATGTTTAAAATACTCAAGTTTTTATCGAGTTCCTTTAAGAAGGCGCGAACTGAAATGGGATCGTCTTCTGGCCGGGTAGCATTAACCGCTGCCCGCATAAATTCTGAGTTGGTAATCCCCTTAATTTCGGCTGGGTATTGCATTGCCAGAAATAGCCCGGCGCGCGCCCGTTCATCAACCGTTTTGCCGAGCAAGCTGACGCCATCTAAGGTGACATCGCCTTGGGTGACCAAATATTTTGGATTGCCCATAATTGTTTCGGATAATGTTGACTTACCGGTTCCGTTAGGCCCCATGATGGCATGGGTTTCTCCCGTATTCATGGTTAAATTAACGCCCTTGAGAATTTCTTTGGTTGTCTTAGCCTCTTCGTCGGCCACACTGACGTGAAGATCTGTTACTTGTAATGTTGCCATGGTGGGTAATCCCCTTTCATTATGTAAATTGACAAATCAAATTCTCTAACCTGACATTTTGACGAATCGTTCAGTTTATGAGAATCATGTTAAAAATAAAATTATGTTTCATAATAGACTTCTAACCCCGATTAAGCAATAACTGATTTTTTATTCATCACATAGCTCTGTCCATTCATAGCTTTAATAACGGTAATGATAACGTTTTGGTGATCACTCAGACTAATTTCATTTTGAAATAAATTTAAAAAAAGTTGTTGTTTTATCATAAAATTAGAATATTATTAAAACTATATCTGCAGAAATTACATCCAATTTGTTAAGTAGGTGAAGAAACGAGTAAACTAACGAACTCGGAGAAACTGATGTATTCTCCCAAATTTGAACATGCCGCATGTGGGATGGGCTTCATCACTCAAGTCGATGGCCATCCAAGCCATGAGCTTGTTGAAAAAGCCCTCACCATGTTACAAAGAATGAACCACCGTGGCGGAACTGGCGCAGAGCCTGACACCGGTGACGGTGCTGGGATTCTGATGGCAATGCCGGATGCCTTTTTCCGCAGTGAAATGGCAAAGGTCGACCTGACATTACCAAAGGCCGGCGATTATGCCGTTGCCCAACTATTTTTGCCGCACGACGAGCAAGAACGTGACGCAATGCTGAAAGCTGTCACTCATAAAATGGAAGAAGCTGGCTTCACAGTTCTGTGGACCCGGTCCGTGCCATTCGTCTATGAAAGTTGCGGCCCTGCTGCCCAGAAATCAATGCCAGGATTTGCCCAGGTTGTTTTGAAACGGACTTTCGAAGTTAAGCCTGGCCAAGATTTTGAAGACCACTTATATGTTTTGAGACGACAACTCGAAAAAACGTTTGACCGTGAGTCGATGTATATCTGTTCGCTTTCGAGTCGGACGCTCGTCTATAAGGGGATGCTGCACGCTTATCAAGTTGGCTTATTCTTCTCAGATTTACATAATCCAAAAATGAAGAGTGCCATTTGTTTGATCCACTCCCGTTTTTCAACCAACACATTTCCAAGCTGGGATCGTGCCCAGCCATTCCGCTTCCTTGCCCATAACGGTGAAATTAACACCTTGAAGGGTGCCGAAAACTGGATGACCAGCCACGACATCGAAATATATGATGAAGACGATTCAGACTCGGCTAAATTGGAAAACTGTATGGAGTATCTTTATCGTCATGGCCGGACGATTCCCCAATCATTAATGATGATGGTTCCTGAAGCTTGGGGCAAAGGGGCTGACATGCCGAAGAAGCAACGGGCGTTTGACGAATACAACGCTTCATTTACAGCACCTTGGGATGGTCCAGCTGCCCTTTGTTTCACTGATGGGATTCAGGTTGGTGCCTTCCTTGACCGAAATGGGTTACGGCCTTCCCGTTATACCCTGACCAAAGATAACGAGTTAGTCGTTGCCTCAGAGTCCGGTGTCGTTGACGTTGCCCCTCAAGACATCGTTGATAAAGGCATCCTGTCACCGGCCCAAATGCTGCTGGTGGACACTCAGAAGGGTAAGATTTACAAATCCGATGAATTAAAGCACCAATTTTCAGAAGCTCATCCTTACGAACAATGGTTAAACGCCAATCGATTAACCCTAAACAACTTACCAGAAGTTAAATCTGAACCTAAAGTTTCCGGTGATGACTTACAAAAATTATGGCGGCGCAACGGTTATACCCACGAAGTCATCGAAACTGCATTAATTCCAATGGCTAAAAATGGTGGTGAGCCAGTTGTTGCGATGGGTTTTGATTCCCCATTGGCAGTTTTAAGCATTAAATCCGAATCATTGTTTACCTATTTTAAACAGTCCTTTGCACAAGTGACCAACCCACCCATTGATCCATTACGAGAAAAAATTGTGATCAGTACGACCTTATTCTTAGGGCGTGACGATGACGTGACCAAGGACGTTGCTGGCAACTGCCAAAAACTGCGGATCGACAGCCCAATTTTGACTGACCAAGAATATGCCAAGATCAAAAACTTGGATTTACCTGCGTTAAAAGTGACCAAGCTTTCTCTGGCATACGATTTAACGGATACCCCTAACCGATTGGCTCACGTATTGGAACGCTTATTTAAACAGGCTGAAAATGCCATCGATAATGGGTCAACTATCTTAATTCTTTCCGACCGGCCAGTTCATGAACACCAAATGACGATTCCGGTTCTCCTAGCGGTTGCTGGCTTAAATAATTATTTGGTTCGCCAAGGTAAAGGAACCGAGGCTTCTATCGTGGTCGACACAGCTGAAGCGTGTGAAATCCACCACTTTGCCTGCTTGGTTGGTTACGGAGCCATGGCAATTCACCCATACGGTGCCTTTGCAACCTTGGCTGAACGCGGACTTGAAAAACAAATTCCGAGTTATTGTCAGGCTTCGACCAAAGGGATTATCAAGATTATGAGCCGAATGGGGATCTCAACTGTCGCCGGCTACAAAGGGGCTCAATTGTTCGAAGCAGTTGGTCTGGCTGACGAAGTGGTTGACCAGTATTTTACTGGAACCCCAACTCGAATTGCCGGTATTAACTTGAATCAAATTGAAAATGAATATTACGAGAAATATCAATCAGCTTATGACGCCCATTCAATCGACGATTTACCATCTGGTGGCAGCTTCCAATACAAAGTCGATGGTGAATACCATTTGTATAATCCAGAATCAATTTATCAATTCCAAAAAGCCGTTCGTTCGGGCAGTTATGACGAATATCAAAAATACTCGGCTCAAATGAATGCTGAAGCCCGAGAAAATCCAACGACTTTGCGTTCAATGTGGGACATCAAGCAATCCAACAATCACCCAGTGCCATTGAGTGAAGTTGAACCGGTTAGCTCAATCGTTAAACGATTTAAAGCCGGTGCCATGAGCTTTGGCGCACTTTCTCAGGAAGCCCATGAGACCATTGCAATTGCGATGAATAAGATGGGTGCCCGCAGTAACACCGGTGAAGGTGGTGAGGACCGCAGTCGCTTCCACGTTGGTAAGGATGGCCTGGATCGCAACAGTAAGATCAAACAGGTTTCAACCGCACGGTTTGGTGTCAATACAGAATATCTGATGAGTGCCGAAGAAATTCAAATCAAGATGGCGCAAGGTGCTAAGCCGGGTGAAGGTGGTCAACTCCCTGCCGGTAAGGCTTATCCTTGGGTTGCGAACATCAGAGGTTCAATCGCCGGGGTGCAGTTGATTTCGCCGCCACCTCACCATGATATTTACTCGATCGAAGATTTAAAACAGTTGATCTATGATTTGAAAGAAGTCAATCCCTACGCCACTATCAATGTGAAGTTGGTTTCTTCAACTGGTGTCGGCACGATTGCCGCTGGGGTTGTTAAGGCTGGCGCAAACACGGTGGTGATTTCCGGCTACGACGGTGGAACGGGCGCTGCACCACGAAATTCGACTCGTGACTGTGGGTTGCCGTGGGAAATGGGCTTGGCTGATGCGCACCAAACCCTGGCTTTAAACCACTTGCGCCAACGAACTACCTTGGAAGTTGATGGAAAATTATTAACGGGTCGTGATATTGCCGTTGCGATCATGTTGGGAGCCGAAGAATTCAGTTTTGCGACCCTCACAATGGTTGCCATTGGCTGTATCATGATGCGCAAATGTAACCTGAATACCTGTCCAGTTGGAATTACCACCCAGAACCCTGATTTGAGAAAACTTTATGCTGGTAAACCGGAGCACATCATTAACATGATGCACTTCTTGGCAGAAGACCTCAGAGAACAAATGGCTGCCCTGGGCTATCGAACTGTTGATCAAATGGTTGGCCACGGGGAACATTTGCAGCCCCGTTATGTGCCAGCAGGCAAAGCCAAGACTTTGAACTATGACCGAATGATCAATAAGACGATTACGATTGATCGGAAAGTCAAAGATCCATTCAAGCCAAAATACAATTGGCCTGATCTGGATGTCTTTGCCAAAGCCAGCCTTGAAAGCGGTACTTCAACGACGGTTAACCTGCCAATCAATAACACGATGCGGGCGGTTGGAACCCGGATGGGTGGTTGGATTGGTGCCCGCTTTGGCAATAATGGCTTAAAGCCTGGGTTACTTAAATACCATTACAAGGGAACTGCTGGTCAAAGCTTTGGTGCCTTCATTACCCAAGGCATGGAAGTCAAGCTGGTTGGTGAAGCCAACGATTACGTTGGTAAGGGCCTTTCCGGTGGTCGCTTGATTGTTGCTGCTCCAAAGCAAGCCCGCAACCTGTATACTCACTCCCCAATCATCGGCAACGTGGCCTGCTTCGGTGCAACTGGTGGCGAAGCTTACTTTAACGGCCGGGCCGGCGAACGTTTCTGTGTCCGTAACTCTGGTGCCAACGTCGTCGTTGAGGGTATCGGGAACAATGGTTGTGAATACATGACGGGTGGCGTAGCAGTTATCCTTGGCAGAACCGGCCGAAACTTCGCGGCTGGGATGTCCGGCGGGATTGCCTACGTTTATGATTGGAAACACGACTTTGAAAAGAACTGCAACCAAGACTTAGTCGATCTCTACCACGTTGGTGAAAATGGTGATGACAGCATTTTGAAGAAATTAATTCGTCAGCACTACACTTACACGCAATCAGAAACTGCTAAACAGATTCTTGACAATTGGGAAAATGAGAAACAAACCTTTATCAAGGTTTATCCTCGTGATTACCACAAGATGCATGATTTAATCGACAAATTTACCAAGCCGGGCGTTCCAGAAGAGCAAGTCATCGAAAAAGCCTTCTACACGGCAACTGGTCAGGAATAGGAGGAAATAATCATGGCAGATCCCAAAGTTTTTTTGAAATACCCCCGAAAAGACAATCCAATGCGCCCAATTATGCAACGGGTAAAAGACTTTAACGTGATGGAATTAGACCTCGGTGACGGTGACCGGCGTGAACAAGCCGCCCGCTGTATGAACTGTGGCATTCCCTTCTGTCACCACGGTATCTTTTATGGTGGCGGCCGGGCAGTCAGTGGTTGTCCAAACGATAACTTGATTCCCGAATGGAATGATTTGGTTTATCGCAATCGTGACCAAGCGGCATTTGAACGGTTAACGAAGACAAACTTCTTACCAGATATGACTGGTAGAGTGTGCCCTGCACCATGTGAGGCATCTTGTGTCCAAGCCTTAAATGGCCCCGGTATCACGATTCGAAATAACGAAAAATTCATTATCGAACAAGGATTTAAAAATGGTTGGGTCGTTGATTCTGGTAAACCCCTGCACCGAACCGGCAAAAAGATTGCGGTGGTGGGCAGCGGTCCAGCTGGAATTTCCGCAGCTTGGCGCTTAAATCAACTCGGTCACTCCGTTACGATTTTTGAACGCGATGATCGTTTCGGCGGCCTACTCATGTACGGAATTCCTAACATGAAGTTGCCAAAAGAAGTTGTCGAACGCCGGATTCAAACGCTGCGCGATGTCGGCATTGAATTAGTCGCCAACACTGAAGTTGGCACCGATATTTCCGCCGAGGAACTCAAGCAGAATTTTGATCGGGTTATCATTTGTACAGGTGCACGTCAAGCCCGCGATATGGATGTCGATGGTCGTGATCTTAAAGGCATCTATCAAGCGGTTGATTACTTGAAGATCGCAACCCAGTCTGTGATAGAAGACGGTCCAGCCGCAACTACCAAGCTGAAAGGCAAACACGTTGTTGTCATTGGTGGTGGCGATACTGGTAATGATTGTATCGGCACGGTTATCCGTCAGGGATGTGCTGGCATCACTCAGTTGGAAATCACGCCATCTCTACCAACCAAACGGCAAGCAAGTAACCCGTGGCCAGAGTGGCCGATGGTACAAAAGAATGGCTATGGTCAAAAGGAGGCCAGAGCATTATTTGGCGACATTACGACTTACTCGTCAACCGCCACCGCTTTCTTTGGCAATGATGGTCACGTCGAAGAAGCCGAGATTAGTAAAGTGGATCATTTCAAACCAATCGCTGGCAGCAGCAAGAAGATCAAAGCTGATTTAGTCTTATTGGCAATGGGCTTCACCGGTGCTGAACAGTGGTTGTTTGATCAGTTTAACATTACGGAAAAGAACAATAACTTCACCACCAATGACAGCCAAGTATTTGTCGCAGGTGATTGCCGGCGCGGACCCAGCCTTGTAATCTGGGGGATCCACGAAGGTAGAATGTGTGCGGAGAAGGTCAATGATTCTCTGCAGGTGTTGGCAAACACAAAGGTATAAACAGTTAAAGGCCCCCTACCATAAGTCCTAAAACAAGGACTTATGGTAGGGGGCCTTCACATGCAAACGACTATTGCTTGAAGTATTATTCTAAAAGCAAACACTTATCATCAGCTCACAGGCTTATAACTCAAGCTGTTTCTGCGTAAGCACTAAATAACTGGACGTATTCAAAAAGGCATTCGAGCATGTTATTCTTCAGATAACACAATCGAATGCCTTTTT
>NZ_JAHPPD010000077.1 GCF_019061365.1 Lentilactobacillus dabitei
TGATTTATTTGAGCTGTGGCAGGTAAACGCGGTTCTGAATGTCTCTTAAAACCTGTCTCAAATATTGACTTCAATCCATAATCTCCCCAATTTCTTTTCTACCACGAACACTTCTTTTCAAAGACTAGAAACGAATTCTCGGTTTAATAATTCAGAACAAACAATTGATGTCGTCATTAAATTTGTCAACAATAATATCAATCGTAGTTTATCACTTCAAGCCATCTCAGATAAAGTCAACCTTGCTCCCACTTACATTAGTACGGAATTTAAAAAAAGATTTCACATAAATATTACAGAATATATTACTAATCTGCGAATTAAAAATGCTTGTAATCAGCTTTTGACCACAAACAATTCCATTCGTGAAATTTCTGAAGAACTTGGCTTTGTCAGAACAAGCTATTTTTCAAGAGTTTTTAAAAATCATACCGGTTTATCCCCTCTTCAGTACCGGCAAATGAACCAATTAGCAGACAAAGCCTAGTTCAGAGCATAAATAATAAAAAAACAGTTTCGATGAGACCGGGACATATATTAATTTTAATCCGTAATCATTCACTTAGATCACCGTAGCCACTTAGATAAAAGCTGCGCCAAACGGCTGATCCTCGCCATTCAAGCAAAAAAAGTAATGCATTCTGATTTTGGAATGCATTACTTTTTTCACTTAAATTCTGGGATCAAATCGCCTTTCATCCTAATCTCTTAATCTAAACATTCCCACAATATCACCTTTACTTTATAAATAGATCCATGAGGTTGATTAATGTTGTTCATACTTCTCAAACTGCGTCCTCAGATACCTGGTCGTCAAACTCTGAGGATTTTTAATCAATTCCTGTGGCTGGCCCTTCGCCACAATTTTGCCACCTTGATCACCACCGCGGGGACCCATGTCAATCATGTAATCCGCGTTGGCCATTAAGTCCAGATCGTGGGTGATCATCAACACCGTGGCGCCTTGATCGATTAGTTGAGAGAATACCCTTAGCAATACTCGCACATCCAGTGGGTGCAATCCCACCGTCGGCTCATCAAAGATAAATAACGTATCATTCTGGCTGCGTTTCATGTGAGAAGTCAGCTTCAAACGCTGGGCTTCCCCACCGGATAAGCTTGGAGTGGCCTCACCTAAATGAAGATATCCTAATCCCATCTGTTGCAGCACATTCAGGGTCTGAGCCACCGAAGAATTATCCTTAAACAGCGCAATTGCGTGATCAATATCGTAATCCAAGACATCTGCAATTGACATTCCCTGCCACTTCACCGCAAGGACTTTGTTATTGAACCGTTTCCCGTGGCAGGTTGGACAAACCTCAACCATATCCGGCAGATATTGAATATCCAGCGAAATCTCGCCGGTACCCCCACAGGTTGGGCAAGCACCCTGCTTATTGTTATATGAAAAATAGCTGGCAGAGTAGCCGGCCTTTTTGGCAGCTGGCAAGCCTGCGTACAGTTTTCGCAAATTATCCATAATATTCGTATAGGTAGCCACAGTTGACCGAGCATTTTTCCCGACTGGCGTCGCATCCACACTGACAATGTGTTTTAATTTTGCAGACTCAAACTCCGAAATGTAATCCGGCATTGACCGGTGATGGAACTTTGCTTGAAAGGCATCCAGTAACCCATCAAGGACCAAGGTTGTCTTACCAGCACCAGAAAAACCAGTGATGGCAATGAGGCGATTGACAGGGAACTGCGCAGTCACATTGTTTAAATTGAACTTGTGCGTAATCGTCAAAGAAACGCTGCCCTTGACAAATACATCATCTCTCACAATTTGGCGGGTTACCAATTTGCCCTCACCAGTCAAAAACGGCCGAACCAGCGACTGTTGACTGTGATGAATTTGTTTTGGCGTTCCTTGATCAATCACAGTCCCACCATTGGCGCCGGAACCAGGACCAATTTCAATGATCCAGTCGGCGGCATCAATAATCGCCGTTTCGTGATCGACGACAACCAGCGAATTACCCTGATCGATTAATTGATGAAAGATTTTGATCAACCCCGCCACGTTATCCGGATGCAACCCAACCGAGGGCTCATCCAATACATAAAGGACGCCAGTGGTCTGGGTCCGCAATGTCCGCCCCAACTGAATCCGTTGCAGTTCACCGGTTGAAAGACTGGCACCGGCCCGATCCATCGTTAGGTAATCGAGGCCCAGATCCAACAGTGGTTGAACTTGATTAAGTAACTCGGTAGTCAGATTATTCGCCAATTTTTGCATATCCGCCGGCAGCCAAGTCTTAATTTGGTTCACGAAATTTGGCAGGTCGCTCAATGGCATTTTACTTGCTTCAGCAATATTCTTGCCAGCTACCAGCTGATTGAGTCGGTCAGGGTTAATTCGCGTCCCGTGACAAACCGGGCACGTGAAGAACCGGTAAAATCGATTCAACCGCTTCAAAGCAACATCACTTTTAGTTGTTCGCATACTATCTTCGATGGCATTATAGGCATTTTCGTATAGTGCGTTATCCATATGAAAGACGCGGCCGTTTTTGCTGGGAATGTCGATCGCATAATGCTTCTGGCCACCATGCAAAACCATTTCCCGTTCCTTATCGGTCAACTGATTATAGGGAACGTCGATTCGAACCCCAGCTGCTTGAGCCACAATTGGCATGAAGTTACGCCCAGGGGTTCGCCATGCGGCAACTGCCCCATCCTTAATGGTTTTCGTTTCATCACCAATCAGCCGGTCAGGGTCAAGCTGTTTGGTGATCCCCAGCCCCTGACAATTCTTGCAGGCACCATCGGAATTAAAGGCAAAATCTTCCGCGCTAAAAGCATGAAATTTAACGCCACAAGTCGGGCAAGTGATGACGCCCATCGTGTCGTCTTGTTTATCCATTGCCTCGGCAATCTTGATTGTTGGTGGTACTTGATGGCCATTGGGACACTTTGGTGAGCCTAATCGGGAGTAAATCAACCGCAAGACATTGAAAATTTCGGTCATGGTTCCAACTGTCGACCGAGCACCTGGGACAGTTGGCCGTTGCCGCAGTGCGAGTGCAGACGGAATATGGCGGACTTCTTTGACATTTGCCCGGCCAACTTGACTGATCCGCCGACGAGTGTACGTTGCCAAGGAATCAAGGTAACGGCGAGCCCCTTCAGAATAGAGGATTCCCATCGCCAGTGACGATTTTCCTGATCCCGACAAGCCGGAGATCGCAACAAATCGATGTAACGGAATGTTGACCGAGATATTTTTAAGGTTATTAACGTTGCCGCCAATGACTTCGATTTGAGTTGGTTGAGATTGATATGACATATTGGACTCCTTTCGAAAATTCATTTGGATATTGTTATAATCTAGGTTATCACTAGAATTTAATTCTCGCCAAAGATTCCACATCATTTTGATTTTCCAAAATGAGTTGACAAACCGAAATGAACCTGTTAGTTTTATCAGTGTTATCTCATTTGATTTTAATAATGTTATCTAAACAATTTGATTCGGAAAGTAATTACCAAGCATTGTTCAGAGAGTCGGCAGTTGATGAAAGTCGATCTTTGTGCGGGAATGAAAATGGCCGATGATTGGCTGACGCGATCGGCATCCTCGAAAACGGCAGACGGAGTGGTCTTCGTTAAGGGACACACCATTTCTTACATGAGATGGTTGAAGAGACTTTTTTAGGTAACTGATTAAGTGAACTCAGGATGGCATCGCGATCAAGCGCTTCTGTATTTATTTACAGAAGTGCTTTTTTTATTCAAAAAATTAAGGAGTGGTTAAGATGACAAAGTTGGCAATTGTGACAGGTGCAGGACAAGGAATTGGTGAAGGAATTGCTCACCGGTTGGCGAAAGACGGTTACGCAGTTGCCGTGGCTGACATTAATCAGCGGACGGCCAAGAAAGTTGTCAAAGATTTAAAGGATGCGGGCTTCAAGGCAAAAGCCTACTACGTTGACGTCGCCCACCGAGATGAAGTATTCGACCTGGTTAAAACGGCCGTCAAAGATTTCGGTGAATTAGCTGTTTTTATCAATAACGCTGGCGTGGCTTTTATCGATTCATTTGTCAACTCGCACCCCAATGACGTCGAACGCCTATTAGATGTTAATCTGAAAGGAACCTACTGGGGTGTTCAAGCAGCTGCAGAACAGTTTATCAAGCAAGGCCACGGTGGTCGGATTGTCAACGCCGCCTCACTTGCCGGCGTTGAAGCCTCTGCCCTGCAAAGCGCTTACTCAGCCTCAAAATTTGGTATCCGTGGTATCACCCAATCCGCGTCCAAAGAATTGGCAAAATACCAGATCACTGTCAATGCATATGACCCGGGAATTGTCCGCACCCCACTTCGAGACGGTATCGACAAGCGAAGTGCCGAAATTAATGGCATCACCGTCGAACAGCAACGGGCCAACTGCCTTTCGGAAATTTCCCTGGGTAGAGAGGCGACGCCGGCAGATGTTGCCGAAGTCGTTTCCTGGTTTGTTTCGAAGCACGCTGCCTATATCACCGGCCAGTCCTTGCTGGTCGATGGCGGTATGAGATATCAATAAAATAAACTCTAACTAAGGGAAGTGAAAATATGGCAGAAGCAACAAATCCAATTATTGACCTTCACGACGTCAGTGTAACGTTCCAATCAAATGGGAAGACCCTGCACGCCGTTAATCACGTTAACCTACAAATTGATCAAGGAGACATTTATGGCATTATCGGCTACTCAGGAGCAGGCAAAAGTACTCTAGTTAGAACGATCAATCTACTGCAACGGCCAACTACTGGTACCGTGACGGTTAAGTGCCCGCCACCTTCAGCAGCTTACCAACCCAGATTTGCGAACAGCCCGCAAAAAAATTGGGATGATCCTTCAGCACTTTAACTTACTCAATTCCAGAACTGTGTTGAATAACGTTGAATATCCCCTCTTGAGCCAATCAATTAGTAAACATGATCGAAGAGCAAAGGCAAAAAAGCTCCTCGAATTAGTTGGGTTGGGTGAATTCGAAGCTTCTTATCCCGAACAGTTATCCGGCGGTCAAAAGCAGCGGGTCGCCATCGCCCGGTCGTTAGCCAACGATCCAGATATCTTAGTCAGTGATGAAGCCACGAGTGCTTTGGATCCTAAAACGACTAACGATATTTTGAAATTACTCAAGCATCTCAATGAAACCCTTCACCTCACCATCGTCTTAATCACTCACGAAATGCAGGTCATTAAATCCGTTTGCCAACACGTTGCTGTTATGGATCAAGGCAAAATCATTGAACGTGGTCCTGTGGCTGACGTGTTCTCAGATCCAAAACAAGCCCTCACCCAGAATTTTGTCGATTCATCCGCCAATGTTCCAGAAGCCCTTGCCCAAATCAAAGCTGACGAAAGCCTACAACAGCTCACCAATAATGAACGATTATTGTATTTAAAGTTCAGGGGAAGGGCCACCAGAGAATCGTTAATTTCCGATCTGACCGAATCATACAAACTGAAGGCCAATATTTTATTTGGTAACATTGAGCGAATCGGGTCCACTTCAATTGGTTACTTAATTATCATTCTATCTGGCGAAACCAAGCGTTTAGCCGACGGGATCAATTTCTTAAATCAAAACGGGGTTAGTGTCCAGCTGATTCCCACCGACAAGAAAGGAGTGAACAAGCATGTTAAAGCAAATATTTCCTAACGTCATTCATATTTGGCCTCAGTTTACCCAATCCATTTGGGAAACGATTTATATGACATTTTGGTCATCCTTGATTGCCGGTCTCTTGGGATTAGCAGTTGGCATTGTCTTAGTTATTACTCAAGAAGGCGGGATTGCCGAAGACAAAGCTGTGTATAGTTTGACTGATAAGCTCGTTAACCTGCTTCGATCGATTCCTTTCATTATTCTGCTAGCCGTCATGTTCCCAATTACCAACTTCATTGTCCACACAACCGTTGGGACAACCGCAGCGCTGGTCCCCTTAGTTGTTGGCATCTTTCCATTTTATGCCCGCCAAGTTCAGAATGCCTTACTTGAGATTGACCCTCAAGTGATTGAGGCTGCCCGCTCAATGGGGTCCAGTATTCCAGAAATTATTTTTCGAATTTACCTCAGAGAAGGGCTGCCCGATCTGATCAGGGCATCAATCGTCACGATTATTAGTTTAATTGGCTTAACCACGATGGCTGGAGCAATTGGGTCTGGTGGCCTTGGTGACATTGCTATCAGCATTGGTTATGCCCGCTTTGAAAACGACGTCACAGTCGCCGCAATGCTGGCCATTTTGATCATGGTCTTTCTCGTCCAAATCATTGGCGATTGGCTCGCCAGAAAAACAGTCCATTTATAAAGGAAAATGAAAATGAAAAATCATAAAGGAATTATCTATACCCTACTCACCATTGTCGTCATTATCGGTATCGTCTTTGGCCTCCACGCATTAACCGGCAGTTCTGCCAACTCAAAGAACGCAACGATTACCGTGGGATCGCAAGGATCGGATTATGACATTTGGAACCATATTGCTAAAAGTCCCCAGGCTAAGAAGCTCGGATTGAAGATCAAAGTCAAGCAAATCACTGATGGTGTTCAGCTAAACAACGCCACTGCCCAAGGTAGCGTCGATGTGAACGCCTTTCAATCTTATTCATATTTAGAAGCATACAATAAGGAACATAAAACCGCCCAATTGGCAGCACTAGGCACCACCTACTTAGAACCACTTGGAATTTATTCCGATAAATACAAAAAGGTGACTCAGATCCCCAACGACGCTACGATCGCCATCGCCAACAATCCGGCGAACACTGCACGGGGGTTGTTGCTGCTTCAAAGCGCTGGCCTGATCAAGTTAAAGAAAAACTTTGGCACGCTGGGTAACACTAATGACATTGTTTCAAACCCTAAGCATCTTAAATTCAAACAAATTGATGACACCACTGGTCCTCGAGTTCTCCACAACGTCGATGCCGTTTTGATTTCAAATACGGTGGCACTGGAAGGCCACTTGAACGTTTTGAAAGACTCGATCTTCCACGAAAGAATCGATACTGATACCAGAAGTAATATCAACGTATTGGCAACTGCCAAGAAGAACAAAAGTAACGCAAGCTACAAAAAGCTGGTCAAACTGTACCATGAACCAACAATTCAAAAATACATCAAAGATCAATATGCCGGAACAAAAGTCGAGGTGCAAAAGCCGCTTTCTTATTTGAAATGATGATCTAGATATAAAAAACAATCTAATATTCGTCAGCAAAGTGTTTATAAATGCAACTTGGTTTTCCATTCTTATATTGATAAAGCTTGCGATAAACGGCTGACCCCGGCTATTTAACAAAGAGGACCAACTATTCCAAAAATCCGGAATAATTGGTCCGCTTCGTTAAATTCTGGGATTAAATCGCCTTTCGTCCCAATCTTGCAATTCATGATTTATTTTTCAGTCGCTAGATAAATTAACGTTCCATTATTTTGACTATCATCCAACTGCTCAGAGGGATATGGGGTTGTGAAATATGAACTCGGACTGTCTTGGGCGCCGTCAAACGATGCAATTCCAATATAGTCGTTATTCATACTTTGGCGTTTCTCATCGGTATAACCGTTATCATTTAGGATGCTCTTGACATGATTAATTCTTGGTGTGATTGGTTTGCCGGCTGTTTTTGCTTAAATACCACATGATGTTGTCACTGTTTTGACTTGCACCAGCAGGCTTCATCCCATCAACATCCACGTAGTTCGTGTAATTTGGGTCAAAGCTTGGTTTGTTGTCAAATCCAGTCACGGCAGCTTTAGATAAATCGAGCTTCAACTTGGCATTGGGAAACAGCTTTAGAATTGCTCTGGCCAATCGCTGTGATCGGTCTGTCTTAACATAATGAGTAAAGGCTGATTCAGAGGAAAAATCAGTTGGCGATTTTGCTAGCAATCGAGTAAGATAGCCACTCCAGACCCAACCTTTGATCTTGAAATTCGAACTGGCGCCCACATAATAGTAAACTGCTCGTTTGCCGTTGTAATTTTTAACCTGAGCGTAAAAAACGTACCAGTTTGAATTTGGATAATTCTTAATGTTATGCAGCCGCTTCGTATGACGGTAATTCCATAGATATGCCGATTTGTTGAGTGATTTGGCTTTGTACGGCACAGAACCCACTTGCGCCTTCTGATAGTCAAAAGTGTAATTGGTCGGAATCTTGCTGGCTTCGATAACGCTGTTCATCATGATTGCAAAGCCGAAAATCGTTCCCAATAAAATCAACGTTAATTTTAATTTGTTTAACATAATTATCCCCTTTTCAGAATCATTCGATCTCTAAATAACCCCATTTTGCATCCAACAATTAATTATACCAGCAAATGATCGATGCCCGTCAACCATTGATTGAACGACCCGTGAATATTTTTATTTTGAAACATCTTCATTGTCACCCCATCGAAATTTATGTTAATGTGAATTCAACAATCCAAAAGTTTATTTAATCACTATGGGGGGGAATCTCTTAATGCATTTAATCAAAGCTCAACTGACAAAACAATTAGCAATCACTGCTGGCGCGGCGATCGCAATTCTCTGTTCTTCAGCAATTGCGGCTCATGCTTATACCGACTTAGGAAACGATATTCACATTCAATACGTGAAAGTTAAACGGCCAATTTTTACGGGGCAATACACTAAAGTTAATGGTAAAAAAGGTCACAAAATTATCACCCCGAAAGGCACCATTCTGAAGCTTGAAGCAACTGGTTCTACCAAAGAAGGTCCATCTTTTGGGCAACTAACCCGGGGCCTCGTGAGTTACCAAAAGCAGCAACACATTTATCAGGTTACCAAGGGCCCTGAATTGAATGTCAAACAGTACAATACGAAATACTTCACCCCATACAAATTAAAATTACCGATCCGAACACTGGCTCTGCAGGCCGGAAATGGCTACACCAACAATAAAGCCGGTAATTATCGACCAATCTTCTACATTACGCTAGATGGCTACCTGCAGTATTACACCACCGCCCGGCTGAAACATTACGGCGTTCTAAACAGTTGGCAATCCACCAAAACGACCGTAGTGATAAATAATCCACTTTGGACGATTAAACCGAGTGCCTCTGTGAAAGTTAACTCATTCAAAGTTAAGGGAAATACTTCCTACATTTATTTTAAAAAACCAATTAAGGGGCTTGCTGCCAAGAAAGTTTCTGCAAAATACTATCGATTAGCAATCAAAAAGTTGCACAGCCAGCATCAAGAGTGGCGTTATGGCGATGAAAATTGGCAGGACGTAAGCTGGATCACCTACAATGTCGGTGACCATCCCTTCTATAATTTAGTGGATATGTCTGCAGGTGATTAATTTTCTGAGACATAGGAAGAAATTGGGACGAAAAGCGATTTGATCTCAGAATTTAAGTGAAAAAAGGCGGCTTGCAAAATTCGAATTTTGCAAGCCGCCTTTTTTTAACTATTCAATTGTCTTTAGCTTACCCCTAAATTCATCAAGGGTCTTGTAGCCTTTCTTTTCCATAATGGCTTTTAATTCTTTCGAAATCCGTTCAAAAATTGGCGTTCCGTCAAATCCAAAAGCCGTTCCGATTTGAACAAGGTTGGCACCGCACAGGACGTGCTCAAAGACGTCCTTACCGGATTTAATCCCACCGGTACCGATGATTGAAATTTCTGGTCTCAATCGTTGCCGTAAGGCTCTCACGTTGGCTAAAGCAGTTGGCTTGACGTAATCGCCACCCAAACCACCAAAGCCACCCTTAGGTTTGATGACCACTGATTCAGTTTCGGGATCAACAACTAAACCATTGCCGATCGAATTAATAACATTAATGTAAGTCACCGGAAAATCATTCAATACTTCGGCGATGCCGTCAAACTGGTTGAAGTCAAAGTATGGGGGCAACTTCAAGCCTAATGGTTTCTTGAAGAAACTAAAGGCTGACGTCAACACATCCCTAACTGCTTCAAAGTCATAACCTACTTGTGATTTACCAGCAATATTTGGGCAGGAGAGGTTCAATTCAGTCAAGCCAGCAAATGAACTGGCCTGAATTTTCTTGAGCATTTCAATGTTTTGGTCAATCGATAAACCAGCAACTGATAAAATGACTTGTTTGCCATTCTTGCCTTGATTGGCTTCAGCAAATTCCAAATAATAATCCAGCCCATGGTTAGGAAGTCCCATCGAATTGATGCAGCCCATCGAAGTGGCTTTCATCCGGGGACTTTCATTCCCTTTTCGAGGTTCTGGCGTGGCACTCTTCGTCACACAACCACCCGCATCAGAATCTAAGATCTTATCGAGCTCTTCGGTTGTGGCACAACGAATGCCAGCTGCGTTTAACAAGAGGTTGTCAAACTTGTAGTCACCAATTTGTGATGCGAGCGAAATATTACTTTGCATTTGCTTCCTCCCGTTTTGTCCAGTCCCAAGGGGCTTTATGCCAAGTTGATAATCGTGAGTACTGTTCATCTGAGAATTTGTTTTCTTTATGACCTTGTTTGATCAGTTCTGCGTAACTTAGAAGGGGTGCTAATTTGGTATCGGCAGCGGCAAAATTCTTGTCAGCATCAGGCAAGCCATAAGTAAATACTGAGGCCACGCCAATCACGTTAACGCCCTCGTTGCGAACCGCTTTGACAGCGCCCAACACACTACCACCCGTGGAAATTAAATCATCAATCAAAACAACCTTGTCGTCCTTGGTAATCCGACCCTCAATTTGTTTGCCGGCACCGTGATCTTTAGGCTTGGCCCGCACGTAGATCAGTGGCAGGTTCATTCGTTCGGCAACCCAAGCAGCATGTGGAATTCCAGCGGTTGCCACACCGCCAATAACCGTTGCATCAGGATAGTTTTTCTTGATATTTTCAGCTAAGCCATCCGCAATCATGTCGCGTAATGATGGAATGGAAATCGTCAATCTGAAATCAGTGTAGATTGGGGACAAAATGCCACTTGCATATCTAAATGGCTTTTCAAGGTTGATACTAACAATTTGATTATCAATTAATGATTGAATGATTTGATCAGTTTGCATAATTCCACTCCTCTAATAGTTTGTGATAAGCGGCGACTGGATCGGTTGCCCGGATGATTGGCCGGCCGACAACTAAGGCTGAACTGCCATATTCAGCGGCTTGCTTAGGCGTTGCAGTTCTTGATTGGTCATCCTTAGGAAAATTAGCAGGCCGAATTCCTGGGGTGACGTATAAGAAGTCATCGCCCACTTGTTTTTTCAATGAGCTAACTTCAAGTGGTGAGGTAATGACCCCATCGGCACCGGATTGCTTGGCGAGTTTTGCCAATGAAACCACTTGATCAACCATATCTAACCGACAGTTCTGCTCATTTTTTAAAGCATCATCAGTGATGGAAGTTAATTCTGTCACCGCCAAGAGCTTAGGGCTTGGAACCCCAGCTTCTTCACTGCCAAGCTCCAGGCCTTCCTTTGCGGCAGCAATCATTTCTGAACCGCCTAACGCGTGAACAGTCGTATAGGTGACGCCTAGTCGACCAATTTGCATCATTCCCATTTTAACCGTGTTGGGAATATCTTGCAGCTTAAGATCCAAGAACACTTTGAATCCTTTAGCCAAGAGTTGGCGAACAATGTCGGGACCTTCCCCATAGAAAAGTTCCATCCCAATCTTCACAGTCATGCCCTCATCGCTTGGAAACTGGTCGATGATTTTGAATAGGCCTTCCTTGTTAGCAACATCCAATGATACAATTAATGGTCCTCGCATAATTACCCTCCATCTAATGACATAAAAAGAGCCCGAGACTGCAGAATTCAGCACACTAACGCACTCATCCTCGCAAAATCACGGACTCTTGATTTAATTTTCATCCGCTTTTGGCCTCTCTGAACCAAATTAAAGCTCTTTTATTTGTTAATAACTTTATCACGTTGACAGACGCAGTTCAAGTGAATTCTGTCTGCTTTTATTAAAGTCAAACAGACAATCACAGATATTCTGAATTGACGCCTTGCAATCCCCCAATATCCATGTAATAATGTGAACAACAAAAATAACGAATGTCAGCGAGCATTCATTTGGAGGAATTCGACATGGAAAATACCAAAGCATCACTTACGCACAGCCATACTTTTACCAAGAATCAGAAATGGGTTATTGCTTCTACCAGTTCTGGATTCGCATTGGAAAATATGGATGTGCTACTTTTATCGTTTGCGATGAGTTCAATGATCGGCCAACTACATCTCAGTGGTGGCGCTGCCGGATTAATTGGTTCAATCACCAACTTGGGCATGTTGTTCGGTGGTGTCATCTTTGGCTTGGTCGGTGACCGATTTGGCCGAGTTAAGACGTTTACCTATACCATCTTCATTTTTGCCTTCGCAACTGCCATGATGGCTTTCGCCAATAACATTACATTAATTTATATTTTGCGGTTCTTAGCTGGAATCGGTGCCGGTGGTGAGTACGGTGTCGGTATTTCACTGATTGCTGAATCGTTCCACAAGAACCAAATCGGTAAGATGACTTCAGTAGCCGCAATCGGTGGCCAAATTGGGGCTATTTTAGCTGCAGTTACAGCGGCCTTGGTCATCCCCACGCTTGGTTGGCACGCACTCTTCCTCCTTGGAATCGTGCCGGTTGTCCTGACATACTTTGTCCGTCGTCACTTGACTGAAACCACTGAGTTTGTCCAAGCTAAGAAAGCCGAAAAAGAATCAACTACCAGTGCCGTATTCAAATACATGTTCAGTTCACCAAAATTAGCTTATCAAAGTTTCGCCTTGATGATTATGACAACTGTTCAAATTGCCGGCTACTTTGGCCTGATGAACTGGCTGCCAATCATCGTTCAAAAACAACTTGGCTTAAATGTTTCCGGCTCATCACTTTGGATGATTGCCACAATCATCGGGATGAGTTTGGGCATGATGACTTTTGGTTCAATTCTGGATTACTTTGGTCCACGCCGCGCATTTGGTATCTTCCTGCTTGCTTCGGCTGCAATGGTCTTCACGATTACGTTGGCTCATAACACGGTTTCACTATTAATCATCGGTGCGATCGTCGGCTTCTTCTCAAACGGAATGTTCGGCGGTTACGGCGCAGTCATCAGTCGCTTGTACCCAACTGAAATCCGCTCAACTGCTAATAACGTGATTGTCAACATCGGCCGGGCAGTTGGTGGCTTCTCGTCAGTGGTCATTGGTATCTTGATGGATCACTACTCACTGACAGTTGTCATGGGCTTCCTATCAATCCTTTACGTCATCAGCTTTGTCACAATGGTTACCCTACCAGGGTTGAAAAAGTTGAGCTCACGGCAAACGGCTTAAGCAATAGTTTAATCAATCATTCAAATATCTTTAGATCATTATGAAGTAAAGTTTCAACCGCAAAAAGGGGTTCTACAATATCTGTTGTTGGTAATAGATTTTATCTATTACTGATGACAGATTTTTTGTTTCTCGTTAGAATAAAAAA
>NZ_JAHPPD010000078.1 GCF_019061365.1 Lentilactobacillus dabitei
AAAAGGCATTCGATTGTGTTATCTGAAGAATAACATGCTCGAATGCCTTTTTGAATACGTCCAATTATTTAGTGCTTACAACCCAACGGTTTGACGCGTTAATATAACAAGGGCTATTGATAATCCTGGGTTCGGGATTATTGATAGCCCTTGTTATATTGTTAACGTCAGTTGGGTGAAGCACGTTTCCACAATATAGTCGAGTAGTAACAACTAATAAATGCCTATGATCAGGGATCATTTTCAGTTAAGTGGAAGAAGCTGATGAGCTGAGCACATTATCACAGAGAACATCTGGAATAGGAATAGTAGCAAGAAACAAGTGCCCCCGATCAAGAAGATTGAATGCATTCACCGCTCATCACAAATCCGTTTCTATCTTGAAGCGTCAAAGTTAAACAAGCATTACTTCTTCTCATCAATCAATACCGTCCCTGCCGCCGGATTTTGATCAATTGCGCCAACAATTTCATGAGGCGTATACAATTCCTCTAAATAATAAATATCCTCCGGTGTCAATTTAACTTGCAAGGCAGCAATTGCATCATCCAAGTGTTGAACCTTTGTGGAACCAACGATCGGGGCCATGACCCCTTTAGCCCACTGCCAAGCTAGTGCAATCTGACTCATCGATACATGATACTTAGCCGCTAATTTGCTAACTCGGTCGACAATTTTTTGATCCTGGTCTTCAGCTCGATCATATTTGCCCATTGATACCCGATCGGTCTGACTCCGCAGTGTATCTACTTGCCAATCACGATGACTTAAATGACCAGCTGCTAATGGACTATATGGCATCAGGGAAACATTCATTTGCTTACAAATCGGGATTAATTCCCGTTCATCTTCACGATAAAGTAGGTTGTAATGATTTTCCATTGCTTGAAATTGCGCCCAACCATTATCCTTGGCAACTTGTTGCATATTATAAAATTGATAACCATACATGGCGGATGCCCCAATTGCCCGAACCTTCCCGGATTTGACGAGATCATTTAAAGCAGCCATCGTTTCTTCGATTGGTGTCTCGTAATCAAACCGATGGATGATGTATAAGTCCAGATAATCCGTTTGAAGACGTTTAAGCGAGCCTTCAACTTCTCGATGAATAGCCTCACTGGATAAGCGACCCGGATTAAAGTAAGCTTTTGAGGAAATTACAACCTGATCGCGAGCAACCTTGCTTTCCTTCAATGCCTTTCCGAGGTATTCCTCGCTGGTCCCTTCAGAATATACATTGGCCGTATCAAAGAAATTAATTCCTTGATCCAACGCATGATTGATAACCTGCTTACTGTTATTGTAATTCAGCGTCCAGTCGTGCATTGTCCCAGCCTTGCCAAAGCTCATCGCACCAACACAAATCTTCGAAACATGAATATCAGTATTTCCTAATTGTGCGTATTTCATTTCTTGATCTCCCCTTTCAATTGGATGCCAATAGATTTCATGTAAATGGTACACCTTAAAGTCCGCTTTAAGTCAAGAGAGCGGTTTAATCCCACTAATCGCTTATGAACGGGGGAAACAAAAGAATTGGTTAATTGGTTTGAACATCTCCAGGCATGGTCATTTGGGCCAATTCTGACTAATTATCCGAAGAATTGGTTGGATCGTTTCCCGCTCCCGCTTCAAATAAGCCCCATAAAATTCAATTTTATTGTGCGGATCGTCAATTCGAACAGGATTCCGATTATTATTCTTAAATCGCTCGCCTGTCGTACTAGTTACTTGTGATAAGTTTGAAAAGAAAAACGGAAAATTTGAATATCGACTAATTTGACTCATGGCATTCAAATCTTCCTGATAAAGAAATGATGCATTGTGAATTTGTTCTTCAACGATTTGCCGCCAAGGCCCAATATCTTGGACCACCAGGAAACTCAAGCCAGCTAAATCTGCGAATGAAATGTGCTGCTGCTGAGACAGTGGATTAAATTTATCAATGCCAACCCCAAGATATTCGCCCCCTAAATACATGGATTCAATATCATCAGTGGTGATTTCCTGATTGGTAAAGATTAATCTGTCGTTGAAAGTCTGCAGCCGATCAATCACTTCGTCTAGCTTAATCGTCTGATCGTTAATGTTCAATTGACTTTCAATTTTGTCCTTAATCTGATTTAACAATAAAATTGGTCCAGGGGCAACCGACGCAATCGCAATTTCATTTTTTGAGCGGTCGTAGTTGCGTACTTTGCCGGTAAAGTCGCTTTCTGCTTTTAATAACTTCTCAGCCTCTCCAACGGCAAATTGACCGCTGTCATTGAGCTGAATGTGGTTGCTGACTTGCCGATCAAATAATGTGACGTCCAACTGCTGTTCAAGCTTTTTCATCCCCCTGGTTACCGTTGGTTGCGTGATCATCAAATGTTCCGCGGTTGCACTGAGAGTACCATACTTTTGAAAAGCAACTAGTTCTCTTAATAATTCTAAATCAATGGCCAAATCAAAGCCTCCCTACTACTATGTCATATCTGTATAGTAACATACTTAATCGGTAATTTTCTTTTCCAAGCTGCAGCCATATACTAGCATTGTTAACAGATAAAGAATTAACTTGAGATTAACAACTAAGGAGATTTTAATCATGCAATTCGTCACTTTAAATGATGGTCATAAAATGCCTCAACTCGGCTTTGGTGTCTTCCAAGTACCTGATTTAACGATCGCTGAAAAAGCAGTTAGTGATGCGCTGGACACGGGCTATCGATTAATTGATACCGCAGTCGCTTACGATAACGAAGAAGCAGTTGGCGCGGCAATTAATAAGAGCCAAGTGAAACGGGAAGATATTTTTGTGACGTCCAAATTATGGGTCGATCACTTTACCTATGAAAAGGCCAAACAGGGAATTGATGATTCTTTAACCCGACTCGGACTGAATTATATGGATCTTTACCTCCTTCACCAACCATATGGCGACATTGCTGGCGCTTGGCGAGCTTTGGTGGAGGCTCAAAAAGCCGGCAAGATTAAGTCAATTGGTGTTTCTAACTTTGCCCCTGATCAGTTAATGAATTTGGAATTGATGTCAGATGTGAAGCCGGCCATCAATCAAATCGAGGTTTCACCATGGTTTCAAGAACATGCTGAAGTTGACTTTGCAAAGAGTCAAGATATTCAGGTTGAAGCCTGGGCACCGTTTGCTGAAGGTAAACACGCTATTTTTACCAACGAAACAATTGCCCACATTGGTCAAAAATATGGCAAAAAGAATGGCCAAGTCATTTTACGCTGGCTCATTCAACGAGGAATTGTGGTTATTCCTAAATCAGTTCATAAGACCCGCATGGCTGAAAATTTCAATGTTTTTGACTTTGAGCTCACCGACGAAGAAATGCAAACGATGAACACGCTGGACAAGCACGAAAGTCAATTCTTTGACCATCGCGATCCAGCCGCAATTGAAAGCATCTTTGGTCAAAGCTTGAAGGCGTTACGTCAATAAGGAGGAAAAATGAAAGCAGTCGTATTTATTAAGCCTGGACAGGTTGAAGTCCAAGCCGTCCCAAAGCCTAAAATCGATGGCGACAATCAGGCGTTGATTCGGGTCATCCGGGCCAGTGTTTGTGGTTCAGACCTGTGGTGGTATCGTGGTATTTCTGAACGAGCCGCTAATTCTCTGGTGGGTCACGAAGCAATTGGTATCGTTGAAGAAGTGAGTTCGGATGTGAAAAATTTCCATCCCGGCGACTTTGTCATTGTCCCATTTACCCATGGCTGTGGTCATTGTGTCGCCTGCTTAAATGGCTTTGAAGGTAATTGTCTGAATCAACAGCCTCATACGAATGGCGGTTATCAAGCTGAATTTATGATTTATGAGCCAGCTGACTCCGGCCTGGTTAAAATACTTGGCAATCCTGAAGACTATTCAGAGGATCAACTCGCTTCATTACAAACCCTGTCAGATGTGATGGCCACCGGTTTTCATGCGGCACGAAACGCGGAAATCAAGCAGGGCATGACGGTCGCTGTGATCGGTGATGGTGCAGTGGGGCTTTGTGGTGTCATTGGGGCTCAATTGTTAGGAGCAGAAAAGATTATCTTGCTGAGTCACCATGAGGATCGAGCTTTATTAGGAAAAGAATTTGGTGCCACTGATGTCGTTGCAACCAAGGGCGACCAAGCCATAGCTGATGTTTTAACCCTTACCAAAGAAAATGCCGGCGCTGATGCCGTTCTTGAATGTGTTGGGGCTGCCAGCGCCATTGAGCAGGCAGGCCAAATTGCCCGACCTGGCGCTGTCATCGGCCGCGTTGGGGTTCCCCAGACTGAACCAAAATCCAACCAGCTGTTTTGGAAAGGCGTTGGTTTAAGAGGCGGCATTGCCTCGGTTACGCAACCAGACAAAGCTATCCTGTTGCAGGCGGTCCTTGATGGTAGGATCAATCCTGGAAAAGTTTTTACCAAACATTTTGACCTTGATCACGTTGAAGATGCCTACGAAGCAATGAATCAGCGGACAGCAATCAAGTCCTTATTAATCGTTAACAATAAGTAAAGGAGATAAAATCATGCCAAAATATGTCGTTTTAGCAGCAACTGGCCAAATTGGCCAACTAACTGCCCAGAATTTATTAACTAACAGCGATGCCCATCTCGTTTTATTTGGTCATAATGCCAGTCAACGATTAAGTCAGTTTGCTGGTGACCGGGTCAGCTTGGTTGACGGGGATTTAAAAGATCCGGCTGCCTTGAAGAATGCTGTGACCGGCGCCGACGCCGTTTTTCTTGCTTATGTTGCCTCACCTTCGATCGTTCAGCCACTCATTCAGGTGTTGGATGAAACTGGCGTTCAACGGTTTATCGCAATGTCCGTTCCTGATGTCTATCAGGAAGTTGCCGGCCCATTTCAATCATGGTACCGTGAACATACTGGCTTGGTTTGGAAAACCAATTATGTTGAGACAATTGCGGCGATTGAAAAATCCGACTTGGATTATGTCATCTTACGGACAACCTGGCTATACAACGATCCTGCCAAGACTGCCATTAACGTGACCAAGAAAGGTGAACCGTTTAAAGACGCGCAAATTTCTCGGGAAGCCGTTGCCAAATTTGCAGCTGATCTCTTAACTGGTAAGGAAAATTATCATCGAGAAAGCTTGGGGATTGGTGAGCCCAACACAGAATGGACGAAGCCAAGTTTCTATTAATGAACACGACAAAATAAGTGGATAGTTTCTAAAAAAATGGAGCTGTGACATTAGTCGGAAAATTGTTGACAAAGGCAACTCAAGCTCACCATTTTACATTGATAAAACCTGCGACAAACGGCTGATCTCCGCCATTTAAGTAAAAGCGGCAGTGCATTCCAAAATCAGAATGCACTGCCGCTTTTACTTAAATTCTAGGATCAAATCGCCTTTCGTCCCAATCTTAGCTCAGAATCTAAAAGAAATTAATTTGCTTTACCGGCTTTAACCTTCTGTCCAAATTCAGTCTCATCAAAATGATCAATCACATTCTGAAGATCCCCTTTGGTCAAGCTTGCACCAAACAGACTGCTGCCAGGTTCGGTCATAATGCCATCAGCGAGATCATCATGAACCACCGTATCAAATCCCATTGTATTCACAAAATCGGCGACTTCATCCACTGCCGCTTTGTTATTGCCAGTCACAAATAATGCCTTGCGATTCTCAGCACCTGCAGGCCGAGCTTCTTCTTGAAGATTATGATAACCCATATGATTAAAAGTTTTGACAATCGTACTCTTATTAAAATATTTCTGAACCTGTTCACTAGAAGTTGAATTGGGATCCAGAACTTCTTCGCGAATCCCATCGGTTTCCCACCAATAGTTCATCGCATCAATGACCAATTTGTCTTTGAGCAGCTTTGGCTTGATATTTTTATACCGACTGAGGGGAATGGCTAAAATAATCAAATCACTTTTGCTAACAACGCCCTGATTGGTTGCCGAAACTGCACCTGGAACCAGCGTCTCAATAGTCAGGGCAATTTTTTGAACAGAACCGGAGCCTGAAATTCTGACATTATAGCCAGCAGCCAAGGCTAATTGAGCCAATACAATGCCAACCTTGCCGGCACCGATAATGCCAACGTTTTTAATTTTTGCCATTTCTAACCCTCCTCAGACAGAATTTCTTTAACACGAGGAATCACCTTGGTCGCATAAAGCTCAATCATTCGTTCACGCTGAGCGGCCGTCTGATTGCCAGCACCATAAACCAGATCAAACCGACCAAGCTCAAGCAACTTAATCGTTCGAGCCATTCGTTGGGCAACATGTTCTGGGTTCCCCACATAAAATGACCCAACTTTGGTTTCACCATCAAATTGTTCCCGGCTCATTGGCGCCCAACCCCGGGTCAAGCCGATCCGATCAAAGTTTGCCTTAATGTTCTTCCAAGCAACTTCAACGGCCTCATCCTCATCATCGGCGATAAAGCCATGTGAGTGAACCGCAACTGGTTGAATGGGCTTGCCAAATTGACTGGCTGCCTTTTTGTACAAATCAAGGTAAGGGACAAATCGATCTGCCTGGCCACCGATAATCGCCAAAATGACTTTATACCCATACTTAGCGGTTCGAATAATTGATTCAGGTGAGCCGCCAATCCCAATGTAGGTCTCAATGCCGTTGTAATCAGTCTTGGGATAAACATCCTGATCCTTCAAGGTTTGGGTAAACTTGCCCTGCCAAGTGACCGGTTTTTCCTTAATTAATTGACTGTACATTTCCAATTTTTCGTTGAATAAATCGTCATAATCGGTTAAATCATAACCAAATAACGGGAACGATTCGGTAAATGAACCCCGGCCCAGCATGATTTGTGCCCGGCCAGCAGATAACCCTTCAAGGGTGGCAAATCGTTCGTATACTCGAACCGGATCATCAGAGCTCAAAACCGTTACTGCTGTGGCCAGCTTAATGTTTTGAGTCACAGAAGCGATGGCCCCCAAGACAACTTCTGGACTGGAGACACTATAGTCGGGTCGATGATGTTCGCCAACCCCGATCACGTCAACACCTAGTTTGTCAGCCAATTGACCCTCTTTTACAATTTGGCGAATTGATTGGCCAGCCGTCAAGAGATCGCCGTTTTCAGCGGAAACAATATCCCCGAATGTTTCCAACCCAAATTGCAATTTATCTACATTAACCATATTTTTCCTCCGAATGCTTATTTTTTGTAAGTATGATATAAGATTATTATAGATACCCGCAAAAAGCAACTAAAGTCGCCAATTAAAAACGGCAGTGCATGCCAAAATCAAAATGCGCTGCCGTCTTCACTTAAATTCTGGGGTCAAATGAACTTTCGTCTGAATCCCGTCATCTTCCTAATGAGTCACTTGATAAGCCCGATTGATTTGTTTACTTCGGTTTTGAAATGGGAATGCCTTGGTGACCCCTTCAACTTTATCTTGATCAACAAAGCCCCAATACCTGCTGTCATCAGAGACTGATCGATGATCGCCCAAGACAAAATATTTTCCTTTAGGGACTCTAACCACCTGCTGATCACCGACCCAGTGTGCAGACAATGACTTCAAATTCCAATTACCGGTTCCGATCGTTCGTTGCTGCGTCCCAATGTAGCCCTGATACAACTTCGTATGGTTAACATAGATGTTACCGTTTCGACTATTAATTGTATCGCCTGGTAATCCAATCACTCGCTTAACGTAGTAATCTTTGGGGGTTGCTTGAGGATCTTCCCCGTGAGCATCGAAAACGATGACTGAATTACGATGAATTTTAGCTTGCCGCAAGCTCACCACCATTTGCTTATTCTGCAAATTAGGCTGCATCGAATCTCCGTCAACAAAATTGGCTGAGATTACGAATTGCTTAACCCCAAATCCAATGACTAACCCAACGACGACAGGAATTACCCAACTCAATACTTCTTTGAAAAATTTCAATTAATCCACCAATTACTCACTTTAGTTGTCATTTTTACATCTATTCAATATAGTTTATCATCTTCCATGGCACTATCCAACACCTCATGTTTAAAGCATGAAGATTCCAAACAATGTTGCTGGGGCAGATGTTAATTCTAATCGGCAATCATCGATTTGGCTGGTCACTAATGACTAAGTTAGTGCTGCGCCAAACGGCTGATCCTTGCCATTTAAGCAAAAAAAGCAATACATTCAAAATCAGAATGCACTGCTCTTCCATTCAATTCTGGGGTCAAAACACCGATTGTCCCAGTCTCGACAACTTATTCAAGTATCTTTCAATCAACTTATTCGTGGTGGGTAATTCCACTCAGCCTATCAAGGGTTTCCTGCTTGAGGTAGTAAGGGGTGACCCCATCGTCTACGGCTTTGGATAACAGTCCCTGAGCCTGCTTCTGCGCAATAATGGTGGGTACCTTCAACGACATAACCGATTTATTAATCACCATTTGATGCACATCAACCTCTGTCTTGTAATGCAACGGTTGTTGGCGCTTCGGTTCCTTTGATTGGTTGGTCTTGCCTTTAGCCATGAAAATCCCTCCTCACTAGTAATATTAACTTCATGATAGCAAATCCGACATTGAAAGTATATTTAAACGACTAGTCACGAACACTGATTTTGTCGAACTTATCTTGATACCATTGATCCCAAGATCCAGCCACTAAATGACCATTTGGATAATAATCCGGATTAATCACGGTAACTACGTGTTTGATATCTTGGCCTCGTTCTTCATATAAAGCTGCTCTCATTTGTTCGGGAGTAAAGGCCTGGTTTTCAAAAACAAAATGATTAATGTCTGCCAAATAGTAGTCAACTTTGTACTCAGCTAAAATTTCAAGATCATTTTTCTTCAACCAGCGAAGATAGAACTCAATAAAATCTTCAATCGCTTTTCTAGTCGCTGTTTCATCTAACCTATCGATAGATACTACATCTGCCACAGTGCCACCTCCTCTTATAGTTCCATTATGCCACAAATTTTGGGGTCGCGTCTAATTATGTAGTATGATTAAAGAGAATCCAAAATAATCAAAGGATGCGGATAATTATGTCGAAGAGAACAGTTTATACAGATTATTTTTTTGATGAGCCAGCGTACAATACTCATGATGGTGGTTTCATTCCACTTGAGGAGCCAAAGACGCCACAGCAACCGCTAAGAATTCCAGAACTTTTGAAACCAGACGAGGAAACACCGACCGATATGTATTACACGGTCGTTGCTCAGCCTGGTGAAGTTCAGTTATTACCCGGCGCCAAAACGAAGACATGGGGATTTAATGCCCCCTTTCTTGGAAAAACCATCTTATTCAAGAACGGTAAGATGATTCACATTACATTAAAAAACGAATTGCCCGAATTAACAACCTTTCATTGGCATGGGTTAAACGTGCCGGGACCAATTACGGATGGCGGGTGCCATGCCCCCGTTTATCCAGGCAAAAGTACCCAGATTGAATTTAAATGCCATCAACCAGCTGCGACTCTTTGGCTCCATGCGCATCCATGTCCATCAACTGCCGAACACGTGTGGAAGGGATTAGCAACTGCCGTTGTTGTTAAAGATGACGTTGAAGCTAAACTGCCATTCCCAAGAACCTATGGGGTGGACGATATTCCCGTTATTTTGCAGGATCGTCGTTTCCATAAAGACAACCAGTTAGATTACATCGCTGATTATGATCCGGATGGCGTGCAAGGACCAACCCCTGTCATTAATGGAACCGTTAATCCATACTTTGATGTCACGACGCAACGACTTAGATTGCGCTTATTGGATGGTGCCAACCGACGTGAATGGCGGCTGCATTTTAGCGATGATCTCAAGTTTACCCAAATTGCATCAGACGGTGGCATATTGCCAGAACCCGTCGACTTTACTCATTTGATGTTAACCTGTGCGGAACGGGCTGAGATCATCGTTGACTTTAAGGGTCACAAGCCAGGTGATGTTGTCACCCTCTACTGTGGTGACGTCCCGGTGATGCATTTTCGGATTCATGAGTTTGCGGCAGACGATACTGAACTACCCGATCACTTGGTCAACATTCCTGACCCTGAAGTAACTGCCGGCGCTCCGGTCCACAAAGTTGTCATGTCTGGAATGGACGAAGAAGTCATGATGAACGACAAAAAGTTCGATATGCAACGCATTGACGATCGTCAGCAAGTTGGTCACGTCGAGTATTGGGATATTTCAAATACCAATGATATGAGTAACGGAATGGTCCACCCTTACCACATGCACGGCACCCAATTCAGAGTGGTGTCTAGAAATGGCCATGCCCCATATCCTAACGAAAATGGATTAAAAGATACCGTTGGCGTTAATCCTGGTGAAACCGTCCGGCTCAAAGTTTGGTTTGAGCACCTTGGTGTTTACATGAACCACTGCCACATCATTGAACACGAAGATGGCGGTATGATGGCTCAGTTTGAGGTCTACGATCCAGAAAATCCAAAAACCTATCAATTAATGGATATGACGACCCTGATGAATGCATTTGCAAAAGAGCGGGGCGTTGCAGTGAAAGATTTACATATCCCTGGCATGGATATGTAAACTTAATTCTTGCATAGAGTTAGCGGGTATGATAGTATTACTCATGGAATGAAAAATGAATATAGCTGTTAGGTGAGGCTCCTATGTGAAAAATGCTACTGCTCAGAAACGTCGAAAAACGCCAATGAGTCAGCTGTCCCAGTCAAAGTAAGGCTTGGACTAACGTAGCTGTTATTTATAACTACATCACATAGTGCTAAAGCTCAACGACTGGCGAAGCTTTAATTTTGTGTGTCCAGTCGTTAATAGCTGGGCACTTTTTATTCCGAAAATTTGATTAAAGAGGTGAGTGTTATGACAACTGAATTTAAAGATCCTGGAGCGTCGAAACACCAGTCTACCAAGGGAAAGTCGGTTGTGATAACCTCGCGGCCTTGATTTAACGAGAAATTGTTACAATCGATTTTCCCAAAATCATTAATAGTCTAACCATCTAAATGTTTTGTTTCTTGCTTATCGGCTTTAATGCTGAATGGATCACAAGAAATTTCTCGACTTCGTTGTTTAGATAGCGCGACTCATTGGGAATTCAATTAATGCAATTTCTCGGTGGTTTTGAACATTGAGGTATTGACGTACCTGTGTTCAATCGGTTAAGTTAACCGATAAACGCTTCACCTTTTAGGAAACTAATTGGGGAGAATGAGGTTAATCGTCATATATTGCCAACACATAAATACGATAATAATAGTAATTATGAGGGACATTACCTCCAAGAATTTGGTGGAAACTAATTCTTGAAAAGTGACTGCTATCTTATCGAACTAATAACATTATAAAGCCGTCAACGTAAATTTCGTTGACGGCTTTTAATTTACTTTCTTTTAAATGAAGCAATGTATTTGCGCGATTTTTCTTCGTCAAATTCTTTTTCGGATTTACCAATCACGACAGTGGCTAATGAGTTACCCACTACGTTAACGGCTGTCCTTCCCATATCAACAATTCGATCGATCCCAGCAATAAACGTTAAACCAGTAACTGGGACACCAATTGTTGAAATTGTTGCCAGTAGGACCACAAAGGAAGCGCCAGGAACGCCGGCCATTCCTTTTGAAGTAATCATTAGGACAACTAGCAAAGTAATCTGCTGGCCGATTGAAAGGTTGATATGGTATGCCTGAGCTAGGAAGAGTGCCGCAATTGATTGATAAATTGCTGAACCATCCAAATTAAACGTATAGCCAGTTGGAATGACAAATGAAACAATTCCTTGGCTTGAACCAAATTTTCCCATTTTTTCGATCATCTTTGGCAAGACCGCTTCTGAACTGGCGGTTGAAAATGCTAAGACAATTTCGTCCTTAATAACCAATAACAGATCAAAAATGCTGAACCCAAATATCTTCGCCACAATGCCCATCATAACTAATATGAATACGGTCATTGTGACGTAGGCAATTGCCACAAAGTAACCAAGTGGAATTAAGGCGCCAATACCCATTTCTGCCAGGGCAACGCCGATCAGTGCACAAACTCCAATTGGGGCAGCATGCATCACCCAGTTGGTTACTTTAAACATTACTTCAGCTACCGCGTTCAATCCATCAATTAAAATTTTCCCCTTTTCTCCAATGGCCGCAATTCCAAGTCCAAAGAAAACTGAGAAAAAAATAACCGGCATCATATCACCGTTAGCCAATGAGCGAAAAATGTTGGTGGGAATGATTCCCAACAGTGTACCCCAAATACCCGTATGCTGAGCAGACTTTGCTGTTGCCATGTATTGACTTATATCTGAACCATGAAGCGAATGAATATCAATCAATGTCCCGGGATGCAAAACATTTGCAACTATCATTCCAAGTGCAATTGCGATTGTTGTCATTAATTCAAAGTAGATAATTGTTTTCAGGCCAACTCTACCAAGTTTTTTAATGTCTCCCATGCTGGCAATTCCGACTGTTAAACATGAAACCACAATTGGCAAAACAATCATTTGAATCAAATTAATGAACATTGTTCCAATATTCTGCATGGTCGTAATCGCAGTATTATTTTTATAAAAAATAACTCCGAAGACAACTCCCAGAACCAACCCAATGAGGATCTGCCATCCTAAGGTTAATCGGTATGCTTTGTAGCGCTTCATAATTTCACCTGTATCCTTCTTAAAATATGTACTTATTTCAATATAAAACAAAAGCCTTCAACAGTAAATACCATTGAAGACCTTTATTGATTGCGTGGCAACGTCCTACCCTCGCAGGGGGCGATCCCCCAACTACTCTCGGCGTGCAGAAGCTTAACTGCTGTGTTCGG
>NZ_JAHPPD010000079.1:0-5292 GCF_019061365.1 Lentilactobacillus dabitei
CAGCGCCGATAAGCTATCGACTCCGTGCCGCCTAGGAAAGACAAGCAAATATTTACTTTAACTTTTGGGGTACACCTCAATTTTACCTCTTCTCTTTTACGAAGTCCTGTCATAACAGCTGGTTGTCTTTTCTTCTATTATATATTGGTTAGACAGACTTATATATAAACACGTGAATTTTATTGCAGAATAGTTCATAATGGAATTTATCGATTTGCTAAAACAATCTATTTATGGCTTGTATTTTTCCATATTGAGCAGTAACATAGTTCGGTACCTAATTAAGTAACAAATAATGATTCGAAAAGAACCTGGAAGGAGTCCCAACATGCTGAAAATTGCTAAGAACCGGATCTCGTACCTGGCAGTCCTCGGAGCAGTCCTGTTTATGTGCGTTCAAGTGATTGCGAACTTGAACTTACCCAGCCTCACCTCCGACATTGTTAACAACGGGGTTGCCAAAGGAGACATTCCATATATTTGGAAAGTCGGTGCCGAAATGGCCGGTTTCTCACTTGTTAGTATTTTTGCGGCGATCTGCAACGTATTTCTGGCGGCCAGAACTTCTCAAAAGCTCGGTCAAAATTTACGCAGCGACGTTTACCGTAAAGTGATCAATTTTACAAAAGATGAGTATGACCAGATTGAAACCTCTTCTCTCATTACCCGGACAACCAACGATGTGGTCCAAATTCAAAACGTCGCCATTATCATGCTGCGGATGATGTTAATGGCCCCAATCATGTTGATCGGTGCCAGCTTCTTGGCTTACACCAAGGATCACCAATTGACGATGATCTTTTTAATTGTTTTACCAATCATGATCGTTTTTGTTGGCCTGTTGCTATACTTCTCTGTACCACTGTTTAGAGCAATGCAGACCAAGACGGATAAAATCAACCGAATTTTCCGTGAAGGACTGACTGGCGTCCGAGTCATTCGGGCTTTCCGGCAGGATCAATTCGAACAGAATCGCTTTGAAGATGCCAACCGTGATTACACTGACAACGCCATCAAAGTCAACACAATCATCGCCTTGGCATTTCCAGTTATGACCCTGATCATGAGTGGGACTAACGTTGCGATTGTTTGGTTCGGTGCCAAATTAATTGGTAGCCAAGCCATGCAGGTTGGTAACTTAATTGCGTTCATGAGTTACGCAATGCAGATTCTGATGAGCTTCATGATGCTATCAATGGTCTTTGTGTTCATCCCAAGAGCCCAAGCATCTGCCAAACGAATCCAGACCGTTCTGAATTTAAAATCAACCATGAAGCAAGCACCTAAGCCGGCCGTGCTTGATCCT
Organism: Lentilactobacillus dabitei; assembly: GCF_019061365.1. Taxonomy (GTDB): domain Bacteria; phylum Bacillota; class Bacilli; order Lactobacillales; family Lactobacillaceae; genus Lentilactobacillus; species Lentilactobacillus dabitei. Next base: position 1,307 of record NZ_JAHPPD010000079.1, read on the forward strand.
CATGCTAAAAATCATACTTTAAAATTTGATCACGTAGACTATCGTTACCATAACGCTGAACTTCCCGCCCTAAGTGATATCGACTTCGAAGCCCACAGTGGCCAAACAATTGCCATCATTGGTGGGACCGGTTCTGGGAAAACCACCCTGGTCAGCCTGATTCCCCGTTTCTATGATGTTGATAAAGGCGACATCGAATTGGATGGTCATAACATTGAGGACCTCTCAATGGTCGACCTCAGGAATCAAATCTCATTGGTTCCCCAAAAAGCCACCCTTTTCACTGGAAGTGTCCGCGATAATTTGAAATATGGTAACGAGAACGCTACCGACGATCAAATTTGGCATGCACTAGACATTGCCCGAGCAAAGGACTTCATTGAAGAAGATCCTGCCGGCCTCGACATGCAGGTTGAACAAGGCGGTGACAACTTTTCTGGCGGCCAAAAACAACGGTTGGCAATCGCCCGAGCCTTGGTCAAAAAATCGTCCGTCTACGTTTTCGATGATTCGTTTTCTGCATTGGACTTCAAAACCGATGCCGATTTGCGGGCAGCTTTACGAGCCGACAAACACATCCAACAGAGCATCACGGTCATCGTTGCTCAACGAATCGCCACAGTTGCCGATGCTGACCTCATCTTAGTATTGGATAATGGTAAATTGGTTGGTAAGGGCACTCATGATGAATTGCGGGCCACCAACAAGGTTTACCAAGAAATTATTCATTCACAATTACGAGAGGAGGATGAAAAATAATGGCTGAAAAAGAGACTGCTCCTCAACCAACTAACCAAAATCATGGCGGCCGTGGCGGCTTTCAAGGCGTTGTCCAAAAGCCTCATAACTTCTGGGGAACCACAAGGCGGCTGTTGAATTACATGCAGGACCGGCTGATTGGGTTAGTGCTGGTAATGGTTTTTGCCATTATCAGTGTCATCTTCCAAATCAGAACCCCCAAGATCTTAGGGGAAGCAACGACTGAAATTTTCAAAGGTTTAATGAAAGGCAACGCCCAACAAAAAGCTGGCTTCGAGATTGGCTCATTGCCGATTAACTACGAGAAAATCTTTCAAATTATCCTGATCGTTATTGTGATGTACTTGGCTGCCGCAATCTTCAGTTTCCTGCAGCAATACATCATGACCCGAATTTCTCAGAATACCGTTTATAAATTACGGCGGCAAATGAAACAAAAGATGCGCCTCGTGCCAATCAAATATTATGATACCCATAGTAACGGGGATATCATGAGCCGGGCTGTCAATGATATGGATAACATCGCCAGTACCCTTCAGCAGAGTCTAACTCAAGCCGTTACCAGCTTTGTGACCTTTATTGGAACTCTGTGGATGATGTTTACGATTAGCTGGAAGCTGACCCTCATCGCATTAGTAACCATCCCGTTGAGCTTAGTGATTGTTGGCATTGTTGCCCCCAGATCACAGAAGTACTTTGCCGCCCAACAAAAGAGCCTGGGGTTGTTAAACAACCAGGTTGAAGAAAATTACGCTGGCCAGATTGTCCTCAAGAGTTTTAATAAAGAAAAAGATACCATTGACCAGTTCGAAGTTCAAAATAAGAAGTACTATCAGGCTGCTTGGAAAGCCCAGTTTATTTCCGGAATTATCATGCCCCTGATGATCTTCTTGAACAACATTGGTTATGTATTCGTCGCCGTTGTTGGCGGTATTCAAGTTGCTAACGGAACTGTGACGCTTGGTAATGTCCAGGCATTCCTGCAGTATACCAACCAATTTTCACAGCCAATCTCCCAGTTGGCCAACCTTATGAACACCATTCAATCAACGATTGCGTCTGCCGAGCGGGTGTTTGAAGTCATCGATGAAGAAGAGATGAAGATTACCAAAGCTAATCGACCCGTTGAAAACGATACCGATAACTTGGTTGAGTTGGAACATGTTCAGTTCGGTTACGAAGATGAGTTGCTGATGAAGGACTATAATCTAGCCGTTAAGCCTGGCCAACAGGTTGCCATTGTCGGCCCGACTGGTGCTGGGAAAACTACCATCATTAATTTGTTGGAACGTTTCTATGATGTTAAAGGCGGCAGCATCCGTCTCAAAGGCGTTGATACCCGTGACTTGGACCGAGAAAAACTCCGATCCCATTTTGCCATGGTGCTTCAAGATACCTGGCTCTTCACCGGGTCAATCTATGACAACATCAAGTACGGGCGCGAGGATGCCAGCAAAGATGAAATTATCGCCGTCGCTAAGGCAGCCCATGTAGATGAATTTGTTCGCAAGCTGCCAAAAGGATACGATACCGTCTTGAATGAATCCGCCTCAAACATTTCTCAAGGCCAACGCCAGTTAATCACAATTGCCAGAGCATTTGTTGCCGATCCTGAAATCCTCATTTTGGATGAAGCAACCAGTTCTGTTGATACCCGGACCGAAGTTCAGATCCAGCATGCAATGAGTCAGTTGCTGGAAAATCGGACCAGCTTTGTGGTTGCCCATCGATTGTCGACTATTCAGAATGCAGATAATATCATCGTGATGAATCACGGGGCCGTTGTGGAAACTGGAACGCATAATGAACTGTTGGCCAAAAACGGGTTCTATGCAGACCTTTACAACAGTCAATTCTCAGACGACGTGTCATTTGATTAGGAGGAAGCTACTAATGAAGAAAATCATCGGTTTATTGTTTGCAGCTGCCTCGTTAACACTATTGCTGAGTGGCTGTGGCAAACCCACACTAACCGTTTCAGATCATCATTTAAGTGCTAATGCCCTCGCCGTGACGGTTAAAGGCAAAAGCAATCAGGCAAAAGTTCACTATGCGATTAATGGTGGCGCAAAGAAATCCACGAAGACCACCAATGGCGCCTTCGTGATCAGTGTTCCCACCAAGGACTACAAACAAACTGTTCACTTGTCAGCTGATGGGAAACGGCAAACAGTCCACGTTGCCAAAGCGGACGTTATTTCAACTTACAACAAAGTGCGGGCTTCGTATAATCAGGCACTCACGGGAACTGCCCTTTCCAAAAAGGATCAGCAGTTGGCCAGGGGCATGGCAGCCCAAGCAGCTGAACTGAAGCAGAAATCCCAGGCATTAAAAGCCAGCAAGGCAACCGGAATGGCCGCCATGCAGCAAAAGGCTAAGCAAGCCGCCACATTACAAGCGGAAGCTGCCAAATTGAAGCAAACCCAAGCCCAACTCGCCCCGGCGATGAAACAGGCAAAAACGAGCGTGGCTGATCAATTGCTGCCAGCATCCCCGAAATCCGGTATTCACAATTTAATTTCGTCGGATAAGCTGACGCTACGGGCCAATTTGAACAATGATCAGGTACTTGGAATTGCAATGATGGTACCCGTATCAAGTTTAAAACACAAAAAGGACCTCAAACCATTTATCATGTCATTCTCCATTTTGGCGGATAGTGTTGGTGCCAACGCCAAACATGTGCTAAAGGACTTTCAAAAGTCTGCTAAAGCAAAAAAGTCGAGTTCAACCACTGCTCCGACGTTCCATTCAAATGGTATCAGGTTTAGTTTGGGGTACTCGACCTCAACATTGTACGTCTTTATCACGAAATAAGTGATTCTAAAAATGAGACTGGACCAATAGGCGTTTTGATCCCAGAATTTAACAAAGATGACCAATTATTCCTGATTTTGGAATAGTTGGTCATCTTTGTTAAATTCTGGGATCAGCCGTTTGGCGCAACTTTAGGTGGCTACGGTGATCTAAGTGAATGATCATTGATTGAAAATTAATATATGTCCAGACCTTATTTTTCTATTTATGGACATTATCTTTCTTTTAGGACAGCTCCTCCAGGCAGCAACCTGCACGTAAGCACCACAAGCAAAAATTCCAAAAACCGGAATTTCTCCTTGCGGCAACTTACGCTCCGGTTGCTAACCGCCTGGCTCCGCTCACTTGTTCTTAGGACAGCTCCTCCAAGCAGAAGTCTGCATGTAAGCACCACAAGCAAAAATTCCAAA